>JAAAOB010000027.1 GCA_009909035.1 Bacteroidota bacterium
GCTATTTAAATATGAGCATTTTGTCAAGATTAAATCTTTTACAGCATCGTTTAACTTTTTATCGTTTTTACTTCTGTTATCTTTAGAAAAAAAATCAGATCGAGAGTGCAGATCGATTTTCAGTCTGGACAGAGGACAAAACGAAGCAGCTGAATCGCTGATTTTTTGAAATAAAGAGTTCTGTCGCTTTTACCACCGCCCGATATGGTTTCGTTATTTGTGGATTGATTTGTATTCTCTACTGAAACAGCTTACACGATAACAATTTTTTCGAACGTCCGTAGAGTTTCTAAACAATCCATCATTAATGATAAAGACCATGTCCCGGAGAATTATTCTCGTATTGTTATTCCTATTAAGTTTCAGTGGGTTTTCTGTAGCTGTTTCTGCTCAAACGTATCAGATACCAACCATTTCGGTGGAGGCAGAAATACTGGACGATGGTACCATCCGGATCCATGAAACCTTTACCTACAGGTACGAGGGTTCATTCAGCTGGGCCAAAGCATCGATACCTTTCCGTGGATTTTCAGAAATTCAGGACATCAGGGTATCGGAGGCCGGCCGCGAGTACATCAATGAAAACTCGGAAGTGCCCGGCACATTTAGCGTTTCAACATCTGATGATAACGTAACGATTCGCTGGCACTACAGTGCACAGGATACAACACGTAAGTTTACTCTCTCCTATACCGTTACAGACGCTTTATCTGTTGGTCCGGATTATTCAGAATTTTTTTGGAATTACCTGTCCCCCAGCCGCGACAAATCAACCGATAGCCTACATGTTTCCATTTCACTGCCCGACACTGTATCGACCGATCAGCTTTATGCCTGGAGTCGAATCCCGGAAGAAAAAAACTCCGTAGTGGTTGAGCCCGGAAGATTTACTCTAACCGCCAATAATATTTCGAGGCGCGAATCGGCCCGCCTTCGGATCCTGTTTCCAACCTCCCTGTTTGATTCCTCTGTATCCGTAACCGACCCTGAACTCTCCCTGTCAACGATTGTAGAACAGGAAAAGATACGAGAGCAGGAAGCAGAAGAGAAGGCAGAACAGCGTGCGTTTTATCGTTCTATTACGCGGGAAACAACCATCATTCTCAGCCTGCTAAGCCTCTTGCTTTTTATCTACACCTACAGGAAATATGGAACGCGACACCCTGTACGATCAGCTTCAGATCGTGAAACGTCTGTTGTTCCCGGCCGTGTACCGCCTGCTCTTATTGGAAAACTCATATTAAGCAACACAACAACAGGAAATCACCTGGTGGCCACAATTTTTGACTTGGCGCGTCGGGGATGGTTCACCATTCAAGAGAAAAAACCAGAGGAGCCAAAAGAGAGTGGCTGGTTCTCTTCTGGTGAGGATGACAAATCAGAGTTCATTATCTCAAAATCTGAGACACCCCCGGATGACTCAACTCGTCCCTATGAAGCGAAGCTTATAGATTACATATCGAATAAGATCCGGGATGGAGAAGATCGTTTTAGCAAATTATTTAAAGGAGACGGATCCGCTGCTTCTACCTGGTTCTCAGAATGGAAGAGCGAAGTGAAAAAAGAGTTCGACAGCAACGAATGGATCGATAAAACGAGCTATACAGGAGTTACAATCAATATCATAGGCCAGGTTCTGCTGTTGGCCGGTTCGATATACTTGTTGGTTATGGGCACTGAATTTGCGCTCATTGCTTTAGCCGTTGCTTGTATCATGGTTGTCGCCTCGTTTTTTATCATCCGTCGCACAAAAGATGGTGAGGAGACGTACCAACGCTGGAAAGCCTACCGGGAAGGGCTAAAAAATGCCGACAGGCGAATAATCCGAATGGGATTGATGGACCGCCACTTTATCTACGCTATTGCTTTTCACCTGAATGAGAAGCAGATCAGCGCAATTATTGAATCATCCGACAAACCTCTGGTCTCCATGCTGCCGTGGATTATACTCCTGCAAAACTCTGCCACCAATCCCGCTGCTCTTGCCGGTTCATTGACGACTCTTACCGCCTCGGGTACGAGCTCATTTTCCGGCGTTTCGGGCGGAACCGGTGCAGTTACAGGTTCTGCCGGCGGCGGTACATCAGCCAGTGCGGGCTGATGTCTGTTCACTACTCCGTTTGGATCTGCAGGGGGCGTGTCTATTTTAATTGAAAAGGTCTTCTACGGCATCTTTTACCTTTTCCCAACTGTTATTCATCGTCTCTCGCTGAATTTCATCTGCCACTCGTTCTGCAATCTCAAGAATAGCTTGTCGAGCGCCGCCGCGTCCAAGGTCGTTTACTTCGATGGCAGAAATATCTAACAGTACCGACCTCTCCCCGCCAACCGCCGTGAAGAGCTCAGCTTCACCGTTTTGAAGTAAAAATTGTTCAATGACCATCCCCTTCTCGGCTTCACGATCTGAATCCAAACTCCCCATATGGGTGATGATATCATGAAGGTTATTTTCAGGCAGTTTTTGTTCTATATAGATTTTCGGTGAAAGTAACCGGAGCTCTCGTACAACAACAGTATCAGAAGCCAGTGAATAGAGATCCATCTCTATGAATATCTCATCAGCTTCCACAGCGTACTCCCTGCTATAGTTTTCCGGGTTCGCCACTCGGAGACCACGAATTGAGCCCTGACCGGAAAAAAGTGAGATGGAAACATCCGATACCGTCACCGGGGTACCTGTCATCTCGCGTCCATGATGTTCAATTCCCGATTTTACAATGCTGTCTACCCTCAACGTCAACACGCCAAATCCTGCCAAGAGAAGCAGCAAAATACCGATCAGTCCAACCTTGAGTCCATGCTTCATTTATTGCACCATTTTCTATTTTACGTGGATTCATTCACCGACCATTAGGTCGGAAATAAAAAAGAGTCTCTCCGTCGGCTGACGGAGCAGTAATTAGGAATAATCTTCATATCGAACAAACTGGTATGAATCCATTTGATATCTCAGGGGTTATTCCTGAGGGTTTTCATTCGTACGAATAGAATGTAAATCGTAACCGAAACACGCAGGAAAGATCCAGAGTGTTTAAAATTAAATAGTACCGGAATTAATTGAAACCAGGTTCAAATCTCGCACTGTACAACGTCCGATAAGATAAAAAACATGGTTCTTTAATAATTGAATTGAAAAAATTATTCTAGTTTAGCCGGGAATCGTTTCCATACCGAATATTCATAGGTTATGGAAGCTTCTATGTAAATTTTATTTATAAATTTTCTGTCAAAATTCATAACATCATACACGTAACTGTTTTATTACATTATAAATTTAGGTAATTTGAATTTACAGTTTTAAATCACACAATAAAAGTTTGTCTAACATGCTTACAAGAAAATACACGCCAAAACGTACAGTTTGCAAAGTAACTTTTTCTATTCCTTCCGATTGGGCTGAATCGAGTGTCAATCTGGTTGGAGATTTTAACGAATGGGATACATCGGCCGACGAACTCGAGTTAAAAAATGGCCAATGGGAAATCACAAAACGGTTGAAACCTGAAAACGACTACCGATTCAAATACCTCGTCGACGGCACAGAGTGGAAAAATGATGACGCTGCCGACAGCTACGCATCCAATGACTTTGGTACAGAAGATTCAGTTGTAGAAATCGGAAAATAAGATAATTTTTCCCGCCATGGCATGTATAAAATAGTAATGAAGCCCAATCCGTTGGATAATAGAGCGGGCTTTATTATACTGGAAATATATTTCTACGGAATATTCAAGAAGAAGTGGATACAAACGGAGAGTAATTTCTCCGCTATCCGGAGCAAACAATCAACGAGAAAATAACCGTACCCACGCATGAATAAATTCAAAACGTACGGGTCACTCATTATCGGGGCAATTTTTTTGTATGATTTCATCATCACTCTCTCATCCGATAGCGGTGGAGAACACTATGATGTCATCGGGTTTGAGGTTTCAAAAATTACATACCTTACATATTTGCTGGCCATTTCCTTCTCATGTCTGACGTATGGAATTGAAAGACAATTTCAAGAGAGTGACGTACACGATCCCCCAATTTCCGATAGCATGTAATCAAAGATTGGCAGATGGGATGCGATTTTTGTATTGGTTACGTGATAGAAAAACATCCGTCAGAATCAATCCCCTGATGGGCATTACATCAGATCAAGATCACGAGCGGGACGCTCAAACCAGGACTAAACTGTTTGCAGGTTTTTGGTCATGGATTTTCTCTATTCTTTTCAATATATCTATACCTTGGTGTTGGAATGGGATTTCTGAACAATTGTATTGAATATCTCTCCTTCCAATTCCGACCCTTTAAAATGCCCTTCCATCGTTTTTTATAAAAGGCTTTGCAGCTCAATATCGTCTCGAATTTGAGACACTCTTCAAATCTTATTTCGCTTAAAAAATGATCCCAATCATTAAAATGATGAGATCAAACAATTGATTATGTTGAATCTTTTACATATATCAAAGCGTATAGGAGTATGTGTTTAAATTAATTTCTGATTTACGTTGAGAGGTTAAAAATATTTTTATATCTACACTCCATTCAGACATAGTGATCATGTTTTCAGATAATTTTATGAAAATGTTGCTCGCTGCAATAATCTTTTTATTGCCATCGGAATCGTACGGTTTACAAGCAGATCAGTTGTCTGCTGAAAACTCCGGGCTTTTTGACAGCGAGGAAGTTTTAGATATCAGGCTGGAGGGGGATATCGAAACCGTGCTGAATGACAGAGGGGATGATCCGTCGTATCATCTCGTCAAACTCCATGTGGAAACGAAGGGTGCTGAAGAGTCGCTCGATCTACGCGTTCGCGTCAGAGGAAATTTTCGACGGTTAAAGAAGAATTGTGACTCCCCTCCTCTCAAATTCAATTTTAAGAAGCACGAAGTACCCAAAACCTCACGTTTTGCCGGCCAGCCAGAGCTCAAGCTTGTCGTTCCCTGCAAAGGAGAGCCGTATGTTCTCCGCGAATATCTGACGTATAAATTGTATAACCTGTTTACAGAATATAGTTTTAATGTTCGATTGGTGAAGTTTACCTACGATGATACAGACAGCGATGAAGAGACCAATCCTACGTATGGCTTCCTCATAGAGGATAAAGAAACACTGGCTGCTCGTAGTGGTGCTTCGCTTATTGAACGAATGAACAACAGGCCGGAAATCGTTGACCGGGATGCATTTTTCAGGATGAGCGTGTTTGCATATATGATCGGTAACACTGACTGGTCAATACAATATTTACACAACATTGAGCTTCTTTTTTTAACCGATGAAATGGTATATGTATCCGTTCCTTACGATTTCGATTTGGTTGGGCTCGTGTCGAGCCCTTATGCCAGGCCGTCGCCTGCTTTAAACCTGCGGTCGGTCAGGGAGAGAGTATACCGTGGATACTGTCTTGACGATTTGAGTGTTTTGAATAGTACATTTGCCCAATTTAAAGAGCTGAAGCCTGATATTTACAGAATGATCACAGAAAACACTCTGGTTGATGAAGGTTACAAAGAGTTTGCCACTGATTACCTGGATGACTTCTATGCCACGCTGGATGACGATAAGGATAGGAAAAAAGCGTTCAGCTATCCCTGTAAGAAAAACGGCACCGGAAATGTAGTAATTAGCGGTATGCAAGATAATTAGTGTTTTAAACAACGTGATTTGATACATTTGGATCTGGGTCACTTAAAAAATGAAGATTATCACACTTGTGATACAATTTCTGCTTGACCATATCTGATCCATTAAAACTTTGTGCCATCAGAGTAAAATCAAATTAACTACAGTCGATACGCATTAACGAAGACAATCATCATATCAGGCTGCTTGCCGCCATCATGTTTGCCGACATTGTGGGCTATACGAAATTAATGCAGAGTGATGAACAGAACGCCAAGGCGCTCAGGGATCGTCAGAGATCTGTTATTGAATCGTGTCTGTTGAAATATCGCGGACAGGTAGCTCAATACTACGGGGATGGGACGCTCATCATGTTTGGCAGTGCGCTGGATGCGGTAAAATGCGCGAGAGATATCCAGATTGAGCTTACCAAAGAGCCTTCGGTCCCCATTCGTATTGGCATTCACACGGGTGATATTGTGTACGATGATGAGGGAATATATGGTGATGCGGTAAACGTTGCCTCGCGAATTCAGGCCTGTGGTTCGAATGGATCGGTTATGATTTCCGGAAATGTATTTGATGAGATTAAAAACCATCCCGGTATTCGCGTGGAGTCATTGGGTGTACAGACTCTCAAAAATGTATCCACTCCTGTAAATTTATACTCGCTGGTCTATAAAAATCCTGAGCTCGTTGACAATCATAAAACCCAGCAGAACTCAACCCTGGAAGAAGAGACTGATGATGATCCTGACAAAAAAGATCTTGGTTCACTCAAAAGGGGCGTATCGGACATGTTCCGAACCTCTTACCGAACCCATATCGAGCTCAGTGCAATAGCTGATAACAAATCGAACATCATGATCAGCATAAACGGGATTATCATCTCGATTATGATTGCATCCGTGGCATCGCAAATCAGTACAAATTCCTGGCTGATGCTTCCTACTGCACTATTGTTGATCACGTGCCTGTTATCGCTGATCTACTCTGTGTTGGCCGCCCGGCCAAGGGTCAGCAACGAAAAAGTGACGCTTTCAGACGTTCGATCAAACAAATCAAACATTCTCTTTTTTGGTAATTTCTACAGTATGGATCGGGACGACTACGTGACCGGGCTTGAGGAGTTGATGTCGGACAATACACGGCTTTACACCACAATGGCGCGAGACCTTCACGGACTTGGTGTTGTTCTATCTAAAAAGTTTAAGCTGCTTCGAGTGGCCTACAATATCTTCATGATTGGCCTGGTGGTTTCCGTATGCAGTTTTCTGATTGTCTATCTTCTGCTATAATAGCTACTCCAAGACGAGCCTGGCAACCACAAAAAAATAGACCATCGAGCTCATCAAAATGATTAACTCTGTAGGTGAATTATCCGGTTAAGAAGCACGAGCAGAACGCTCACGCCACGGCGAAGCACTGCTTTGCAAGATCAACGCCTGGATTAAAGAATGTTCCCTACATTTAAATAAAGAGACAAATTCAAAACCTACATCCAACAAAAAACCCCGTCAAGACACAACATCTTGCGGGGTTCATATTTAAGTGGAGGTGCCGGGGCGAAGCATCGCTTCGCAACATCAGCGCTCGGATCCAATCCATACGATAAAACTATGTAGAGTCTGCTTACCAATTTGTGGCAACAATAGAAAACCCCGTCAAGGGATATATCCTTGCGGGGCTTGTATCAATGTGGAGGTGCCGGGAGTTGAACCCGGGTCCGGGAAGGTAAATCGTCAAGTATCTACATGCTTAGCTATTGATTAAGGGTTCGGATGAAGCAGTGCTCAATAGCAAAGCAACTCCACCCTATTCTGCATTATGTTCTCCTTCCATCCAGCAGACATGGACTTGGGAAAAGTCTATCTAAGTCGGCGCTCACGACAGGGTCAATAGACGAACACCTGTGAGAACGGACGGCTTGCTTTACGCAGCCAGTCGGTATGAGTAATTGTTGTCAACTACTTTTTATCCATGATGGTTGATTTGCGAGAACCATCGGTCACTCTCGGCATGCAACCTGCAATTGTACGCAGCCCGTCGAATCCGTTACACCCCCAATATGTCAAAGAAAATGATTTACTTTGTTTGCATTCAACTATAATAACGAATTTTATACTAAAATCGTACCTTTATGAAGCGCTATCTACCGCCATTTCATCTACAATCGTCGCTTTTTGTTCTACTGCATCTGCCATAAATTTAATCATAAGTGGTTTAATTCTCCCTTTCCCCGTGAGGGATTCCTTCGGGAGACAGCTGTCGGGGGAGCCGGGGATGACTTTCTGAGTTCAGAACTGTCGATTACTTGATTGTGATCCACAATGAATCATCCCCCATTGTCCCCTTTAAAGGGGGACACTTCAAAATAAGCTATGTATTGACCAAAATATTATGGGTTCTAAATTGATACCTCGCGGGCTCTGCCCCGAGATAGTTCATTTCACGTTTCCCTGTCCTTTCAATCAACTCTGTTCAATAACAATTCATTTTCATCTATACTTTGAATGAAACAATCCCGTTTTTGGTTCGTAACTTTCAATCAATCAGAACTACAGATCTACCTTTCTTGATTCGTCTCTATTGGCTGCTGACATTATCATTCATTGTACTGTTTCCGTTCGCTGTCCACGCCCAGGAAAACGCATCCGTTAATGGTATCATTACCGATTCGCAAACAGGAGAAACTCTGATATCCGCCAATGTGGCTGTTGTGGAGCTGAACCGGGGGACGTCTACAAATACATCCGGCTATTTCTCGATTACAAACCTGGAGCCCGGCAGCTATACGGTTGTAGCGAGCTATATCGGGTATCGCCGGTATGAGAAAGAGATTGATCTTGAAGCAGGTGAAACACTCCGCCTGGATATTAAACTGAACCCTGAGGACCTGGAACTCGAAACTCTTGTGGTAGAATCTGATTTTGAACGAGAAGAACAGAAAAATATCGGCAGGTCCAGGATCACAACGGAACTGATCAAGGATCTGCCCCCGGTACTTGAGCCCGATGTTTTCCGGTCGGTTCAGCTCATACCGGGAGTAAAGGCGGCTAACGACTTTTCAAGCGGGCTTTACGTTCGCGGCGGAAGTCCGGATCAAACATTGATTCTTCTTGATGGCACCACGGTTTATAACCCGTCTCATTTTTTTGGATTCTTCTCTACGTTTAATCCTGATGCTGTGAAAGATGTCAGATTATACAAAGGCGGTTACCCTGCCGAGTTTGGCGGGCGTCTGGGCTCAGTGCTCACGATTTATAACAAAGACGGGAATCGAAACTCCACCAGCGGTTCGGTCAGCCTCGGGCTTTTAGCATCACGGGTCAGTGCAGAGGGTCCCACGGGCCGCGGTTCCTGGATGCTGGCTTTTCGCCGCTCTACCCTGGAACCCCTGTTGGCCGTTTTGCGGTCCTCAACCGATAATGTGCCGGACAGCTTTTACTTTTACGACATTAACGGTAAGATTAATTTTGACGCATCTGAAAATGACCGGCTTTCGCTGGCATTCTACTCAGGCAATGACAATGTACAATTCCCCTTTGGAGAAGATGCCACCATCGGGCTTACCTATGGGAACCAAACGGTAAGTACCCAGTGGCGACGAATAATATCCGACCGTCTTTTTCTCAAAACCACGGCCACCGGTTCTCGATATTTTAACAATCCTGAATTCGAAATCGCCGGCACCCCGATTGAGCGGGATAACACCATAAACGATTTTTCTATAAAATCTGATCTTGAGTACCTGCCCAATGAGCGTCACACAATTTCAACCGGTATCTGGGCCGGTTCTCTCAAACTAAAATTCAGCGATAGTTTTGATAATGCGGAGACGTTCAGCAACCGTATTGTATCCGGGTATGCATCAGCGTACCTCCAGGATCGCTGGACACCCGCTGACCGCTGGACCGTTACCGCAGGCGCGCGGGTAAACTCCTTTTCCGAGGGTGATTACCTGCGGCTTGCCCCGCGCCTCTCGGCGGAATACAAGCCAAATGATTCGATCCGCCTTCAGGCGGCTTACGGCCGCTACTACCAGTTTCTCACGCTGATCTCTAACGAAGCATTTACCGGTTTCGACCTCTGGCTCACAACCGACGAGGGAGTTCCGCCCTCGTTCGGCGACCAGTTTGTACTCGGGGCCAAAACTGTCCCGTTCCCGGGATACGGGTTTGACGTTGAAGTGTACTACCGAACCATGCGCGATCTTTTTGAGCTCGACCCATTCACAAACGATGCCGCAGGCCTGGATTACCGCGAGCTGTTCCGTTTCGGCGAGGGGTTTGCCTACGGCGCCGAATTCCTGTTTGAAAAACAGAGCGGTAACTTCACCGGTTTTGCCGGCTACACTTTTGGTATCACACGGCGAAAGTTTCCCGGTTTCAATACCGATATCACCAGCAGCCGATCAGAGGCCCGCTTCTTTCCGCCTAAATTCGACCGTCTGCATGATTTGAATGTTGTATTGACCTACCGATTATCTGATCGATGGAGCACAAACGCGGTCTTCAGCTACGCCACCGGCCAGGCCTATACAGAACCACTCGGACGAACCGACTTCACAAGTATACCTTGGGAAAACACCACTCGACAGGCATTTACCATCGGCAAGCTGAACGCCTCACGCCTCCCCTCCTATCACCGGCTCGACCTTTCATTCAGCCGAAACGGGACCTTCCTCGGACTCGGCAGTGCCGAGTGGCAGTTTCAAATTATAAACGTCTACTCACGCAGAAACACCTGGTTCTTTAACTACGATTTTGATGAAAACCCAGTGGAGAGGGACGAGATAACGCTTTTACCTATCTTGCCCTCCCTGTCATACACCGTAAATTTTTAACCATGAGCAATCAATCAATTACCGTCGTTATTTGCATCCTTCTGCTACTACTGCAGGGCTGTGGAATCTATGAACAAGATGGATTTGAAGAGGTCGTGGTCGTCGAAGCATACGCTGAAGCGGGCGAACGGCTTCCGGATGTGCGGCTCTCTACAAATCTTCCGGTAGACCAGGAGTATAGTTTCGAAAACGTTGCCCTGTCAGGTGCAACAGTTACCATCACCCGTCTTGACGAAAATGGTGCCGCCGAAAACGTCTTTGAATACCGGGCCATTTCAGAAGGCGTCTACCGGTCACGCGACAGGTCAACCCCGGTGGAAGCGGGAAAAGCATACAGGCTTGATGTAACCTTTGCCGATCGCCCCGATGAACTCACCGCGGTAACGAACGTTCCGAGGCAATTTAATATCATCAATGAGGTGGAGGAGTCGTATGTCTACCAGTCAGAGAATCAGCTTGAAATTCTGCTAACCGCAACCGAGTCTGAAGCAAACCAAAACGTGTATGTCTTTAACACCATTGCAAAGGAACCCAGCCCCGAAAACCTCACACCCTTTTATAGAGATGCTGTTGAGGATGGAGATTCTGAGGTGTCGGATTTTTTCAATAACTCATCAGGTCTTATCAATGAAGGCAATTTCGAAATTCGGGACGACCAGACCATCCTGTTGAGATACCCTTGGCTCGGTGTTGCATTCTTCGGTGAAAATGCGGTTGTGATCAATTCTGTTGACCAAAATCTTGCAGACGTGATCCGTTCGCAGGAGCTGCAGCTGGGTGGGTCTACCCTGCCCCCCGGCGAGATCCCGAACCTGATCTACAACGTTGACGGTGGAATCGGGGTCTTTGGAAGCCTTTCAACCGATACGATTATCACCCGGTTCGATCGCCCGCCGTTTTAATTGTCGTTTTTAAACCAATTGCCGCAGAAATAAAACCTGTCGCGCTCATTGCCTCAACGGACGGTCAATCGTTCGCTGAAACATCTTCTATTCTACCTGATTGTGAGTAATTTTCGGTAAATAGGTTTTCTCCTGACTGTTTTTTTCGAGATATTTGTACCATAAACAAAACAGCGTTCAAAAGTCCTAATAATCATTATGATACTTCCCATAGCCAGTGATCACGCAGGATTCGAAGCCAAGGAGAAGACAAAAAAAATTCTTGAATCGATGGGACACATGCCGGTTGATTTTGGCACGCACTCATCCGATTCCGTCGATTATCCCGATTTTGCAACCCAGGTTGCAGCAAAAGTCAGCAGCGGTGAGCACAGCCAGGGAATTTTGATTTGCGGCAGCGGACAGGGAATGTGTATGACGGCAAACAAATACCCGAATGTTCGCGGTGCACTTGTCTACAACCCCGATGTAGCAGCCATCACACGTCAGCACAATAATGCCAACCTGCTCTGCCTGCCCGGACGTGAACTTGATGAAGACCAACTAAAAGAGATTCTGACCGCATGGTTTTCAGCAGATTTTGAAGGTGGACGCCACCAGCGCCGTGTAGATAAAATTCACACCCTTACCGACCAAAAAAAGACATCATGAACGAATTACTACACAAGGACCCGGAGATTGCAGGTTTCATAAAGCAGGAAACGGAACGCCAAAATTATAATTTTGAGCTGATCGCCTCCGAAAACTTTGCCTCACGCGCCACCATCGAAGCGATGGGCACCGTGCTAACCAATAAGTATGCGGAAGGATATCCGGGAAAACGATACTACGGCGGCTGTGAATTTGTAGATAAGGTAGAAGACCTTGCCAGAAACCGTGCAAAAGAACTCTTTAATGCCGATTGGGTCAATGTTCAGCCTCATTCCGGGGCGTCCGCCAATGCGGCGGTCTACCTGGCGTTTATGGACCCGGGAGACACGCTGCTGGGCCTCGACCTATCGCATGGTGGGCATCTTACCCATGGGTCGCCCGTCAACTTTTCCGGTATCACGTATAAAGCCGAATTCTATGGCGTTGAAAAAGAGACCGGCCGGATTGATATGAACAGGGTTCGGGAAAAAGCAAAAGCCGTGAACCCTAAAATGATTTCCATCGGGGCGAGCGCCTATCCAAGAGATTTTGACTACACCGCCTTTCGGGAAATTGCGGATGAGGTTGGTGCATTTTTATGGATGGACATGGCCCACACAGCCGGGCTCATTGCCGCCGGCGAGCTGAACAACCCGATTCAAATCAGTGATGTTGTTACGACCACCACTCATAAAACGCTGCGCGGCCCCCGCGGCGGGATGATTCTTATTGGCCGGGATGGCGAAAACAGACTTGGTGTTACCGCACGAAAATCGGGACGAGTCAAAAACTGGAGCGAAGTCCTCGATTCTGCCGTGTTTCCCGGAAGCCAGGGAGGGCCGCTGATGCACGTCATTGCCGCCAAAGCCGTTGCGTTTGGTGAAGCTCTGCAGGACGATTTCAAGACATACCAACGGCAGGTAAAGCGCAACGCGAAGAGCCTTGCCGAAGCGTTTACCACCCACGGGTATGACCTTGTGAGTGGAGGTACCGATAACCACCTGGTGCTGGTAGATCTTCGCAATAAAGGCCTGACAGGAAAAATAGCTGAAGAGGCTCTCGATCAAGCCGGTATCACCGTAAATAAAAACATGGTGCCGTTCGATACAGAAAGCCCGTTTGTTACGTCCGGTATCCGTATCGGAACCCCTGCACTCACCACGCGCGGATTTGGTGAAGAGGAATTCACCACCGTATTTGAGCTGATAGACAGTGTCTTGAAACAGCCCGATGATCAACAAAATCTTGCCAGGGTCAAAAAAGAGGTGAAGGAGCTCTGCAAACAGTTTCCACTCTACGATATGTCAAACGTATAAACCAAATCCTCAATAACCCGCCGGGTGCTGCTGCGCACGGGGTCGATTCATAACAGAACGTTTTTTAAGAGTTTTATGATGCCATTCACTCCCATACCGATCACTGATAGCGTCCTCATTTATGAGTGAATCACCGGACCAGGATTCGTCCAAACGAAAAATTATGGGATCGATACTGCCGCGGGCTAAAAAACCTGACATCGACCCAACCGCATCCATGTCGTTCCTGGACCACCTGGAAGAATTGCGGTGGAGAATCATCAAAGGGCTCATCGGTGTTGGCATCGGTATTATTGTTGCGTTTATATTTTCCGACTTTTTCATTAAAGAGTTCATTCTGGGCCCTACGCGCTCAGATTTCTTTATGTACCAGATTATGCCGCTAAACGCCGTGGACCTGTCGTTGATTTCGAGGCGGCTCCCCGGGCAGTTTTTCACCTACTGGGGCACACTCATCATCATTGGTGTAATCATCGGATCCCCGATTCTTTTTTACCAGCTTTGGTCGTTCATAGAGCCGGCTCTTGGATCCGGGCAGAAACTAAAAACCGTATTGAATGCGCTCTTTATCAATTTCTTTTTTCTTCTTGGCGTTGCGTTTGGATATTTCGTGCTGGTTCCTTTCGCGGTCCAGTTTTTCACCCAGTTTATCATATCGGACGTGATCAGCAACGAGTTTGATATCAATGAGTATTTCACATCCGTAGCGCTCTGGACACTCTCCTGCGGCCTACTGTTCCAGATTCCTGTCATCAGTTATTTTCTATCAAAAGTGGGAATTGTAACCCCTGAAGGCATGCGGCAATATCGCCGTCACGCCATTGTTGGCGCCCTGGTTCTGTCGGCCGTTTTAACTCCGCCTGATCCCGTATCACAACTAATGATCGCGCTGCCCCTGGTCCTTCTCTACCAGTTTTCGATCCTGCTGAGCAGATTTGCACACCGCAAACGCAAGAAAGAGATGGAGGCTGCGTTTGGTGGATGATGCACCAGCTAAACCCATTTCAAGAATAAAGGTTTATCGCGACCAAATTAATTACGATCTTCAATGATTGGATAGATTTTAACTTGTACCGCTGCTTCAACTGCAGTTTCCGGTTTCGCAGATCTTAAATAGATCCTGAACCTATAACCACCTATTTTATACCGTTCTATGAAGTATACGCCGATTTTTCTATTTCTTACGTTTTCTCTTCTTCTCATTTCTGCGGGTTGTTCTACAGATTCCGGTTTTGATATCCAGGAACCCACATTCGAGAATGTGCCTGATCCGTACGATATCAGCGGTATCGAAGCCGAACCGGTGAAAGATGGTACCGTGAAACACGTTGTGGAGGAAGGCCGGGGAGAGTTCCAGGTTGTGATTCGCGACGACATTTCAGTTTTCATCACGCTGCGAAATGAGGATGGAGACATCATCTTCAGCACCTATCAAAATGGACGAACCTCGCCTAATATCGTCAATATTCTGAGCATCCAGCCCGGTTTTGCCAGTAATTTCCAGATTCAGCGTGCATTTACGGACGGCTTGAGAAATGGTTTACTGGGGATGCGAGAGGGAGAAAAGCGGGTGCTTTTTGTTCCGCCATCACAGGGTTTTGAAAACATTCAGTCCGGATCGCTCAATGAGGCCTTTCGAAATGATACTCTCCGGTACGACATCGAGCTGGTTTCCATACTTTAATCTCCTTCATTGAGTCCCTCAGTAATCGGTGTAGCTTCGGGCCATTCGGCCTCCTGAAAGCCCCGTCAGGATTTCGTGGACGTTCGTCCCGGCGGCTTTAGCCCAGTGCGATGCATCCCACGCCTCGCCACCCATCAGGGTTACCTCTGAATCAACCGGAAGTTTGTTCTTTCCCAGGTTTACCATGATGTAATCCATCGTTACATTTCCAACCACCGGGTAGAACTTGCCGTTGATCAACACCTTCAGTTTGTTCGACAGCGCACGCGGGATACCATCACCATAGCCTGTGGGAATGGTTCCAATATAACCATCGCTCTTTGCCGTCCAGCTCCGCCCGTAACTGACAGACTCGCCTGCCTCTATGTTGCGCACCTGTACCAGGCGCGTTTTCCAGGTCAACACTGGTGTCAGCCAGTCCACCTGAACATCACCTGCCGTGTACCCCAGCTGCGTAAGGCCCGATCGAACCATCGTAAACTGCTCGATATCCCGGTGATAATGTACCGCGCCGCCCGTATTACTCATATGAACCAGTGGTATCTCACCAAAATGAGTCAGAACCTCCCGGAATCGGTTGAGCTGGGTCCGCACGAAACCGGAACCCGGATCATCCGCCGTAGCAAAATGGGAATAAATTCCGGAGCATATAAGCCGCTGATTTGCCACCGCCAGCTGCCGTACATCCTCAGCTTCTGATGGGTGAAATCCCAGGCGATTCATCCCGGTATCAAAATTCAGGTGGTATTTTGTCCCGTCCATCAAAACAGAAAAATGTGCTTTGTTGCTCACGGTGGCCGTCAGCCCGTGCGTTTGGTACGCGGCCGCCGTGCGTGATGTTGGAACTTCGAATACAAGAATCGGTTTCTGGATCCCTCCCATACGCAGTTCTATCGCCTCGTCGACAGAAGCGACTCCGAACCAATCAACCTCGGGCTCTGCTCGCCGGGCCACCCGGACTGCACCGTGCCCATAGGCGTTACATTTCACCACCGACAAGATTTTTTCGATTCCGGTTTGCCTGCGGACCTCCCGCAGATTACGGGTAATCAATTCCAGGTCGATCTCGGTATAAGAGTTGGGAAAATGGGTTTTCAACGTCGCGCTCCAAAAATGGTTGATCGGTTATGTTTCTTTAAAATCACCTGTGCCGCATTATGGCCGGCAGCACCAAACACTCCGCCCCCGGGATGACACGAGGCACTGGAAAGGTAGAGATTCTTGACAGGAGTTTCGTACTGGCTCAGTTCAGGAGTTGGTCTGAACATGAACATCTGGTCAAAGTTCATTTCCACATGCATAACGTTGCCGCGCAACAGCCCGTGTTTTCGTTCAATATCAAGCGGCGACTGGATGTACCGGTCGATCAGCTTCCCTTTCATGTTGGGCGCATATCGCTCCACCACACCGTAGATCTTATCCGCTTCCCGCTCCCGGATATCGTCCCAATTCATTCCGTTGGCAAGTTCATACGGGTGCCACTGCGCCCACGCAAACAGGGTATGATTACCATCCTTTGCCACGTCGGGATCAATCTTTGAAAAAGTCATGGCGAGAACCGCGGGATCCTCCGGTGGTAATTTCTTCTGGTAGTCCCCAATGGCCCGGTTCATGTAATCTATTGAGGGAGCCAGCAGCTGCATCCCGTTGTGCACATGCGGATCGCCGGGACATGCCGTGTACTCCGGGAGCTCTTCTACCGCACATCGTATCACCATCCCGAATCCGTTGCCCACCTGGATATTTTCCACTTTTTTGAGAAGCGACGGTTCAATATGCTCCTTCCCGACCAGTTTCATCATGGTTGTTTGTACATGGGCGTTCGAAACAACCAGGTCCGCTTCAAAATAGTCTTCGTTCTCGGTTATGACACCCCTGGCCCGTCCCTCTTCCACTTCGATGGACCGAACCGGCTGATTGGGCATAACCTCCCCGCCGTAATCCTCAATCAGGTTTTTCATCGCCTGCGTTAGCATGCCGCTCCCCCCTTTCGGATGTTTTGCCCCGCTTTGATGCAACATCGACTGCCACCCCACAAAATCACCGGTTGCGCTCTGGTCCGGCAGCGGGCCCGATTGTGCGGCAAACCAGGTAAGGGCCGCATGCATGTATGGACTTTCAAATGCATTCTTTACCACACTACCATAGCTTCCCAATATCTTCTGTAATCCATCGATTTGCTCTCCTTTTTTAAACATAGACCCATCGCGGATCTGACCTTTCACCATTTCAGAGAGGATATTTTTTCCAGTGGGCGGTACCATAAACGCTTTCAAAACCCCTTTGTTAATACGCCCCCAAAACTCCACAAAATCCCGGTAGTTTTGTACATCCTCCGGTGCAACCTTCGCAATTGATTCTACCGTACGTTCAAGATCTTTAAAAAAATGAATGACCCCCTTCCCATCCGGCACGGGATAGCTCATAATTGGATCCATCTCGATATACTCCAGACCGTAATCGGTCAGCTTCAAATCCTCAATAATCCCGGTTTGATGAATCATGATATGGACAGACGACCCAACATCCATCCTGAAACCGTGTGGATTCTGCTCCGATTTAAACATCGTTTCCGTGCAGACCGCCCCGCCAATGGTCTCCCGGCGTTCAAGCACACCAACCTTATATCCCTCTTTTGCGAGGTAACAGCCGGTAATCAGACCGTTGTGGCCTGAACCAATAATTAATGCATCAAATTTCTTCATTGTACGTAGGGATTTTTACAGGGTGAATCACAGTAAAATTTCTTAAGTTCTAACGCTGTACTTGCGGAATCAATTCATCTTTTTCAAAAACACCAAAGTAAAAAAACATATATGAAATTTTTTAAAACTTTCCTGGCGTCCATACTGGGCACCATCATTGGCAGCTTGCTTCTGCTGCTTCTCCTCTTTGCCGTTCTGATCAGCAGTTCATCCGAACCTGAGCCTTATGTAAAATCCAACACCGTGCTAACGTTTTCCCTCTCCGGGGATATTCCCGCGCGAGTGGTGAAGGACCCCATTGAGGAGCTGATCAATGCGGATTCGGGGCCGAAAGTTTCCCTTCAATCCCTGAAACGAAACCTGCAGAAGGCCGCCGTTCACGAGGAGATCGAAGGCGTCTGGATCCGGACCAGCCAAGTTAACGCATCGTGGGCCAATCTTGAAAGCGCCTACGGCTACCTTGAAGAGTTTAAAGAGAGCGGTAAATTTCTGTATGTAAGCACCGATGACATCGGGATGAACGAAAAGGCCTACTTTCTCGCCTCCCTTGCCGATTCTGTCTTCACTCCGCCAGAAACCGGGTTTGAACTGAACGGTTTTGTTGCTCAGATCTCATTTTACAAAGATATGCTCGATAAGATCGGCATCGAACCTGAAATTTTCCGCGTTGGTAAATACAAATCAGCCGTAGAGCCTTTTTTACAAGAGCAGAGCTCACCGGAGAGTGAAGAGCAGATTAATGCCATACTAAATTCGGCATCGGCCCGGTTTGTAGAAGCTATTGAAAAACGCACCGGCAAGACGGCTGCAGAGGTGAACCAGATGATCAGTTCGCCACCGGTTGATAGACTCCAGTTTGCCCTCGACAACGGGCTTATTGACGCCTTTGCGTATGACAATGAGATTGAATCGATGATTAAACGCCGGATGGGCCTGGACGAGGATGGAGAGTTTGAAACCATTGGTTTTGGACGTTACGGGAAAGTTAGCGGCACCACCGCCGGCCTTGAGGAGACGACCGGTGAGGATAAAATTGCCGTGATATATGCATCAGGGCCCATTATGCAGGACCTGGGCCAGTCTCCCTTCAACGGCCAAAATCTGATCACGGCTTCCAAGGTAGAAAACCAATTTGAATCGGCGATCGAGGATGACAATGTAAAAGCCATTGTCTTTCATGTAAACAGCGGTGGCGGATTGGCTACCACGTCAGACATTATTTGGAATACCGTCCGGAGTGCGTCTGAAAAGAAACCGGTCATCGCCTCCATGGGAAGTGTAGCGGCATCGGGCGGATACTATATCGCCGCGGGTGCAGACACCATCGTTGCCGGAGAGAATACCATTACCGGATCCATTGGGATTTTCAATCTCCTGTTTAACTCCGAGGAGTTATACGATGAAAAAATCGGTATCGACTTTCAAACCTTTAAAACCCACGAATATGCCGATCTGCTTAACCTGACCCGGCCATTTACTCCGGACGAGGAGCGAATTATACAGCAGAACGTAGAGAATGGCTACGAGTCGTTCCTCTCCCGTATGGCCGAATCGCGGGGGATGACCCGGGATGAGATTCATGAGGTTGCGCAGGGTCGTGTTTGGACGGGGGGCGCCGCGCTTGACGCCGGCCTTGTCGACGTCATCGGGGGCATTGATCGCGCGATCGAAATTGCCGCTGAAAAAGCTGAAATTGACGAGTGGAGTATTGACTCCTACCCCAAAGAGAAAGACATTTTTGAAACGCTTTTCAACTCCGGAAACGCGCGGATGAACGCCTGGGTGATGAGCTGGCTGCCGGAACCGTTTCAGACGCAGGACGCACAGAACCTGATGATGCTCATGGAACAGCCAAAAGGGATGAACTGGGCCCTGCTGCCGCTTCGATTTGATGTAAATTAAAATTACTGGTAGAATCCGGGAGTACATATCGCAGCATGACTGACGTTCTTCAGAAACAGCAGACCCATCGTAGAATTGACAGGGTGTGGTCTGGACTGCAGTCAAACAACCGGTTCTCAACTCAACAAACTGAGTCAACCGATGTGTAGCCTATCAGTGACGGCTTCAACCATCACGTCTCAACTTTTCCAGAAAATCACCCCACAATGATGCGGCGTGCAGCCAAAGCAGTACAGAACAAACAGACACCGCAATGACTATTGGCCGCTTTACGATAGAACAGCTCAGCGAAGGCTTTTTTGAACTTTTCCGGGACGGATCATTCAGCAAGATGGATCCGTCACGGCTCAACAACGTTGCCGAAGATCCGTCTCTCGGCCGGTATTCGTCGGCCTTGGGTATAGATCCTCTGCTGGTATCAGACGGTGACGAACACATCGTTATAGACACCGGGCTTGGGTGGGGGCTCGATGCCGGCAGCCACAACCGGGGGACCTCCAATATCGTAACGAACCTGGAAATATTTGGCCTCAGGCCTGACGATATCAGCCTGGTGATTTTAACACACCTTCACTTTGATCATTCCGCAGGCAGTTCCCGTGTTGATAAGCAGTTATTCACACAAGCCACATTCCCCAATGCGCGCTACATTGTACAGGAAAAGGAGTGGGCGTATGCGCTCTCTACACAAGCAGACCAGCAGGAGATGCCCGGAGCCGACTACAGGCTTGATGAACTCTACCGGTTAAAGGCCGACGGTCAAATCGACCCTGTTCAGGGAAACCATCAGCTCTTCCGGGGTGTTAAACTACTGCTGACCGGGGGCCATACCCCTGGCCATCAGGTCGTTAAAATCGATGACGGAGGGCATTCAGCCTATTTTCTTGGAGATCTTATCCCAACAGAGCACCACCTGAATCACTACGCCATGAAGATGGTTGATTACAACCCGGTGGAAGCCAAAAAATCAAAGACATTGATTCTTAAAGAAGCATTAAAAGAGGAGGCCCAGCTTTTTTTCTACCATTCGCTTTTTAGCAAATCGGGACGTTTAAGCAAGGACCGTCATCGAAAATATGTTTTAAAAGAAAAAAACAGGTCTTAACCTATTGATGTATTTTCATTCATTACACGCTATCTTCAACATCAACCGCTATGTCATCTGCCTGTTGAAACAAGACGAGGTTTCGGCACGGTGGATCACTCACACAAGTCTGCAGCCGGTGCTTCAGTGTGACGTTTATTCCATGCCGGAAGTTAAACCCGTCAGTACATCGACCCTTCCCGGGGTTCATACAACTTCAGATCAAACCAGTGGCTGATACTAAAACCAACCGTTCCGCCCTCCCCTTTCTCCCGGCCAGGGAATCGGCTGTTTTTATTCGTCTGTTTGAGTGGTACTGCAACTGGCTGACCTGGCGGCGGTTTGATTCGGTTTCCATTGGCAGCAGATATAAACCGGACCCCGGCCAGAAAACCATCTACTACCTGAACCACAACTCCTGGTGGGACGGCCTGGTGCCATTTTTACTCAATCAGAAAAAATTCCGTCAAAACGCCCGCGGCATGATGGAGGACAAACAGCTCCACCGCTACCCTTTCTTTCAGAAAATCGGTGTATTTTCTATCAATCTCTCCTCGCCCCGCGCGTCGATGCAGTCAATGCGGTACGCCCTGGAGTCGATGAAGCAACCCGGAGCGGCGCTTTACATCTATCCCCAGGGTAAAATTAAACCATTTAGAACAACACACCTGGAATTCCGCAAAGGAGTTGGCTGGCTAACCAAGAAACTCCCGGAGGCTGACATCGTGCCCGTGGCCATTTATATCCACACGCGGCAGAGCGACAAACCCCGCCTGGAGATCCTCGCCGGCAGCGCCGTAACTGTAGACCGTGACATCCCCACCAACCGGATTACGGAGAAACTGGAAACGGAGCTCTCCGCCCTGCTTCAGGACGTGATGGGTGGCTAAATCCTCCGCAAAATAAATTTTTTAACGGCGTTTTATTCATATCCACCCGACCAACTACATCTTTTGGGTGATTAATGGTGGTAATAATTTGCTTGGCAAAAAGTTATGACAGCAAAAATAAAAACCGAGACCAGGTTTACCCGTGAGGACGTGGCCATTGCCCAATCCACGTTAGACGGTTGGTCATCCCGGGCGATGGATCCACCTGAAAATTCTCTGGGATCACTGGCGGACGATACGAAGCCCTGGGATATTTTCAGGTCGACGAGTCATCGATTAAAATACTGGAATGTCTCAAAAAAGGGCCTGCCATCAGGGATAATTTTGGGCCTCCTACCGTCCGGTTGAGAAAACGGTGCTGATCGACTACCAGCCGACCCGCGGTGGAATTTGAAAAGGCTCTGGACAGCGACCGCGAGCGGGCGATCGCAGAGTGGATCAGATCGTTCAAATGCTTGAACATCACGGCTGTGAAGAAAAACTGACAAAAAAGACCACATCCGTTCCTTACGTCAGCGGCATTAGTCGAAGATCATATGTCCGAAGTGTGAATCTAAGCTTATGGAAAGAGACGCAAAACGAAGATTCAACACAGAGCAACCTTTTCTTGGCTGCGAGACGTTTCCGCAGTGCCAATATACCCGTGATCGATGAACTGAATACAACACATAACATCATCCGTGCTCAATTAGCAGAAATCTTACGAAATATGAAACACGAACGGGCGATTATCGAATAGAGAATAGTCATGGAAGAAATTCATACCGTACCCTTAATCAAAACCAATTGACACATCATGCATCTTTTCACAATCTTAAGACGTCTCCTTGCTTACTCTTTGTTGCCGTTTCTTGTTCTCTTATCGTCGCCGGCATTCACGCCATCTGATGCCGAGGCCCAAAACATGGGGGGTACAGAGACTGAAATCATATTTACAGAAGAGAAAAGAGAGCAGGCCCGCGAGCAGCTACGGCGTATACTCGCAACCTATGATCTCGACCCTTGGATTATCACAAACGAGGTGAAAATTGAGGAAGAGGTAGATCCCCACAGCAAGCCTATCCTCACGCTAAACACCAACTTTCTCGACAGCGACAAAATGCAGCTCGCTATTTTTATTCACGAACAGGCCCACTGGCTGCCGTTTGATAAACAGGTGGCTGCAGCTGAAGAACTGGCCGAGCTATTTCCGGATATAGATGGTCTGCCTGACATGGATGAGGTTTCGGAGGAGAAGCGTGAGAGACTCTTAGACATCAAGGACAGAATTTACAGACACATTGTAGTTGGCTGGACAGAATTCGATGGCATGGTTGAGCTGGTTGGTGAAGAAGAGGCCCGAAAAATTATAAAAGAAAAAAATAACCGCTTCGTCGAGAAACCCTATTCTAACCTGGGTAAGACCTTTCTCTGGTATTTTGAGAGGGTCCTCGAAGACACGGAAGTGGTTGGTGGGGTGTTGGCGCAACACGATCTGATGATTACTCCTGGCAAGGGCATTGTGATCGAGTCCTCGGAGTAAATGAGTTGGGGCCGGCCATTATGATCATCTATTGCAGTTAAGCCTATTTTACATTTTCTTACTGGAGAATTTGCATAACACCTCGAGATGTGCAAAACTCAACTACGTTCACCAAAAGTATCCGGAGCAGCAACGCTTCGTTTTTAATGAATTAACATAATTTTTTAGATGGATACCGACGATCATAAATCGAAATTTTCTGACTGGATTCGAAGCCCGCAAACTATGATTGCCCTCTCTGCAGTGGTCTTGAGCGTGTGCGGACTCTTTATATCCATTTACGAGACATCGCTGATTCGTGCACAGCAGCGTGCTTCAGTCTGGCCAAACGTAGAAATTCAACCATCCCTGAGAAGTGACTCCCTGAAAATATTTGTAGTAAATTCGGGAATTGGGCCGGCGCGCATCATGAATGCGTTTTTAACCTATCAGGATTCAGTGCAAGAGGATTGGTTTGACGTTGTAGGAGAGTTTGATTTCAGTCCAGATGAAACAACCGACTACCACTCATTGATAAAAGGGCGGGTTCTCCCTCCAAACTCGGGTCAGGAGTTGATTTTCAGAATTACGTCCATTGCTGAAAGCCAGGAATCAAATTTAGCTATGCAAATGGGCAGGGCAATTTTAGAAAAAAATATGGACATAAACATTTGTTATTGCTCAGTCTATGATGAATGCTGGACTACACGTTTAAGTCACCTAATCGATAGGTCTAATGGAGAACAAATTCCTTCAAGGGAAGATCTTCGTGTCTCCAGCTGTTCAGCAATGAAGCAGAGCGGTATTTAACAACTGCAGGGTTACACACGAACCATCTATTTTACGGGTTGTCCTATTTACGTGAAGAGATAACCAGAACGACATTCAATCATTCACCTTAAAAGATTTACTGATGCTTAGAAATCAGACTATAAAGAGTACTATTTGGCGCCGTATTGGCTGGCTATCCGCAGAATGTTTGGTGGTATTTATTGGTGTTTACATGGCATTTCTTCTTGAGGGATATCGCACATCTCAGCAAAATGAGCAAAATGAGCAACAAATATACTCTGCACTCTATACATTATTTGATAATATGACTGCGGATCTGGAGAATGCTAATTCCTTCCAGCGCGAATTTGCAGAACCATTCCTCGAAGCGTATGAAAATGGAGAGATGCCGCGTCCACGCCCTCTCCCATTTGCGGCATCGGGATTCAGTACAGATTCCTGGAGTGCCATGCTCCAGGCGGGTGGTATTAATCTGCTTGATGTGAGATTCATCCTCAGGATAGAAGAGTTTTATGCAGGCGCCAGGTACGTTGATAAACAGCTGGGAAACTATAACACCCTCTCTAACCAGATCCTGCTGCCGAATGCGGATGCAGACCTTGAGATGTATTATGATACTGAAACAGGGATGATCAGGCCCCAGTTTGCGTGGTATATCGAGTTCATGCGGACTTTTCCAAACTCAATTGACAATTTAAACGAGGGAGCTGGCGAAATCCTCAACGCACTTGAAGGTAAAATGGACGATGAGCAGCTGCAAGATATTCAAGTTGATGAATCTGCACAGCCTTAAATCATCAAACCGGCAGACTGTTTGTGTTATGTCAACTATACGGTGTCGTATGCAAGTCATCGGATGAGTCAACTGTGAATGACATTTTAATTCACAATAACATGAATTTTCAAAAACAACTCATCCGATGACTACAAGTATCGGGATTTTGGAAACCCTATTTACAGCTTCAAATTTTCGATTGGGCTTTATACGTCTTTCAGAGATCGAGTAACAGTACTCCAACTCTTTTTTACAATGATGAAAATACCTCTCCAAAACCTTTGGTGTAACTGATGAAATTTGATTAGCCCTCACATAATCCAAAAAAATATGCAAGCCATTCAAGTAGGCACGCAGTGTATTTTTGCTATCATTCTTTAGCGTAAGACGATGTTCGTACTTGGTTATTAAATCGGCTTTATCCATATTGCTTTCATTATTTAAAAAATATCCTGAATAAAACTTGCGTACGAAGCAGGGATAAAATGTATAGAAGTGGTGATATGCCAATGTTGTGTGCAACCTAAAAAGACGAACAAGTGACAGAATTAGAACTGATAATTGACTTACATAAAAATTCTGATAGACAAGGACCAGGAAGTGAAAAAGACACGCAAAAAGCACTTAAATTTTTAAATTTACCGACTGACCAAAATTTGAAAATAGCTGACATTGGTTGCGGTTCGGGTGGACAGACGATTTCACTTGCTAAAAACTTGAACGGACAAATAATTGCAGTTGACTTGTTTCCGGAGTTCTTGAATGAATTGAATGAAAAATCTCAAAAATTAGGATTGACGGACAAAATCGTTACGCTTGAAAAAGCAATGGACGATTTGCCTTTTAACGAAGATGAATTTGATCTCATTTGGTCGGAAGGTGCGATTTATAACATTGGTTTTGAAAACGGACTTAAAAAATGGAAGGACTATTTGAAAGTCGGTGGCTATTTGGCTGTAAGTGAAATCACTTGGATAACTCAATCTCGACCAAAAGAAATTGAAGAATTTTGGAAAGCGGAATACCCAGAAGTTGATACTACTGCTAACAAAATCAGACAATTAGAAAATAATGGCTATTCGCTTGTTGGATATTTTTATTTAAGCCAAGATAGTTGGATTGAGACCTATTATAAACCAATGCAAGCAAGATTTGAGACTTTTCTGAAACGCAACGACAATTCAGAACTTGCAAGAAAAGTAGTTGAAGACAATCAAGCTGAAATCGACTTATATCAAAAATTCAAAGAATATTACAGTTACGGATTTTACGTAGCGAGAAAAAATGGATAAAAGACAGCACACACAACGCAGCCAATTTTAAATCAAATTCCACACTATTAAATAAAAAATCACAAGAGCCAACCCACTTGTGATTCATGAAAAATGAACCGAAGCATACCTGACTATGCTGACGTGCCGCCTAAAACGGAATCGAGCTGCATCTCTTTGAGTGCGTTATCCTGAATGGGTTGTGTTTTTTCATTGATTTCATCAACACCCCAGGTCAACCCCACAACGGTTCTTGTCGGGCGTTTACCCGTTGGCAGTTCCGCAAGTTTTAGATACGCATCTACGACCCATTGCGGATCGGGCGCATCCTCGCTTTGAAGCATTTGATCAAACTCTTCACTCATCGCTGCAGGAACACCCGCTAATTCTCCGTACGATTCCAGCACATCACCGTGATCAGGAACTTTCCCGGAGGCCAGCAGACCGGTGCCAAAGGGTCCGGGTTCAACAAGTACTACATCCACGCCAAACGGAGAAAGCTCATACCGAAGCCCCTGGCTGTATGCTTCGAGTGCATGTTTGGTAGCTGTGTACGTTGAGAAAAACGGGGGCGAAATGCGGCCAACCAGAGATGATGTATTGATTATTAGCCCTGACCCTGCCTTCCTCATGACCGGCAACACCGCCTGCATGGTTCTGATGGCGCCAAAATAGTTGGTTTCCATCTGAAAACGCGCTTGGTCAACGCTGTAGGCTTCGGTAATTCCGATATACATGATGCCGGCATTGTTGATGAGAACATCGATATTCCCTGCTTCCGCCAGAATGGTGTCGATGGCTGCTGTTACAGATTCATCACTCGTTACATCCATATCCACTACGTTAATGTGATCTGAGTATGCTTCCAGTTCTGCTTTTTTCTCTGCATTCTTGCCATCGGGATTACGCATGGTGGCGAATACGTTATTGCCTTGATCGGCAAAATCTTTGGAAGCCTTTAAGCCGAATCCACTGCTGCTTCCTGTAATGATTATATTTTTCATTTTGAATTATGATAAGTTTAAGATTTAAATTGAGGCGTAAGAAAACGCCAGATAATTAAGTACCGATGCTGCGAGCCAGAATGCAGAAAATACGATACCGACATTTCTGCCATTTCCGGATACTTTAGGATGTTTCCCTAAGAAAGGAACCCCTGCATGATTGGCATTGACCAGCATAAAGAATACCGACATCACCAGTAAAACGAAGTGCAATACGGCACGATCTTCCAGGGGGACTTGCATACCGTAAACTGCCCCGGCTATAATGGACAGAAAAGCCAAGGCTCCCTGGCGCTGTTCAAAAAGCAAAACAAAGATGTAATCTTCTGCTGCCGATTTCTTCTCTTTTGGAGCTGCTGAAAGCGCTGCATTCAACATCGCTATTTGCTCCTTGCCGGTCAGCAGCTTACTACTATCAGTCAACCCCGGTTCAAAAAACGGAAGCACATAATTGGCAAGCCAACGAGCCAATAAAGGATTGGCGACTTCCACTGCGTGAAGAATACCGGGTGCCATACACATTGCGAAAGCAAGTGTAGAAATTGAATATTCAGTCATGATCAATATTTTATAGTTAGTTGTTGGATATAATCAAAATCCGCTGAACATTCCGTTGTCATTCGCCAATCCTTCGGTAGGAACGGGCTGAATAACATCCCAGTGCTCTATAGCTTTGCTATTTTCCATACGAAATAGATCGTAAAAGACATTTGTAGTACCATTCCATTGCCCCTCGCTTATCGTAAGAACAAAATTTCCTTCTCCAATAACCTTATGAATCGTAGTGTATTGGAACATGTTGTCTATAGAAATGAGATACTCTACAGCTGCCTGAATTCCAGCTAAACCATTATCAATACCAGGGTTGTGCTGAATGTAATTCTCTGCGATATAATTGGTGATATTATCCGGGTTTTGGCCCATCAAAACATCTTCGATGATTGATACAGCCAACGCTTTATTAGCCTCTGTTTGATTGATATCCGTAGAGTTCGTTGGACCGTCAATCATGGTGTTACCATTTGCTGTCTGACTTTCCCAGGGTTGGATAGCATCCCAGTGTTCTGCTATTTTCCCGTTATCATCAAACCGCAGGATATCAAACGTTACGACTGAGTCTGCCCCAAAAGGCGCGGCATTGGTCCATAGATTATGAATAGCAACAAAATTGCCGTCTTCAATTATTCTGACATTTTCAACCATTGTGCCATTATCCGCTAATACGGTGGTGACTACTTGCACAAAAGCATCTCTACCCGTTGGTAGAAAAGGGTTGTGTTGAATGTAATTTTCCGTGACTAATTCTTCTATGGAGGTTACATCACGGTCATTTACGGCTCTAAGAAATGAGGTGGCTTTCTCCTTTTGAGTTGGCTCAGTAACTGTTACATCATTATTATCGCTACAAGCGGTACCAATGAAAAGTACACTAAGTACTAAAATTGATAGTAACATTGGTTTTTTCATTTTGAAAATGATTTTATGATTAAAATTTTTGTTGTCTTAAAACCCAAACATTCCGTTGTTATTCGCTAATCCTTCCGTTGGGATTGCCTGAATGACATCCCAGTGTTCGATGGCTTTTCCATTTTCAAAGAGAAGCAAATCGTAAAAAACATTCGGTTTGTCGTTCCATTCACCCTCACTCACCGTAAGAACAAAGTTTCCCTCGCCCAATACCTTGTGGATTTTAGTATATCTGAACATGTTGCCTTGAGATGTGATGTATTCTACAGCCTCTGTGATACCCATTAAACCATCTTTTATACCCGGATTATGCTGGTGGTACTGCTCTGTACTGATGTATTCGGTGATCTTATTGGGGTTTTTGCCCATCAAAATGTCCTCCACCATTGATTTTGCAAGGGCCTTGTTCGCATCTGTTTTTTCCAAATCATCGATCGCAACAATTCCGTCGAGTTGCGTTCTTCCACTTGCGGTTTCTTCAACCCAGGGCTGTAAAGCGTCCCAATGTTCTGCTATCTTTTCCTCTTTATCGAATCGGTAGATATCGAAAGCTGCTAAATTATCGCCGCCAAACGGACGTGCATTGGTCCAATGGTTATGCATGACGACAAAATCTCCATCTTCAATGACTCGAATTACGTCTCCCTTTGTTCCTGCAGCTTTTAATGCCGGAAGGGCATGCATAAGAATAGGCTCTAAGCCATCAGGGAAAAATGGATTGTGTTGAATGATGTCTTCTCTCGTCAAAGTTTTAACTGCTTCTTCGTCTTGATTTGAAATGGCATCAATAAAAGCAAGGGCTTTTTCTTTATTACTCACGGTTTTGTCATTTGGTTATTAATTTTTACTTTTAATCTGAAAGCAATATTATGTTTTAACTTTTAATATGCAAGCTATTTTGTAAATTAATTTCAATTAGCAAGTAATATTTAACAGGAAGAGTTTATATGAGACAGGATTTCAGATGCGACTGCCCGTTTACTTCAGCCCTTGATGTTCTGGGTGATAAGTGGATATTGGTTATCGTAAAGCAGATGCTAATCGAAGGCAATGAAACCTTTAAAGACTTTACGGAAAGTGAGGAAGCCATTGCCACCAATATTTTATCAGACCGGCTCAAGCTGCTTGAGGAGATGGGAATCATCATCAAAACAAAACGGCCGGACAATAAAAAGTCCAATCTCTATCTTTTAACCGATAAAGGATTGGCATTGACACCCATTCTTGTAGAACTTGCAACCTGGAGCGATCGTCACCTCAGGGATATCCATCCAACCATTGCGGATGGTGAAAAAATGGAGTTTATGCGAAATGACAAGGCAGCTTTTGCGCGTGTTCTGGTGAAAAATTACAGGGAAAAACTGGCTGCAACACCCGTTACGCACAACAGCGGGTAAAGTGGTAGAACCAATGCACTTCGATTTAATACAACTTTTGGTGGTTTAGAAAAGAGCGCGTCTATAAATCCGTTGCTGCTTATAATCCGTATCCTGATGCTCCACCCCTTTCCACAAAGACCCACTGCCAAGCATAACGCCTCGCGGTTCATTGAATGAAGCGAAAATTACCAATGGAATTCAGGGAAAAATTGTACATATAGTATGATCTGGCCCGCATCGTAAGGTCTGTTACAGTATCCATTGCCTTTTTTGATTTTGCTAATTCAATATTTTTATCCTTATTTACACGTTAGCCTGCAGGTTCTATACAACACCTAGATACATCGTAAACTATTGGCATGGATCCCGAGTCTATAACAATATCACCTATCACAGACCAGATGATGAGGGTACCCGGGGATACCCGCTCCATTGTCCTCTGGATACAGAAAACGGTATCCAGCCTGGAAATCAACAGCCACCTGCTTGAGAATATATCCAATACCATACTCTTCTTGATGCCAAATGCTCAATGGAAAATAGATAATGGTGGTTTAGGCGGATCTGTAGGCTACGCACTGTACCTGAGCCGGGAAACGCTGAATCACCCTATGCTTCGCAATCTTCACATTCAAGAGGTTCGATTGTTTTCCAATGGAGAAATTCCAACAATACATCTGGCTCCGGGCATCGAAAAACGAACGCATGCACTGCTTGAAATGCTGGATGAGCTGATTGGCTCTCATCTGAATCACAAAGATGACGCCATTATTTCGCTGTTAAATGCTTTTTTTGTCTATTGCGATGGGCAGTGTAATATCAAATCAGTGATCACCGAAGACAACACCAAAAAATCGTTGGTTTATAAATTCAAAAAAATGGTTGATAAACACCTTGGCCAATATCAAAAGGTTGAGGAGTTTGCCCAACTGCTGAATGTATCTCCCAGCTACCTGAACGAAGCGGTGCAGGAAACACTGAGCACCAATACCAAGGCACTCATCGACGAGCAACTTGTCATGCGGGCCCGTCACAAACTCAAGTTTTCCGATAAATCGGTCAAGGAGATCTCATTTGAACTTGGGTTCTCCACACCCGACTACTTCAGCTACTTTTTTAAAAAACATACCGGTACAACTCCCTCCTCTCTTCGCGGTTAGACTGCAGCTGCAGCGAAAATCGAAGGAATTACCACGGTTTTCCCATTTCCACAATCCGTATTCGCGATTATATTTTTATAAATCCCAACAGTAATCCCGGATACATGAATAGAAAAACATTTCTTCGCAACACAGGTATAGGAGTTGGAACATTGTTACTTCCCGGCGCATCAGGAAAATTATCGGCTTTAGGAAGTAACAGCCGTTCACCAGATCCGAAGATCATGCGCGATGATGAAGGCAAAGTCCTGAATGTAATTGGTGATATTCAAACCCATAAATTGGTGGGTGAGGATACCGAAAATCAGATTGTTGAATGGGTTGATAATGTGGAACCCGGAGTCGGTATTCCTCCTCATTTTCATACTCATGAAGATGAAATATTCAGAGTGATCTGGGGAGAGGTGGAACTTATGATCGATGGAGAACCTACGGTGCTTACGGCAGGCGATACCGCGTTTGCCCCAAAAAACATTCCTCATGCCTGGAAGGTCGTCGGGACCGAAAAAGCACGAATGATTACCAGTGCCTTTCCCGCGGGGATTGAGGAGATGTTTGAAGAGCTGGCTAAATTACCGCCCGGCCCTCCTGACTTTGAAAAAGTAACCGAAATTTGTGGACGATTCGGGGTTACCTTTGTTTAAAATGTTCTAAGTAGACTCGTGTCGCGTCAATGCTGATTTTTTATCGTGTGTCTCCCCATTAATTTCCTTTGGAAAATGATAAAACGATATGAATTTTTGGTTATCTCCTTGGCTTCATATGAGCAACTGCTTTGCTGCTCCCCTCTGGCGTAAGTGTTAAGCGATGTGTCACTTGTACCTTTTACTCTCTACGGACCCGGGATCGTTTGTCATACATTTTCCAGGGGGATTTTTATACCACAGAATCATCTCATCGTCAACCTGAGGCGGGATCAACACGGGCATGGATTCGGTGAGTGAGGAGTCAGGCTGCAGTACGGGCATTTCGGACAGGCAAGGAAAGCTCCGAAAAGAGCTGCTGCCGGCGGAGGAGTCTGCATTGTTCGGTGTTGAGGAATTCAAATCCATCAGCGTATCTGCCAATACGACCGTACTATAATCCGTATTCAGCTCATCTAAAACATCCGCTGCTGTTGCAAGCTTTTGGTTGTCAGACTGCCCGAAGGCCGGAACAGAGATCAAAATCGAGATGCTTAGAATTGGTAGAAATTGTCTCATAACCTATTCCCTTTTCATGCTATAAATATCTTTTCTAACGGCCGAACGCTCTGTTTCATTGTGTCGGATAAACATCACGGCTGCATTTTCCTCCACTCTTTTATCAAATAGAATAGATCCGGTTTACCTTACGGCCAGTCGGGGTGTCGATCGGGGTTTAAAAGGAAAGCGTATGCCCGGTGTACAATCTGCTGTATAACGGGATCTGAGACGGGAGTATCCTCAAAAAGATACCCCGATTTAAATGCACCTGTGGTCCGGATCAGGAGTTCCATCGCGTAGTGGATATTAAAATCGTGCTGCTCCGCCCGGTCCATCAGCAGGCCGTTCTCTTCTCCTAAAGCTAATTGATAACGTTTCAAAAACCTCCGTGCAATTGCCTCAACCCGCTTTTTCCGGGCTTTAGATCCGGCCGCAGCCTTGTGCATCGTACAGTGAGACAGAAAATGCGCTGTGTCCTGGAACGGGTAACCGAAATGCGCAAACTCCCAGTCAATAATGCGCAGCCTGTTTTGTTGGATGATCAGAGAAGGTGCCCAGAGATCTCCCATCACCATACATTTTCCGGGCGTCAGCAGCTTCTCACCAAGAGTTCGGGCATGATCGACAGCCTTTTGTTCCGGTTTGATACCGGCATTGACAAGAAACTCTTCTGCACCATTGTACTGCACCTGTTGTCGCGTCTGCTGTATTCCGCTGTTGTTAAAATTCTTTTTGAACCACGGGTTCCCGGCCGTTTCCCGGTGCAGAGTGCCCATAAACTCCCCAAGGGATGCAGACCGTTCATCATGGTCTGCACCCAGATCACCACTGAAAATTCCACCATTGTTGCCGACATCTTCCATAATCAGCAGATGACGCTCTTGATCAAAATGATACAGTTCAGGCGGGCTGATGTGGTCTGATTTCAGTGGATGGAGCTTACCGTCATCAGAAAACTGCTGAAGTGCTTTTGCCTCAAAATGGATGCGCTGCGGGTCCAGCGGGATATCGGGCTGCCCGGCAATATAGGGCGGTGCATGTTTTACGATGACGTTATGAGGGGTTCCCGCCACTCTCCAGATGAAATTCAGGTTTCCGCCGGACAGTGGTACCGGATCGCCCGTGGCCCTAAAACCAGCGACATGTTTTTCAGCAATCAGAACAATTTGATTGGGGCTGATCTCCATTTAGTAGCGATAGATTTGATTGGCAAACGGCACGGGTTCTCCATGCTCAATAAAATCGATCAGAATTTTTTCAGTGGCCTCCCGCGCCTGAACCAGGGACTCTGCAATGCCCTCCCTCTGCGGTGTCTCGATCCCGGGAACGGAGTATTTGGCGCCCACAACGAGAGCTGCACACGGAATTTCAAGCTCATTGGCGAGCACCACTTCCGGGGCCAGGGTCATTGAATTAACCTGTCCGCCAAGTTGTGCCCACATCCGGTTCTCGGCAGGTGTTTTGCTTCGTGGACCGCCGGCATAGACAAAGTTCACGCCTTCATTATCAAGATAAATTGTCTCATGTCGATCAGCAAGCTGACGATTTAGCTCCCTCGAAAAAAGGCCCTCTTTAATCAGCAGGTGTCCCTGACTCTCCGACGGCTCCGGGAACATGGTGCAGGTGGAGCCATCCGGCAGCCGGTTTTCGGGCATCATCAGGTCGGTGACCAGCATCGGTTTATAGAGAGGCAGATCCGGGTCCAACACCCCAACGGAACTATTTATGAGCAGGGCTCCACACCCCAGTTTCTTCAGTGCTGCACTCTGAGCGCGATAGTTGATCTGGTTGGGCAAAAGACGGTGCGGAACGCCATGCCGTACCAGTACGTAGGCTTTGCGCTCCGATTGATTGCGGGTCTCGTAAACTTCCTGGCGTCCCCACTCCGTCTCTACAGTCGTCTGTTCGAGGTTCAGCTTTTCGGGAATCGATGTTTCAAATGCACTGCCTAAAAAAACGGCAATTGATCTGTTCATAATCTATGCTATTGACTTTGATATAGTTAAGCAGAGGATGTCTCTGCCGTGTTGAATTATATGAAGGCTGTTAATGAACGACACGGGCGCAGTCGCCGCAATTTATCGACTAATAATCTTTAACATTTTGGTCAGCCACGGACTGAATCTACTTATGATTTAATATCGTGAATACCCGGACGGTTTTTAAAATTGACGCCTATCCCCTGGCTTTTTCCGAATGGATTGACAATAAATTACTGATTCTTTTTCAATTGGATCGATTTTCGTCGTGCTGGCGCGTTATCTTGTTCCAAAATTTCAGTTCCTCCTGCACACCGCTGCCAGAGTCATTGATAAACGCCTCGCGGCTTTCAAACAGGTGAAGTACGCCGTTTTGCATCATCCCAAAACGATCGCCGGTCATGAGCGCTTCTTTCAGATCGTGCGTAACAAAAAGGGTTGTAATTTTTTCGGCCCGTGAAATCTCCACAAACAATGTTTGCATCTCCAGCCGGGTTTCCGGATCGAGGCTTCCGAAGGGTTCATCCAGCAAAAGTACAGTCGGATGAATGATGAATGCGCGGCCAAAGGCCACCCTCTGCTTTTGACCGCCCGACAGCTGTTCGGGATACTTTTTTTCCTGCCCGTTCAGCTGCAGCCGGTTCACCATTTCCAGCGTTTTTTCTTTGATGATATCATGCTTTTCATCCCGGATTCTGAGCCCAAACCCGATGTTTTCTTCCACCGTTAGGTGTGGAAACAAGAGGGGCTCCTGGTAGAGATAGACCACACCGCGATCTTTGGGTTTCACGTCATCCATTCGCCGGCCGTCAACAAAAATTTGACCGCTATACTTACTCTCCAGTCCGGCAAAGATCTTCAAGAGGGTCGTCTTTCCGCTGCCAGACTTCCCCAGGATCGAGAGCGTTTTATTCTGTTCAAACGTGAAGGAGACATCCCGCAGAACCTTTTCATCACCAAATGATTTAGTGATATTTTTGGCCTCAATCATCTATACGCTCCACACTTTTTGTAGTAAAAATTTACGGTTCACAAACAGCAGAACCAGCGGCGGCAGTACAAGCAGCACACCGGCCAGTGCCGCAAGGTAAGGATTCGCCTCGCTTACGTACCGGTACACCATAATGGTGAGGGTTTGAACTTTGCCCACGCCGATAAACTGGGTGAGCCCGTACTCGAACCATGATATCAAATAGCATTGAAAGAAACAGACGGCCAGCAACCCTTTTGCCGACGGAAGAATAGCATCTTTCACAGCCACTTTAAAATCGCCTCCCATGGTGGCGACCAGGTTCTCAAGATCCCGGATCTTCTCGTTCCAGAATCCATAGAAAAAAATGACCGCGTAGGGAAAGGTAATAAAGAGCTGGGCAAGCACTACACCCGGAAGTGTTCCCGAAAGATGAAGCTGCAAAAAGTAGTAGTTTAACATAACGGCAAAGACCACCGGTGCAATCACATACGGAAAGTAGGCCGACACCAGCCACCACCGACTTGTCGTGTAATAGGCTACGGCACGGCTTGCAAAAAAACCGCCTGTGGTGGCCAAAAAACTCACGGTGAGCGAAAGCATCACCGAGAGCCCGGCACTTCGAAGTAATTCCGACCCTCCTGTTAAAAACCACGCCCAATGCTCTGCTGTAAATGAGTGTGAAATAACAGAAGGATAGTACCATTGCGCAGAGAAACTGAGATATAGCAGCAGCCCGAACGGAATGATGAAGCTAAGCCGAATAAACCCCGATAGAAGTCGCCTGCTCATACCGCCACCTTCTGCCTGTATCGCGAAAAAAGCCACGATATTGTTGCAATACAAAGCACCGCATACCAAACCGCCATCGAGTGTGCCACGGGAATATTTGCCAGGTTATACCGCTGTAGTTTTTCCAGTATCAGCACGGAAATCATGTGGGGAGATGACTGCCCAAGCAATAGGGGAATCTCGTAAGCTCCCATGAAAAAGATGAAGTAGAGTGCAATCAGCGGAAACATACCGCGCAGCAATACAGGAAGCTGAAGATGAAGCAGAATGGTTCGCTTCCCGGCACCGAGTGATGAGGCCACAGCTTCGATCTGGTCAAGCTTTTCGTGTTCGTATAGATTCAATAACACAAGCAGAAAAAATGGAAAGACAAGGAAAACATGGGCCATGATAATGCCTGTAGCGTACGGATCCTGAACCAGCACGGGGAACTGCTGAATCTCAGAAATGAAACCCATCTGAAACGCCAGGCGTGAAAACAGGCCCGAACCGGAATAGAGCTGAAAAATGACAAAAGCCAGCACAATCGGCGGAATGGTCAGCGGCAGGAAAAGAGCGCGGTAAAGATTCCGCGACCTGAACAAACGCCGCGCGGTAAAAAGCAGTGTCAGGGAGATGCCCATGGCAAGCAGAGTGGATGCCGCCGCCACCCAAACGGAATACAAGATCGACTGTAAAAATTCGCCCCGGAAAAGTGCGATCCAATGCTCAAACGTGACACCGTTGCTAAGGAGGCCGGCCAGCCCTACGCTGTACAACAGGGAATACCCGATGGCCAGCCCAAGCGGCACCAGGCATCCAGCTATAAACAGGGTGATGAGAAGTTTTTTAGTCATATTGAAATTAACGTGTTCCGGTCTTAACAATCGAGTGTCAAACTTTCGAGAAATCTTCCAGGCTCCTCTTTCTGTCAGTTTCTTTGTTCTTAGTTTACGATCTCACTGCGGAAATCTTCGAATATACGGATCATATATTCCGGTGCAGGTTCCATCAGGGCTCTGTCTCGAATCTCTTCCCTGTCGGGTGCACGATCTCTGCCGGGAATATCAGCAAACCGCCGCTGCCATTCGTCCGGAAGTTTTTCCATCGACAGAACGGTCCCATCGCCCCACACCTCCGGCTTCATTTTTTCAAATTGTGCCTCGGGCGACATCAGAAAATTGATCACCACCATCGCTTCTGCTTTGTTCGCAGAGTTTTTGGGTATTCCCATGTAGTGTGAATTTTGGATTGTACCCGATTCCGGTACGTATGCGCGGCTCCTTTTGGGAAATAGTCCTTCGGCAATTTTGTTATCCACCTCACTGTCGTTATTGCTCATGGTAAAAGCAATTTCACCGCTTGAAAAAAGTTGATGGAGTTGGGATATGCTGTTTGGAAATGTTTCTCCTCCTCGCCAAAAATGGGGCTTCATCTCCTTTAACTGATCCCATAACTGTCGGCTGTATGTACGGTAGACCTCTTCATCAAATTCCCCGTGAAATACCGATGGATCGTCCGCAAGGGAGATCATCCAGGATTTGAGAAGTGTCATGCCGGAAAAGTCGGTCGGGATGGTAAATTTGCCCCTGTTTTCCTCAACCCACTTCTGAAATTCGTTTAATGATTGAGGGGGTGATTGAAGATTGGCCTCATCGTAAATAAGGGTAAACTGCACATTTCCCCAGGGAGCTTCAAATCCGTTTACGGGCTGCTGGAAATCTTTGCCGATGAATGGATTATCGAAATCCACGTACCGGGCATTGGGCAGTTGGTCTGTAAATGGCCCAAACAGGGCATCGATCTGCTTGAGCTGGAAAAAGGTCTCCCCGTTGATCCACACCTGGTCGACCTGGCTGGTCTGGCGGCCGCCTTCCAGCTCTGCCATCAGGGTAGAGACCACTTGGGTCCCCTGGCCGCTGACGATCTCCAGATCGATGTTGTAGCGTTCGTTCACTCTTGGGATGACATAGGTCTTCATGTAATCATTGATCAGCGGATCTCCCATCCACATCATGAGCGTGAGATCTCCTCCCCTGGCCTCCTGTTCAATCTCCTGCCAGGAGAGTTCACGCGGATCCGCGTCATTGTCAACTTGACCACTGCAGGACATGAAGCAGATCGATAGTAAGCAGATCACTAAATTTCGAACTGATCGAACTGGCATAGGAATTCATTTATTTCCGGAAAACGTGTGTATCGTACTTCTTTTGCTGCTTTGAAAGAGAATGGGAATGTCTGTTTACGGACGATGTACAGTTCCGATACTCCTCCCTTAGTGTCCTGTCATTCATAACGTGTCGTGCATCTCTGTAGTCATCGGATGAGTTGTTTCTGAAAAATGATCTACCTCGGGGCAGAGCCTGCGAGGTATCAATTTAGAATCCATCATTTTTTGGTCAAATATTGAGATTATTCTGGAGTGTCCAAAAAGGGCGTGGCTTTGCATTTTTACTATTCATTTCGTCATGCCGGATCAAGTACGGGATGACGCCCTTTTTGGACAGCCTCGGAATTAAACCACTTATGATTAAAATGTAATTCATCGTTGACTCATCCGATGACTTGCATGCGACATTTTTTTGCTGAATTAACACAACTCTAAAACAGGTATCTCAATGAAAATTGAAACTGCCGCGGCGGGCTCACATTACGGATATCCAGTCCACGCCTGCCCACCTGGATCTGGTTGCTTTGCGTTAGATTGGCGCTGAACCCACTCAGATTTTCGGCGTTGAACAGGTTAAAGATATCAGCCCCTACTTCAAAACGGTTTTCGTTTATATCTACGAGGTATCGCAGATTCAGATCGAACACAGTTGACCACGGCAGCCGGTCGCTGTTTCGGTCCAGCCCGGGACTGCGATCGTTATTACCGACAAACTGCTGGGAGAATGACCGGCCGTCCCCGTTCAGATCGGTGGTTCCAAAGATCGAGGCATCCGCCACGCGGTTGACCGGCAGTCCGCTTTGAAGTAGCCCTGCAACAGAAACTGAGAACCCGTTGACAGGAAAATAGCTGACAATCCCGTTTATCATATGTCGACGATCATTAAGAGCCGGCCCCCATTCCTGCTCAAAATTATTCGCATCCATCGCACGGAAGTTAATGTCCTCCGTATTGTTCTCCAGGTAAGACAGCGTGTACATCAGCCGCCACGACAAGTCACCGGAACCGCGCGACTGGTCATACGTCAGGTTCAGGGCATAATAATTGGATCGTCCTTCGGTTTCCGTCATAATGACGCTCCGTGCCACTCCCCGCAGCCGCTCGCCATTTGGGCCGGGTGTGTAAAATCCCTGGTTATCCCTGAAGATAGGAGTCGGCCGGGTGGCATCCGCTTCCGCCTGGCTTCGCACGTCAACATTTCCAGGCTCAATGGGCCACGGAGCGGGAGCATTCAAATCACGCAGTCGATAGAGATTAAACGAGCGGTTGTGCATCAAATCCACGTAGATCAGCGAATTTTGGCCAAGCTGATGCTGAAATCCAAGCATAAACTGGTGAGAGTAGGGATTATCAAGCCCGTTCGGGTTCAGAATGCGGAGTTCATTACTGAATACCGACGCACGCTGATCCTGCAGCTCGGCGCGATCCGGCCCCTGCAAATAATCAGCATCCGCTACACTTCCATTCAGGTTTCCTTCGTTGGTAACCCGCTCGATATCGGTATCAGAGGGTAAAATTCCCTGGTCAATTAACAATCCAAGCTGCGACTGAAAATCATCCGCGGTGGAGCTGAACTGAAGAGCATCGCTGTGAACAGTGTAGAGAATTTTATCATAGTACATACCATATCCTGCACGTATGCTGGTGCGGTCAGTCAACCGGTAGTTGAGACTGGCTCTCGGTGCGATGTTGTTAAAATCCCCGCTGGATGCACCCGCTTTTGAAAGATTATCGTAGTCGTAGCGCATCCCAACGTTCATGTTGAGTTTGCTATTAAATGAAAACTGATCTTCAAGATAAAAACTGAGGAGATTTTGCCGTTTTTCAAATGCATTCGGCCGCAGTTCGATGCTAAAATTTTCGACTTCAACATCGGAAGGCAGATCCTGCGGACGCAGATCCTGATCAACCCCGCTGCTTCGCAGATCCTCAAGCTGCTGCTGGTTTAGCTGCACGAGCCAGCTGCCGTTAGGATTCCCCCCGCCTTTTAGCGAAAAGTGAGATGTACGATAATCGGCCCCGGCTTTCAGAGTATGATCTCCCAGGAAAAACGTAAATTTTTGCTGAAATTGGTGGGTATTCTCTGTGTCATCAAACACAAACCCGGGGTGACCCAGCTGCGCAATCGTCTCCCCGTTCGGCGAAAGAACGGTAACATTGGGCGCTTCATCCAGTTCAGGGTTGGCATAATTCCAGCGAAAACGGCCATACTGATACCCCGTTTCAGAAATAAAGCCATTGCCGGAGTACGTGTTGCGATTTGCAATCATAACGGAATTGCGGTCCTGCTGGTTACCTGCACTGGCAAACGTAACACCGCCATCCAGGCCGCCGCCCTGGCGTTCAATATTCACAATACCGGTATTTACCCTCAAATTTGACCGAAAATTGCTGCTCCAGTTGTGATCCAGCCGGCCGCTCAATAAGGTGAAATGATTGGTGCCATCCACCGTTTCATTCACTCCCAGTTCCGGAACATTCAGCAGGTTGTCCTTCACGTCAGTCATATGTTCGGCATTAAGAAAGAAAAACGTTTTATCCTTTTTAATCGGACCTCCAACCGAAAATCCACCCTGATACCGCGAAAATCCATCCTTCACCTGGTTCCCACTCAGGTCGCGCTGGGCAAACGGGGATGATGAATCGAGCGGCGGGCCGGGGCGTGTCATAAAGAACACCTCCCCATTCATATCATTGCTGCCCGATTTTGTGGTGATATTAATCACACCATTGCTCGTCCGGCCGTACTCGGCACTGAAATTATTGGTCAGCGCCGTGATGTTTTGCGTAAGGCCCACCGGTACCCGGAATCGCTGGCCGCCGAGAAAATTTTCATTGTTATCGAACCCGTCGATCTGGTAATTGGTGAACAGGGAGTTGGCCCCGTTAATGGCAACGTTTGGTGCTTCAGGGAAAAAGCCTGTGGCCTGCGAAATATTAGGAAGCCGGTAAAGTGCACGGGTGATATCCCGGGCTTCGATAGGCAAAGATTCGATTTCCCGGGAGGAGAGCTCGGAGGCCACCTGCGCATCCACCATGTTGATGGAAGTGGATCGTGCCTGAACCGTTATTTCATCAAGCTCTCCCTCCTTTCGTTCAAAAAGTGTCACAAGCACGCTCGTTTTACGATTTGATTTCAGCTGAACCTCTTCACTTTGGCTTTCAAAATAGGTCTCGGTTCCTTCCACCAGCACCACATAGCTGCCGGACGTTGAAAGTCCGTGGATCGAAACCTGACCATTCTCATTCGTTATAAATGATTCACGATATCCTATATCGCTATTCTCAACAATCAGTGAGTAGTTTTCCACAGGCTGGTATGTTTGGCTTTCAACAAGTGTAACCTGTAGAGATGACTGGGAAAACGCCGGAACAGATAGTAGAATGGTAATAAAAGAAAGCAAAAGTACTCTTTTCATGGCAAAACCGATGGTGAAATTAGTTGAGATTGTACTTGGTATACGAAGTAAACGCCCGGTTGGGATGAATTTTTTTCATCTTCTGTAAGACTGCATAGCCATATGAAAATGGTGCAGGAAAAACCAGGACGTACTGAAGGATCACTTCAAGGGAGGCGGGCGGCTGAACGTGGAATGCCATAGAACAGGTGAGATAAGAACTCCCAGATACTCTACAAGGGCGACTGCAGAAAAGATCTTCCTGAGCTGGGATTGAAAATAGGCTAAAATTCCGGTAAATCGTCCGGAAAGAAAAAAGGAAACATCTCGGCTGGAGTTAATATCCCGGTTTGTTTCAAGTATGAGGGGGGATTCACGTTGGATAGAGAGCTGCAGCGCTAATGCATCAAACAGGCCGTTGGTTTTCCAGGGTAACGCTTCAAATTTTTCCGGACTGAACATCGAATGCGTCAATCCGATCAGGTAAGACCCACCGCCAAATGTTGGACCGAGAACGGCGCGTTCGTTCTCAAGAGATTCTACAATCTCATTCCACTGGATATTTCCGAGAGCAGGATTATCGCTTCCAACAGCGATAACTGAATCGAAGCCTTGTTTAAACACCGACTGAACCGCATGGGTAAGGCGTTCACCAAACGTGCTGCCCACCTGCCGGGATTCGTCAAAAATAAAATAGGGTAAGCCGGACCGGCGGACCGTCTCCAGGGATTTTTTGTGCAGGAGACTGGATACCTCCCGATTTTTCGTAACGCTGCGGCTTACAAACTCCTTGCAACGGCTCTCCGCCACTGCTGAGCGGCTGAAAAATAGAAGTGCTGTTTGATGTTTTATTCGATTGTCCATTTCGACAAGTATAGTAGTCAAAATCTTTTATTTTATCACAAATGGATAAAGATTCCTGGAGAGCCCCACATTTTTCATTGAGATGCCGCTCGAAAACCACAGGTATATATCTAAGGCAGAGCAGAAACATGTGTTCAAATCATTCAAACCGTATCGATCTGTATGCGGATCATATGCAACAGATGACCAAATTAATTCTATTACATTCATTTTATCCAAAAGGAGGATGTTTTATTCTCCAGATAATTGTATGTTTTTCCCTTCTTTTATAAATAATTCCAATCTACGTTCTTCATCTGCTTGTCGTAGCGTACCCCATATATCTGCATGGCTGAAAATCAGGATGTATATAAGAAGAAATTCGGAACCTTCCTGGGGGTATACCTTCCGAGTACACTAACCGTCCTGGGGTTAATTATGTACCTGAGGTTTGGTTGGGTCGTTGGCAATGTTGGGCTGCCGCTCACAATTGTAATTGTACTTCTTGCCAACATCATTACCTTCATCACCGGTATGAGCGCCGCCGCTATCGCAACCAACATAAAGGTGGGCGTAGGTGGCGTCTACTATTTAATCTCCAGAAGTCTTGGTCTTGAAACAGGCGGTGCTATTGGGGTCGCCTTCTATATTAGCCGGACGCTAAGCATCACGTTCTATGCATTCGGACTTGCGGAACTGATCCTTCTTTTTTGGCCGATAGAAGCCTGGGGAGCCCTGCCTGAATACGCTATACCGCTGATGACGGCCATTATCATCATTGCTATTACGTTTGCCTCCGGGAAGAGTGCTGAGCTTGTGCTAAAATTCCAGGTACCGATGCTGATTCTTGTTGTGATATCTATCCTGGCACTGATGGCCGGTGTATTTATGAATGAGCTCAGAATGCCTGAACTGACCGCCTCCTACCGCACGGTTCCGGATGGCGGGTTTTGGATTATATTTGCGGTATTTTTTCCCGGAGTTACCGGTTTTCTTGCAGGTATTGCAATGAGCGGTGACCTGAAGACTCCCGGCCAATCGATTAAAATGGGCACTATTTACTCGGTTCTCACAGGCGTTGCGGTCTACCTGCTGATCCCGGTCTTGCTTTCAATCACTGCCGTGCTTCCGTTTGAACAGATGGCAGATGAATCCTACGGGCTGCGAACCTGGTCGGATGTTGCGTTTATGGGAGGACTCTTTATCTATCCCGCCGCCTGCGGTGCCATCCTATCATCGGCCATCGGTAGCGTGCTGAGCGGGCCGCGGGTATTGCAATCGCTATCCATGGACGGCCTGGCACCTAAATTTTTGTCGAAAGTAACAAAAACCGGGCAGCCGGCCATCGCCACGTGGGTAACCGGTGCTGTCGCTTTATCCGCTGTAGCTCTTGGCGATTTAAATACAGCCGCAAAGTTCGTAACCGTACTGTTCCTAACACTCTACGTGGTCATCAATATCGTTGCAGCAACTGAAAAGCTGGTTGCAGAGCCCTCATTCCGTCCCAGCGTAAATGTGCCGTGGTATGTTTCGGTTTTAGGTGCTGTTGGTTCTTTGTATGTGATGTACCTGATCAGTCCCATAGCCCTTGCTTTTGCATTTTTACTGGAAGCCGGCTGTTACCTCTACTTTAAGAAAAAGTCTCTTGAGCAACAGTGGGGTGATGTAAATGCCGGACTCTGGATGAAGATTGCCCGGTTTTCACTGCTGAGAATGAATCACTACCACGTAAAACAGCGAAACTGGCGGCCTATCATTCTGCTCTTTGTCAAGGATATCTCCGACCGAATTGAACTCGTGAAACTTGCGGCGGCATTTGGACAAAACCGGGGGATTTTTTCGATATCTAAACTACTGGTTAACGCCGGCGAACCGACTCGTAAAACGAGGAAAGTGCTTAAAGATCGGATGATCCAAAAAGTGCAGCGGATCGGTGTTGATGCCTTTTGCGAGGTACATGAGGTGGACTCGTTACACAGCGGAATACTGAATATCTCAAGAGGTCACGGTATTTCCGGTTTGAAAACCAATACCATCATGTTTGGATGGTCGGAAGATAGAGAGGCCAACAGCAACCAGCTCAAAATCATCCGTTCGCTTTCAAGGATTGGAAAAAACATTATCCTGGCAAAGTTCAACGATCACGAAAATTGGAAAGTTGACAATCACCGGTATATTGATGTGTGGTGGAGCGGGGCGGAAAACAATGGGGATCTCATGCTGATCCTTTCGTATATGCTTACACTAAATCCCGAGTGGAAACATGCCAACATCCGTATCCGGGAAGTGATTGATCATGAAGAAGATCAGCGCTTCTTTGCCGAATCGATCAAACAATCACTAAAGGAAGCCCGGATTGAGGCGGAGGGTGAAATCATCATAAAAAATGGGCGGTCGTTCACGGATATTCTTACGACATATAGCTCTGAGGCCGATCTTGTCATGCTGGGGCTGAAAGTTACCTCCCCCGGTGAAGAAGAGAAGCATGCCGCTAAAATCGATCAGCTCTCCAGGGTAGGAAAAGTCTGCATTTTTGTGCAAAATAATAACCTGGACGATACATTCCCTGTCTTACTGACCTCTGAAAATCAAGGCGAGCCAACAGGCCGAGAGTCCAATTCATAAAATAACACCTCGTAAAATGTATAAGATGCTTCAGCAGAAACTGGACTCAACATGCGAACCCCTTCGTCAAGTTATAGACCGGCTTCAGAATTGAACAGGGTAAAATCTGAGAATTGCTTGCGGCTTTCCGCCCGGCTCATTCACCTGGTTGCCACGGGGCTGTTGACCGGGAGAATTCCTTACTTCCACAACCCGTTCAGGTTCATCCACTCCTCCCGCTCCATCATCGGCTGCGGGTAGGCATCCAAAACATTATCAAGATGCAGGTACTCGCCCCACACGGTTTTGATTTTTATCTACAGACGATTGCCAGGATTGGGCTTGAAGATTTAATGATGTGAAAGTGAATAAGAAGGTGGTTAGGAATAGACACAGCTTTGGTTGTCTCATCGAGCAGTAGATTTGTTAGATTGATTGATTCTGATACGTTTATTTATCGAATATCATGGAAAAGATCAATAATTCAGGAATTTATCTTTCGGCAGTCGAGGGGTTTTTATGCGCTCCAAGCGATTTGATTTTGTCTGTAGCTCATAACAATACATACATACCAAATAGTATTTAAAACCGTTTTCTTGACTTAGAAATGCCTTCAAGGTATATTTAAATAAGCCCTGCATGTTGCGAAGTCTCTGGTTCCACCTGGGATACGAAATCCAAAGAAATTTCATAGCAACTGCGGGGCTTCATTATTTGGTCTTTGAATCGTCCTGCCTGTAATTTGAGGGAATAAATAGCCAATGTCGGTAAGGGTGATTCCAGTAATTTCGCCTGTCTCCATCAATTCCCGTAGTAATTCCAATATTAAAATTGGAATATATTTTTCTAATCCGTTTGTTGATTAATTTATAGAGTTTCTCCTTCGCAATCGTACGCTTGCCTCTCCTCCACTTTCCTTTTGGTTTTCTTTTGTGTTTATCATTCAACCGGAATTGCATAGCACCTAAAACGATATCTATACATTGAAGCAACACATGATTGTGAGAGCTGACCTCCGCAATCTGGTCTTCCTTGATTTTGATTCTCTGCCTGCGGAATTCGGGAGATTTTTCAAGACTAGTGCCGTTACCACTTAATTAGTAAGGCGAAGGCATGGGTAAATGGCCGTCAAATAAGAGATTTCCCTCACAAATCTCACTATATAAATTATGTGGTAACGGTACTAGTAATATGAGATTTGAAAAGAGCTGCCTTTTCCCTCGTATCCGGCAAGCGATCAAAATATATCCTCAGTTTCAGCTCATTTCCTGAGGGATTAGAATAACGCAAACCAAACGCATGTTTGATGAACTGGTAATACAGTAAAAAATAATCATGTTTTTGATGATACTCCTCCAGACCGATAGTAACATATCTGTTTTGAGTAAACATAATTCGTGCCTTAACAAGATCTTTTTCTACAAGATTGAAAAACAGATTCATTACCGTTTTATACTTATCAAGATACCCGCTCGATATTTTCTGCCACTTGATCTCTTTAAACAAATTTTGCTCTTCTTTTGCCTTTTCAAGTGCTTTAGTAACCTCGTTCAAATGGGTCGACCAAACTAACAAACCACCGTAAAAATTTGAATAATATTTCCCCTTAATTACAGACTCGTCTGCATAAATAATGTATTCTCTTGACATACCCAGCTAATGAACGTTCGTTTAAAATTGTCGCCTTAAAGAATAACTTTTTAATATAACTCCAACAAATTCATGACAATCCCCTTCGGTTGGCGATTCCCTCCTGCGCAAGGCTACGGTGGACAAGGCCTTTTTTCCCGAATGGATGCCTTTAGCACGCCTGCCGAATTTCAAACGTTCATATCAGCTAAAACCAAACAGCGTTGCAATCAGAATTTTGAACCAAAGCAACTCGAAGTTCCCCGTTCGAGTGGTCCGGATATTTTTTAGCATCAGCTCATCTTGTTCTGGATGTTGAACTTTATTAAAGCTAAAACTTGCTTTATGTTTAGCTGTTTGTTGCATAGCCATCGAAGCTGGAGCTTCGATCTACGTGATATCCCAGCCTGAATTTACACTTCTTAGCACTTTCTCAAATCGGTTGTCTTGTCGTATTTCTGATAAAAAATCAGGATAGAGGTACCGGATTGTTGGTGTTGTGAAGGCGCCCCAGTGCTCTACCTTATCAAATGCCTCAAACGCTTTATCATGCTCCCCCAGTGCAGCATAAGCGAAACCGGCAGATGCATAATCATTTGCCTGTAAAACTTTTTTGATTAGTTCTTGGGCCCGGTTTTTTCGTCCTTTTTTATTGTGGATGATTGCAAGAGAAGCAACCACCTCTGCTGAAGAGGGAGAGCTGTCCGGAGTTAAAAGCGTCAGGGCCTCTTTTTGGGCACGTTCAGCTTCATGATATTTGCCCAGGTGGTAAAGGGTCAGTCCCTCAATGAAGTGAATAACACCAAATTCCGGTTCAATTTTTTTCGCAGTTTGTACCTCTTTCAGTGCTTTATCCGGATGGGCATTGGCCAGGTAAATTTGTCCCAGGTACACCCGCGTGTAGGGCGAATGGGGGTCAAGTGTCACTGCTTTTTCTGCGGGTTCAATCGATTGATCAAGCCGTCCCAGAACCATATTCATCCATCCAAGCCAGTTGTGACCTTCCGCATATCCGGGCTGTAGTTCCACAGACGTTTTGAATTCACGAAGGGCATCGGGCCCGTTTTGCCTGCGCACATAGATGATTCCAAGTGCAGTATGTGCTTCACCAAGTTTTGGATTCAGCGAAAGCGCCTTAACGGCCGATTCCATCGCATCCGTATGGGTTGACTCCTGGGGATAGTTGTACCATTCCGCCAGGATCTGAGCCTCCGCCAGGCCGGTCCACGCCTGCGCATAGCCTTTATCTTCGTCAATTGCCCTCCTGAAATAGCTGATTGCCTGCGTAATACCGGTTTCTGAGCGCTGACTCAGATGAAACCGTCCTTTGGTGTACAGCAGATAGGCATCGAGGTTCTGGGTCGGTTCCGTTTCGGGTTGGTCCGTCGTTTTTTTGGTAAACCGTCCTTCCAAGCTATCGGTAATTCGCCCGGCCAGTTCGCTTTGAATATCAAATATATTCTTTGTCGTCAATTCCCGGTCGAACGTTTCTGCCCAGAGATGGTCCTCTGTCTCAGCTTCAATCATCTGAATATTAAGACGAATTCTGTTTTCGATCTGCTGAACCGACCCCTCAACAATAATTCGTACACCCAGTTCACGAGCAATTTCGGGAATCGCCTGATTGCTGTCTTCATATCGAAGAACAGATGTTCTGGATATCATCGATAGTTGTCTGTTGGCAGAGAGTCGGGTCAGAAGGTCATTGTGCAAACCTCTGGCAAAATGCAGGGTAGATTCGTCGTTTCCCAAAACATCAAATGGCAGCACAGCCACAGAGTTTTCATGCGTGGCTTTCAGATGCTTTTTCTTCTTTGCGATTTCAGGTTTACTCTGCTCAATAAACTCAGAGAGCTCTTTTGTGATTGCCGATGGGTTCTCACCAAACTCCTTGGCCATTTGGGTAGCGTGGCTGTTTATAATCTCAGCAATTTCAGATTGCTTATCCTGATACATGAGTGAGCGCAACAGGTCTTTAACTTTTTTTATGCTGAACGGATCTTCACGGTAGAGGATCTTCCGGTACGTTACAGCCTCTCTGTACTGCTGACTGCTCTCAAATTGTTGCGCTGCCTTTTCTGCGGCTTTCAAATACTCATTATGGTAGTGTTTACGATGAGTATCAAGCCATTGATCGAGTTCGGCTGAAGCTTTCGGAATGTGAAGACCTTCCAGCAGCTTGCCCCGGTATAGGGTCAATGCTTTTTGCCAGTCACTATTCTCAATTGCGTTTTCAAAAGCAAAAACATCGCACTCAAAAAGTTCTTTATCGATCCTCAGTTCTTCTGTGCCCCTGGCTTCGATACAATTTTTGCCAAGCGTTTTACGCAAATGATAGAGCATGTTGCTGAGAGCATTCCGTGCACTCTTTTGTCCTTTCTCCGGCCAAAGCAGGGGAAGAATTCTGTCTCTTCGCTGAAAACCGGTCGTTTTATTAATCAATAGGAAGGAGAGCAAAAACAATCGCTTGGGTCCGGCAAGAAACGAGTGTTCCAGCTTGCCGTCATGCGTTCGCAGTTCTGCCGGTCCAAGGATGTTGAGTTGATTCATGTAGATACAGACTAAAGTCTTAGATGACAATCTAAGAACTAAAAAAGAGGAAGGAAAGAGCCGGGGTCTATTTTGAGATCAGATTAGAAAGGCAGTCAACTGGCTGCCGGTTAATTCAACAATCGAAATCATCACAAACAGTAATTTAACCAAATCCTTTATCATTATGTTTTATGTCATCAAGAATACAATTCTCTACACCAGCATGATGATGTTATTATTTTCAACGACCCAGCTGTTTTCTGGCTGCGACGATGAAAATATAACATCAAACGAATCACCTAATGAGAAGCTTGTGGAAGTTACAGCTACTCACAACCACGATGAAAATCTTCATCTTTTTGAGATGGATACCCAATCGATCTCATCCGGCTGGACAACGTTTGAGTTTAACAACGCATCGCATGTGGATCATTTTTTTGTGATCTATAAAGTTCCTGAGGCAGCCATCGAAGCCGCAAAGGCAGCCGACGAACCGCTGCTCGAGCACTGGTTCCAGGGAGTTACGGAACCGTTCCAGGTGGAGTACAATCCCTATGCTTCGGGCGAAATAGAGTATGGGGAGTTTGTTGACAATCTTGTAGCCCACGTTTCTGAGAAAGGGCCCTGGTTTTTTGATCCGGGTGCTCCACCCATGGGCGGGCCTGGCTTCACCGCTGACGGCAAGACATCCAAAACCACGGTACACCTTGAGCCTGGAGAGTACATTGTGGAATGCTATGTGAAAGACGAAAACGAGCAGTTCCACTCCTATTTGGGAATGCTGGAACAACTGACCGTAACTGATGAACAGTCGGGTGCAGAAGAGCCGGAACCGGATATGAATATCACCATTTCCTCCAAAGAAGGAATTGAGGTGGATGGAAATCCTGAAAATGGATCACAAGTTGTTGAGGTCTTTTTTGAAGATCAGACAAGTTATGGTCACCTGCTCGGACACAACGTTCAGCTTGTGAAACTGAGTGACAATAGCGATCAGGAATTGATCGAATCTGTGATTGAGTGGATGAATTGGTCAAAACCGGGAAGCCTCGTAAACAACGCGCCACAGGGTGCGGAGTTTATGGGTGGTACCATGGAAATGACGGGAGGATCAACCGCGTATATTCATGCCGATTTTGAACCGGGCGATTACGCGTGGATTGCCGAAATTCCTGACCCGGCCAGCGCCAACATGCTTAAAACATTCACAATTCCGGAATAGCGGAATAGTCAAAATCATATTCGTAACCTCAACATACATCATCGCAGTATGATTTATGATGAAGGCGCTCCTCAGTTGACAGCGGGGAGTGCTTTTTTATTTAGTGCTTTTAGCCATTGTATAAAAAAGATGGGCGAAATGCCAGTGGAAACGCCATTCTTCATTTGTCCCTGTGTCGTGTTTCACTCTATTCGTTCTTTTTCTGTATCCATTAGAGAAAACCATTTTGATAACTGAACGGTGTTCATTAGTTTGTTATTGTTCAATTAATCACTTACACATGGGAATTCAGGAACGTAAAGAACGCGAAAAACAGGAATTGAAGGAGCTCATCATGAGTACGGCGGCGAAACTTTTTCGCCAGAAAGGCTATGTAGCCACCAGCATGCGGGCCATCGCAGAAGAAATTGAGTACAGTCCGGGAACCCTCTATCTCTATTTTAAAGACAAGGATGAACTGCTGTATCAGCTCAGCGTTCGGGCTTTTAACCTGTTTTTCGAGTATTTCAGCCGGGTGCGGTCCGTCAAGGATCCGCTCGAACGTCTTTTCAAGCTCGGGGAGGTGTACCTGACCTTTGCCATCGAGCAGCCTGCGTACTACGATCTGATGTTCATCATGACTGATCCCATGCGCAGCCTTGATAAAGAAAACTGGGCGGAGGGCAAGAAGAATCACCAGGTGCTGACCGATATTCTGAAGGAGTGCCAGGCTGCCGGCCATTTCAAAGGGTACGAACTGGACCCGCTTTCGTTTATGATCTGGAGCCAGGTACACGGCATTTCATCCCTCTATGTGAAAGAACGAATGCAAATGTACCCGGATGCCGACAAAAAACAACTGCTGTTTGATGCCCTGGAAATTTTTAACAACACCCTGAAGAACCTGTAATTTTTTTGAATGATACTGAACGATGTTTATAATATTAAAACTGTTTATCATGGAAACACCTTTCATTTTTGCATTGAGCTCCGGCTTATCCGGCAAACTTCGCCGGATATCGGTAATGGTTCTCTTCACTGCCTTTTATTCAACAGCCGGTTCAGCACAGGAATCCACCGTTTTGGACACATATATTGAAATAGCGATTCAGAACAACCGGGCGTTGATTGAGGAAAACCTGGACGTGCGCCAATCAAGCCTGGAGGCAGAACGGGCCCGCGGACGGTTTATGCCCGACATCCATTTAGAAGCCACCTACGATCTGGCTGATGGCGGGCGAACCATTGATGTGCCGGTGGGTGATCTGCTCAACCCCGTTCACTCGGTTGTAAACGATGTGGCGGGAGAGAATCTGCTGCCTACAAATTTGGGCACCATCCGGGAACCCATTCTGCCCGATGGCTTCCAGCAAACCCGCTTGCGGATTATGCAGCCCCTGTTCAACACCGACATTTATTACAGTTACAAAGCGCAAAAGGAACTTCTTTCGGCTCGTGAAGCCCGCCGGCAGGCATTCATCAATGAATTGACCAAAGAAGTAAAAGCGGCATGGTTCAACTATTTAAAAACCGAAGAGTTGATGGAGATTCATGAATCCACCAGGCTATTGCTGGAGGAACTGCTTGAGTTCAACCAAAACCTGGTTATATACGATAAGGCCACCCGCGACCGGGTTTCATCGGCTAAATTTGAACTCAGTGAACTGCAGAGCCGCATTGCCGAAACCGAACAGAACCGCGCCAATGCCCTCTCTTTCTTCAACTTCTTGCTGACCCGGCCGCTTGATACCCCGGTCCGCCGCGATTCCCTCCCGCCGCTGCAGGATGACGCTTTCACCCTTGAACAACTGGAGGCGGCCGCTCTTACCAACCGCAACGAGCTGCTTCAGGTTGACCGGGGCATCCGGGCGAACCGGCAATTGCTGAAGCTGGAACAGGGAGATGCCCTGCCTGAACTTTTCGCCGCCGCAGATCTGGGGTTCCAGGGCTATGGCTACTCCTTCAGAGACCATGAGTTTTGGTTCATCCGGTTTGGGCTGCGCTGGGATCTGTTCAAGGGATTTCAAAACCAGAAAGAAATTCAGCAACGGCGCATTGAAATTAAGAAACTGGATAACCGCTACCGGCAGCTTGAGGATCAGATCAGGCTTCAGGTCATCAATGCGCTTTCCGCCTATCGTGCCGCACAAAAAAAACTGACCGCAAGTGAAAGCTCACTTAACAGTGCCCGCGACCGGTTCCAGATCGTTAGAAACCGTTACCGGCAGGGAAGCAGCCTGCTGATTGAATTCCTGGATGCCCGTACCAGCTTCACCAATGCACAATTGCAAAAAACCATTGCCGAATACGATCTCAGGATAGCCTATGCCGAACTGGAACAGGCCATTGGCCGATACTAACCCCATCACCTGATTAATTAAAAACCGAATACAATCATGAACTCATCAACCATTTTAATCACCTTTCTTTCATTGCTTTTCATTTTACAGGGATGTAAGAAAGAGTACAGTCAACCTCCGTCAGCCGACCGAAATGAGACCGTCCCTGTTCGGGTTGAACCGCTTGCTGTACAGACCAGTCCCATTCCCGTACAGAGCAGCGGCCGGCTGGAAACCGCCTCCGAGACCAACTTATCCTTTCTGATCGGTGGAATTATTGAACACCTGAATTTCAGTGAGGGCGCCTCTTTTCAGGAAGGCGACACCCTCGCATCTCTGGACCTTGTGGAAATTGACGCGCAGGTGCAGAAGGCACGGGAAGCGCTGGCCAAAGCCCGGCGTGACCTGGAACGAATCACGGGGTTATACAGCGATTCGAGCGCTACCCTGGAACAGGTTCAAGACACAGAGACCGCTCTTGAAATCGCTGAAGCCGAATACGAAATCGCAACATTCAACCGCCGACATGCGAGTATTACGGCGCCGGGAGACGGTGTGATACTTAAAAAGTATGCCGAGGAGCAGGAATTGAGTACCTCCGGCACACCGGTGTACCGGATTGGCATCACCCGCGGCAACCGCTACCTGCTGAAGACCGGCCTTACGGATAAAGACGTGTTGCGCATCCGTAACGGGAATCAAGCCGAAGTCTATTTCGATGCCTATCCCGGACGGGCCTTTAATGCAACAGTCACCGAAGTTCCCGCTTCAGCAGATCCGCGAACCGGCACATATGAAGTTGAATTATCAGTTGAGTCAGAGGGCGCGTTACTGAAAAGCGGATTTATTGGAAAAGCGATGATCTTTCCTTCCTCAAGCCAGCCCTACTACAGGATACCACTTCAGGCTATGGTTGAAGGCGGACAACACCGGGCCCGAATTTTCGTCCCGCTGGAAAACGGAACCGCAGAACCACTTGATCTTACGCCGGACTATATCGGCAACGACTTTTTTACCATCGACACAACCGGCGTTGCCTTTAAACACGGGGTGATCACCGAAGGTGCCTCCTACCTGCGTCCGGGCATAAAAATTTCCATCTATTCATCAAACTAAACAGAATGTCCCGATGAAAATCCCAGCAAAAGCCATCGAAAATTACCGGTTTGTGTACATCGCCGTGCTGCTGGCTCTGCTTGTTGGCATTACGGCTTACCAAACCATGCCCCGGTCGGAAGACCCCGAATTGTCACTTCCCAATTATGTCATCACCGCCGTGTTTGCCGGCACAAGTCCCGAAGACATGGAAGAGCTGATTGTAGATCCCCTTGAAGACGCAATTGATGAAATTGACGAGATCACCGAAATAACCACCAGCATTATCGAGGGGTTGGCGGTTATACAAATTGAGTCGGAGTACGGCGGCGATTACGATGAAAAATTTGACGAAATCGTGCGGGAAATGAATGCTGTACGCCCCGAACTGCCTGCAAATATGCAAGAACTGGAAGCCGAACAGTTTAAGCCCGAAGACCGGACCCTGATTATGCAGCTTGCACTCATTTCGGAAACAGCTCCCTGGCTCGATATGTACCGGGTGGCAGAGGGATTGCAAAACCGGATTGAAGATATTCCCGGGGTTCAGAACGCTGACATTGAGGCCTACCCGGAGGAGGAGATACGCATTTCGCTTGATTTCCAAAAAATGTCTCAGAAAAATATTCCTCTGGGTTTGGTTCTCCGGCAGCTCCGAAGCCATAACGCCAACATTCCCGGAGGTAATCTCAAATCCGGGCATAAATCTCTCACCATCAAAACCAGCGGTTCGTACGACAGCATCGGCGATATCGAGTCCACCGTTATCACTTCTTCCGAAACCGGCATTGTGTATCTTCGGGACATTGCCAGGGTGTTTGTCGCTCACGAAGACATCCGCTGGATTGGCCGGCACAATGGCCGCAGGGCGATCTTCTTATCGGTCACCCGCAACGCCGGGGAAAACCTTGTTTCGGTGGTGGAAAACATTCAGAATGAGCTGGAAGCCACCCGTGAGCTTGTACCGGAACATATGAGTCTGGAGGTCGCCTTTGAAGCCGCCACCGCCGTAACCCGCCGCATTGATGACTTTTTCCTGAACCTGTTGCAGGGTATCGTCCTGGTTGGACTGGTCATCTTCCTTTTTCTCGGATTCCGTTCATCTGCGGTGATTATGACCGTGATACCGCTTGCCATCATTATCTCTATCGGCCTGCTGGATATCTACGGCTACGGGCTGCAACAGATTTCCATCGCATCGCTGGTTATTGCGCTTGGCCTGCTGGTGGATAACGGAATTGTAGTGGTAGAAAACATTGTACGATTCAGGAAAATGGGAGTTGGCCAGCTGGAGGCGGCCGCCAAAGGAACTTCGGAAGTAGGTTATGCCATCATCAGTTCCACACTGACCACCATTCTTGCCTTTGCACCCCTGGCTTTTATGCAAAGCGGTCCGGGCGAATTTCTGCGATCCCTTCCGGTTACCGTGATGACCGTGCTGGCCATTTCCCTGTTGCTCGCCCTTGTACTGACCCCGGTGCTGGCAGGCAAAACATTAACGCTTTCAGCCAAAGATACAAACACCCCGGCCGACCGGCTTCTTGGTTTCCTGATCCGAAAGGGGTATGAACCGGCCCTGCAATTCGCCCTGCGGCGGGGTAAAACGGTATTGATTTCCGCTTTAATCCTTTTTGCAGGAGCAGGAGCCCTGTTTCCCTTTATCGGGGTGAGTTTTTTCCCCACGGCCGATAAACCCATGTTGTTGATTGATATCAATACACCCTACGGCGTGCATGTAGACGAGACCGACCGGGCGGTCAGGTTTGTGGAATCGGTGCTGGATACCACCGCCTATGTGGATCACTATACTTCCAATGCCGGTCACGGAAATCCGCAGGTGTATTACAACCGTATTCCCCGGGAGTTTCAAAAAAATCACGGACAAGTGCTGGTAAATTTTAAAGAATGGGATCCTGAGCAATTTTACCGGGCTCTTAACAGGTTCCAAACTGTTTTTGAAACCTATCCCGATGCCATGATTTCCTTCAGGGAACTCAAAAACGGGGCCCCCTTCAACGCTCCCATTGAAATCCGGGTGATTGGAGAGAACCTCGATTCCCTTCGCAACTTATCGGCACAGGTGGAAGAGATCATCCGGAACACGGACGGCACCAAGGATGTGGACAATCCGCTTTCGAATGACAAAACCGACCTTTCGGTTTCCGTGAACCGGGATAAAGCCGGAATGTACGGTGTTTCCATGCTGGAGATTGACCAAACGGTACGGGCTGCCATGAGCGGACTTTTCGTGGATGAAGCAACCTTTGATGACAATGAAGAATATCCCCTCGTTGTCCGTCTGCCCTTCAGCGATCATCCGGTGGTAACCGATTTCGAGAAAATTTACGTGAGCAGCAGGCAGGGAAACCAGGTTCCGCTAAAACAGCTCGCCGATATTCACTATGAATCTTCCACCGCGCAGATTATTCACTACAACCTGGACCGGAGCACCTCGGTTACGGCCAACGTGACCAACCCGGATCAAACCGGTGCCATCACCCAACAAATTATCCGTCAGCTTGATGAATTGGAATGGCCTGAGGGATACCGTTATTATGCTGCCGGAGAATATGAAACCCAGCAGGAGTCGTTTGGCGACCTGGCCCAGCTGCTCATCATTGCATTGATCGGAATTTTTGCCATCCTGGTGCTTCAGTTCCACTCTTTCAGCCAGCCTTTGATTATCTTTTCGGCCATTCCTCTCGCCGTTACCGGTTCCTTTGTGGCGTTGTTTTTGTCGGGCTGGTCGTTTTCATTCTTCGCCTTTGTGGGATTTATCAGCCTTTCGGGTATTGTGGTAAATAACTCCATCATTTTTGTGGATTACGCCAATATGCTCAGAAAAGAGGGACGAACCGTCAAACAAGCCCTCATTGAAACCGGAAAAATCCGCTTTGCCCCCATCCTGATCACAACCACAACCACCATCGTGGGTTTGATGCCGCTCACTTTTTCCGCAACCAGTTTATGGTCGCCCCTGGGCTGGACCATCATCGGAGGCATGATTTCCTCCTCCCTGCTGACCCTGCTGGTGGTACCGGTGCTGTACCAGTGGTTTAGCAGGAAAGGAAGTGGCACATGATACATTATTCAAAAAGTGTTTTTTAATGTTGCTTATATGCCCCCGCGAACTGCTGTGCAAACTCCTCGATCGAGGTTGGTGTAGTGGTTTCCGGGGTGCGCCCGGCGTGCCCGGTTATTTTGCCTTCATTAAGGCTTTTCATGAACTCGTTGTAGCGATCGGCCACATCCTCCGAAAATCCTATCTGCATCAATCCCTGTTTAGCCTCTTCGTAAGACAGGGAGACGTATTTCAGATCCGGTCTGCCAATTGCCTCACCCAATACACGGGTGGCCTCCGGAAAGCTGAGATCCCGTTCACCAAGAAGATAGTGATGGGAGTAGCCTTCAAAATCAAGTTTTAATAAGCGCTCAGCAGCAAAGGCCGCAATATCTTTGGTGGCGATCATAGAGGTTTTGATATTTCGTGAAGAACAACAACGATAAATCAAAAGGGTTGAAGGGTACAACTGTACACAGCGGATTCATCGGATGAATACAAATGCTCGAATAGAAACTTCAATTACTAACACTCAACCGATGACAGTTATTGCATTTCCCAAGAGATTGTATACTTTCTCATCGGAGTTGAATGTCTGGATCACTCATGCATTCACTTTACGAAACTCCCTCTCCCACCGATTTTTGTTTCTGTAGAAGTAATATCCGCCAAGTGCCATGACCAATGCAACCGTCACACTCAAAATTTGGAAAAACAAAGCATCCGGCGGACCATCATAAATTAAACTCGGTAGTCTCGTCATTAACTCTGCAAAAAAGGCACCGTAAAGGCCCATCACAGACCAATACATAAAACTGAAGTGGAATACGATGTAACTATTTTTTGGATATTCAAATAGAATGGGCATCATTCCGCCTAATAATGTGACTGAACTCACCACCGCCGCATAATGAAATAACCCCCATCCGCCCCAAAGCCGGTAAATCATAAAGGCAGTTATAAGGACCGCTGCCATTGCTGCGACATAAACATAGCCAACTCTTTTGTGATTTAAGGTTCCTTTTTTCATTACCAGGATCATCGTCCCGGTAATCATAGAGATAATTGCTGATAGAAGATGAATAAATCCGACGGTGTCATGAAAAAAATACATAGGTTCAGATAAAAATTTTTATTGGGTCATCGATTGAGATATACTCATGGAACTTAATATTAAAGCTTTTACACTCATCCGATGACTTGGATGATTTCATTTACAGGTTCAAATACTCTTTTAGAGCCTTGGTATATACTTCCATTGCCGTCTCTCCCTTTTTGGTGATGGTGAGCGTTGTCTTCGGTTTTTTATCCTCAAACGATTTGGTTACATCGAGATAGCCCGCCTCCTCAAGATTTGTAATCTGAACACTAACATTGCCACGGCTTGCCTCTGTTTTCTCAACTACAAAGGGGAACGTCACCTCGTCATGTGTGATCAATAATGACATGATCGCCAGTCGAAGCCTGGAATGGAGTATTGGATCGAGTTCTTTCATGCTTTTACGCTGCTTAATGCATGGCCTGGAATGATAAATCCGGCAAAAATAGCCAGTGCGAGCATCAGCAAAATATACATGCCGGGTACAAATATTGTAGCAACTCCTAAAATGCAGGAAACAATGCCGCCGTTAACCAAAGGTTTAAATTTCAGAAGTCCCCCGGATACGATTGCCGACCACCCATAAATAGCCATAAAAAACGGGTAAGCAGCCGCCCAGCTGATAAACACGCCGGTTAAAATGGTTATGAGAAGCGGGCCAAAAAAGCCAAGCCATAAATATTTATTTACGCGATCAATATAGGTACTCGATCCACCTTCTCTTTTTGTTTTATTCACCATCAACAGGTAGATGATGAATGCCAGGCCCATTAAAGCCGGCCATACAATCCAACTATTATCGATTTCGGCGAGTACTAAAAAGAATTGGATGATTGCAGCCGCAAATACCATCCAACCCCATAAAAGAAAAAACTTCGCTTCCCTTTTCATTTTGTACCGGCCGGAGTTCACCATCTCCTCTATTACATTAAGTGCCTCTTTTTTATCAAATTTTTCTTGATCCATATCAAAGATTTATATTTAAACATGTTTATATTATAAACTTATTGAAAATATGGATACCGTCAAAACTTTCCTGAGTTCAAGTAACTAATGCAACAGCGCGGTGTTTTAGGGTTTGCTGTATAGGTGAAAGGTAATCAAATTTTCGAATAGGTCGATTGTTGATGTGTCGTTCAACGGTTTTTATACGCCGATCGGATACATCCCGCAGATCCGTACCCTTTGGAAAGAACTGGCGGACCACTCCAATTCTGTTTTCAACTGTCCCTTTATCCTGGGACATGTAGGGACGGGTAAAGTACACATTGGCATCGAGTTTTCTTGCCAGCGATTGGTGGTTCGCAAAGGCCTTGTCGTTATCAACGGTTACGGTTTTGATAAATGACTTGGGAACCCTGGCCAGGCTTTCCTCAATGGCCATCTCCGTGGTCTCAGCATGACGGCTGGTGATCTTTTTAAGACGGGTAAGAAGCGTCGCCCGATCGGTGATGACGACCAGGGCTGATTTATGGGCTTTGCCAACCATTAGGTCGACTTCAAGGTCTCCAAGGCGGGCGCGATCGTCAACGACATCAGGCCGCTCTTTGATACCGACACGGTCGCTCAGATGCCCCCTGGAGTCGTGATAGTTGCCTCGCTTGCGCCTGCGACGCCCATGCCTGAGGTGGCGGTAGAGGTCTTTGGTGGCGGAATCCTTCCGATGTTTACCTCGCCAAATCCATTGGTAAATCACCTCATGACTTACCCCGTCTACTCCCTGCACGCTCCAGCGTCCGCTGATTAATTCAGGGCTCAGTTTTTCCTCACACAACCATTGGGTTGCCTGTTGCTTTAAATCTTCAGTAAACCGAATATGTTTGCGTTTGCCGCTGTGGCGGTTGTTGGTTTTCCGTTGAGCTGCCTCCGGGCGATACTCGTTGGCATAGCGACCACGGGTCGCAACATTACGTTCAAGTTCTCGGGAGATGGTTGATTTGTGAACTCCAATAATTTCAGCGATTTTAGTTTGAGAGTGGCCTGCATCGAGTAGAGCTTTAATCTTGTGACGATCGTTAAGGTCAAGTTGTTTGTATTTTTGCATGATAATACGAATATAAGCCGCTTGGCCGAAAACCCTGAGGGGCGCGCCCCTCAGGGTTACTTTTCGTGTTGCACTTATTACTTGAACTCAGGTTTTTTTGATTCAATGAACTACCTTGGGGCAGAGCCCGCGAGGTATCAATTTAGAACCCAAAAATTTTTGGTAATATATTGAGTTTATTCTGGAGTGTCCCCCCTTCTCCCGCGAGGGATCCCCACGGGAGTAGGGGCAATGGGGGATGATCAGTTACGTCTCTGAACCATATTCAGGATAGTTCTAAACTCAGTTAGTCATCCCCCCTGCTCCCAGATGCGATATATCCAAGCTTGATTAAAGAGTGGGGATTCTGAATCGAGCCTGCCCCGGGAATGCAGGGTTCAGAATGACAACCTCTTTTAGATCGACTTAAATAAATAGTACGATATATTGTAGAAAAAAAGTTCCATACCCAGGTCGTTCTCCCCCATAATAAACTGGATTCTCACTCATCTGTTCGCTACCATCGGCTTCATGCCCTAACAACCCAAACAGTTCGCACTCTACTACACGTCATCAGTAGAATGAAAACCGGGTAGATAAAACAGATGATCTGCGATACTGTCTGCTAACTTCAGTTCGATTCCAAAATCTGTCAAATACCACCAAAAGCTCTTAAAAAAAAAGCCGACCCCTGAGGATCGGCTTCTTTTAACATCATATCTACCGTTAGGCGCCTGGATTATAGTTCCAGTGCCTTGTCGATAGCCAGTTTCACATGAGCGGTATGCGCTCTCGTTTCGGTATTGGCGCCCTGTCTGGAATTCATCATATCCCGAATGGATTCCAGGTTGTAAAGAGCGGCTGATTTGGCAATCCGGTCATGATCGTCACTTTTTAAAACAGCGATTAACCGGCCCACATACTCAACCTGTAGATTTTGGCGGAACGTGTTCACATTACCAGACGCATCCGCATCAAAAATAGCTGATGTAAGATCACCAACAACCTCTGCCACATTGTAGTTATTCCCGTAGGTACGTGCGTCCGTTATACGCTGCATTGTAACCGGGTGCAGAAGGTGTGCCAATACATTACTCTGCATGGAGAGAACCAAATCGTGAATTTTAGGGTCCTCGGTTGAGCTGAAGAAATTAAACCCCCTGCGCTGGATCTGGAGGTAGTTGTAAACCTCGTGCGACCGTTCAAAGGCATCGGGTGCAAACAGGTAGTCATTCAGTCTGTTCATGGCCTCCTTCTGTTTATCCGTCTTAACGGGCGTAAATGGCATGGTTGCACCCGGCTGCCCCACAAACGCACGATCCCTGTACACGCCGCCGATATATCGTGAAAAGACTCCCGTTTGAGAACGTTTCGAGGCCATCAGCGTCATAAACGCATTTCGGAGTTCCTGGTAGCTCTGCCCTTCCCTGCTAAACTTCTCAACCAGGTTATCCATCAGGGTTTCCGTCAGTTCAATTCGCTCTGATCCGTAAGCAATCGGATCACTGGACATATCGCCTACCATCACCCGTGGGTCGATCGCCTTTCCCGGGCTCCGCATATCATCGGCATCATTTCCAAATGCCAGTTCCGGCTCAGTGGATCGGGCCAGAATTGCATCGAGCCGTTCCTCTTCAGCCTCTTCATCTTCCAGTGCAGGTGAATACCCAAATTCAATCGCCCAGATATCATATGGGCCTGGTTTCGTGTCGTAAAAATGACCCTGCCGTTCCGGATCAGAAGCCACATTTACGGTAGAGTAGTCCATTACAGATCCTGTCAATCCTACGGTAGATGTCAGCTCTTCGTTGTGAATCTCTTCGGGTGAATGGAGTGTACTTGCCTGCATATTGTGATTAAGGCCAAACGTATGCCCAAGTTCGTGGAGTATGAGCATTGTCAAGGCTTCGTGCTGAAATCCTTCCAGGTCGTCCTCCGGGTAATTCATCGTTTGAAGCGCATTCATACCAAACATATTGTTTTGCTGCATGTGGCCCGCATAGCTGCAGTAGTGCGGATTCATCGCCTCGCCTATATTTTCTGCTGCAGATGCGTCCATCGTAAAGATATCCTCTGAACGAAATACATTAGAGAAGAAAACCCATTCGAGCATAATGTCAGCTCCCAGGATTTGACCCGTTTTGGGGTTTACAAAACTTGGCCCGTACCCGCCGAATGGAGGGTTTGGTGATGAAGTCCATCGCAGGACGTTGTACCGGATATCGCCGGCGTCCCACTGGGCATCATCCGGCTGCACTTTTACCTCAATAGCGTTACGGAAACCGGCTGCTTCAAACGCCTCGTTCCAGGCAAGTGTAGCTTCTTTGATCGTCTCCCGAAACGCTTCAGGTGTGGTATTTTCGATCCACCAAACGATCGGCTCTACAGGTTCAGACAACTCCGCTTCCGGATTTTTCTTTTCCAGGTGCCACCTGTGAATCAAGTCCATGTACGGTGTGGCACTGGTGCTGATTTGATCATCCTGCTGCGTCATAAAATAGCCAACCCTCGGATCGTCGTACCTGGGCTGATAGCTGTTTTCCGGCATCTCGATAAATGTATGCTGAAACTGTATGGATACAAACCGTGCATCGGTCACTGCACTGCTGCCGCCGTTAACCGGCTGTGGATTTTCATATATATACTCCACTTCAACCGCTATGTTTTCCGGGTAACTCTTAATTGAGCTATATTTCGTTTTTGATGAACTTAACTTGCCAAGGGAAAAACTCCGGGGATTGGCGCCGGGAGATGGACTCGGCTTCACCTGGTTCATATCTTCGCTTAAAAATATCGGATCACCATTTATGATAATTGTGCTGTCATTTTCCGCCACTATTTTTTCTGAAATCAGTGTAGCATCCGAGATATTGGCTGACTCGGCACGGCTAAGGGGGCTCTCGTCATCAAAGTGGAAGCGGGTATTTTTTACCACGAACTCAATTTTATCGAAGTAGCGCCGAATGGTAAAGACTTTATTATCCTGGAACGCACCACGGAACTGTCCGGCATCCGTGACGCCATCCGCCGTAAGTCCAAAGTATATGTATTCTTTATCAAGCTGCGCTTTTTTTATTTCCAGTTTCGTGGAGCCATCAGTCGTATCCTGATAAACCGTGAAAAGCCCTTCATGAGCAATCGTGTTTTTTTTCTGTTCCGCAAAACGATCTGCCGGATCAGTACTTGTTTCTTGTTTCTGTATTTGTTCTGTAGATGCGCATGAGATTAGCATAAAAGCAAGAAAAAGCCATGCTGGGAGTCGTTTGTATAGGGTAGTCATAGATTTTGAACTGGATTTGGATTGTAGTGAATACGGCTTCGGCTATGCGTTATAGACGATTGAATAGGGACTGAATATAGTAAAAATTAGCGAATGGTTGTCTGTTAGATTCTTTCTCTGCTATCTGTAAGCGATAGTCACAATTTCGTCCGTATGACATCAGCTATTACCTTCGGGGGCTCTTAAAACAGAAAAAGCCCGAACACCGCGAGGGCATACGAGCTTTTTTTTTATTAGTTGCCTTTACTTTCTACGAATTTGATCCAACACTGATCAAATTTTCCGCAATTCGTATTTCTCGACGTACCTGTTCCGGATCAGAGGAGGTTTCGTATACTTTCTGTTTTGCTTTTTCCAGCTCTTTTCGGGCTGACTCCAGATCAATATCTTCAGGTTCAGTAGCACGTTCAGCCAGAAGAGTTACCTTGTTGCCTGTCATTTCAACAAATCCCCCGCTTACGGCATAAACCTGAACCGTGTTATCCTCTTTTTGAATGAGCACAGGCCCGACATCGAGCGATGAGACAATCGGTGCGTGATTATGGAGCATCTGAAACGAACCGGAAGATCCCGGCACCGTTACACTCAGAACATCTCCTTCAAATTTCGATCCTTCCGGCGTCAGAACTTGCGCGTGTATCGTATTTGTCGTTGCCATTTATTGCTACGCCTCAGCCTCTGCAGTTAATCGTTCTCCTTTTTCTATCGCCTGCTCAATTGTACCCACGAGGTGGAAAGCATTTTCAGGCAGATGGTCTAACTCCCCTTCCATGATCATTTTAAATCCTTTGATCGTGTCGGCAATTTGCACATACTCACCGGATTGACCCGTGAATTGTTCAGCTACAAAAAACGGCTGGCTCAGGAATCGCTGCACGCGGCGTGCACGAGAGACAACCAGCTTATCTTCATCAGATAGCTCATCCATACCAAGAATCGCAATAATGTCCTGGAGATCTTTATACTTTTGAAGTAGCTCTTTTACATTCTGAGCGGTTCGGTAGTGATCGTCACCTACAACTTTCGGGTCATTGATGCGTGAGGTTGAATCAAGCGGGTCAACCGCAGGATAAATACCAATCTGTGTTAACGCCCGGCTCAATACAGTTGTAGCGTCAAGGTGAGAAAATGTTGTTGCAGGTGCCGGGTCCGTCAAGTCATCGGCAGGTACATAAATTGCCTGAACCGAGGTAATGGATCCATCCTTGGTTGATGTAATTCGTTCCTGGAGATCCCCCATTTCAGTAGCCAGTGTTGGCTGATATCCCACAGCCGATGGCATACGACCCAGCAGTGCAGAGACTTCAGATCCGGCTTGTGTGAATCGGAAAATATTATCAATAAAGAGAAGGATATCGGGCGAAACTTGATCCCGAAAATATTCGGCAACCGTCAATCCTGACAATGCTACGCGGGCACGGGCTCCCGGAGGCTCGTTCATCTGGCCGAATACAAGTGTGGCCTGAGACTGTTTCAAGACATCTTTATCAACTTTGGAAAGATCCCACTCACCTTCTTCCATTGCGTGCTTGAACTCGTCGCCATAATCAATCACACCCGATTCAATAAATTCCCGCAAAAGGTCATTTCCTTCACGCGTACGCTCTCCCACACCGGCAAAAACCGACAACCCGCCGTGCTGTTTTGCAATGTTGTTGATCAGCTCCTGAATCAAAACCGTTTTTCCAACACCGGCTCCGCCAAAGAGCCCGATTTTCCCTCCTTTTGCATACGGACAGAGAAGGTCAATCACTTTAATGCCGGTTTCAAGTATTTCCGTACTCGTGGCGAGATCTTCAAACCTTGGAGCTTCCCGGTGTATGGGATATCTGTCGTTGCCTTCCGGTTGTTCGATTCCGTCAATCGCTTCACCCACCACGTTAAACAGTCGCCCCCGAATATCTTCGCCCACAGGCATGCTGATAGGACTTTCACTATCCACGACCTCTTGCGACCGGATAAGGCCGTCGGTTGAGTCCATCGCGATGGTTCGCACCCGGTTTTCACCAAGATGCTGCGCTACCTCAAGGTAGAGGCGTGATCCATCTTCGCGGTCTACATAGAGTGCATTTAAAATTTTGGGGAGCTGTCCTTTATCAAAGTCAACGTCTACTACCGGTCCAATTACCTGGGCTATCTTTCCTTTATTCATTCTGTTTTTTCGGGTCCTGTGTTCTATCGTTTACGTCCGTAGATTTACGCGTAGAAAATCTTTGTCTGTGAAAGCTTTAAAAGTTAGCTACTTCACATTCAAAAATCAACGAAGTTCTTCATGTAATTGGGGAGTTCATCTGCGCCCATGTTTATTCTTTTGGCCTTAAAATCCATGCGGTTTATCATTGATATCTTCTGTTTGTAACCTGCTGTTTCACACCAGCTGCACATTTAACCGTTCTCCTGGAACATAGCCGTGGCCCGACCCTTTCCGGTTAGCATAAGGCGTTCCAAAACATTATCTTTTATTTTTATTTGTCAAAATCCTTGAGCCATTGATATTCCGCAAAAATATCCCGGGATGTGGCCGGTGATTTCTTTCTATAAAGAGACATCCCGGCCTTTTGACTGACTCATTTTTTGCTGTGCATTGAATGGGTATTGACCGAATTAAATAAATAACCGAAAAAACAGAGCTTACTTTTGGAAACCGAAATTACTGCACGATCCGTTAGCGTTGATATATTAGTGGAATTTGATGAGAGCCAGACCATAAGCTATGCTGATGCCAATGATCTGGAGCCCAGGGAGCGGGCACAAGTTCGCGAGTACGTGCAGAATATCCTGCGAAAGCGGAGTTATCTCGACTTTATTATTGGAGAATTTTCGAGCATCGGGATGGATGAAATGAAACCGGTTCTCAAGAACATTTTGCGTCTTGGCCTCTATGACATGCTCTTTATGGATGGCACGCCTGATTATGCAGCCATAAACGAATCCGTAGATATTGCCAAGCTGCGCCTTGGGTCAAAATCCGGCGACCTTGTTAACGCAATTCTGCGAAATATACAGCGGGATATGCCCGACTTGCCAAAGCCTGCATTTAAAGACCGCACCAAGCTTGTGGCAACAACCTTCTCCCACCCCGAGTGGATGGTGAAACGATGGGTACAGCGCATGGGGGAACGGGAAGCTTTTCAGCTTATGCAGGCCAATAACCAGCGTCCGGCCTACTATGTTCGGGTAAATAATCTACGCACCAAAACCAGCAACTTTCAGCTCCGGATGGAAAAAGCCGGTATCACCTTCGAGATGAGCGACTGGCTTCCCGGTTATTTTAAAGTTGACAGCGTTCAGCCGTTTATTGCCAAAGACTGGCTTAAACGCGGATTTTGCCATATCCAGGATATCGCAGCCGGTTTTGCCCCTACGATCCTGGAACCGTTGCCCGGAGAAGAGATTTTTGACCTCTGTGCCGCTCCCGGAACAAAGAGTATTGTGATGGCCGACATGATGGATGCAGATGGATCTATTACTGCCGTTGATATCAACTCACAAAGGCTGGAGCTGCTCGCGCAAAGTGCCATGAACTTCATGGCTGAAAATATTAAAATCCGAAGAGCGGATGTACGGGAGCTTGACCTGAAACTGGCTGATGGCGTCCTTCTGGATGCCCCCTGCACCGGTACCGGGGTACTCAGCAAGCGCGCCGACTTGCGATGGAAGCGCACGGAGGAAGAACTTGAAAATTCCGTAAAACTTCAGGAGGAACTCCTCGATGAGGCCGCAAACCACGTAAAACGGGGAGGTCGCCTGGTGTACAGCACCTGTTCCATCGAACCTGAAGAGAACTGGGAGCAGATTCAGAAGTTCCTGGAGCGGTACGACAATTTTGAACTTGAAAGCCTCGACGAATTCCTGCCTGAAGAAGTACTGACGGAAGATGGATTTGCCTATCAAACCCTTCCACACGTTCACAACTGTGATGGGCATTTTGGCGTGCGCCTGAACCGGGTGAAGTAATACCTGTATTGCTGCCGTTTCATTGGTCTCTGAATGCAGAAATCAATTTGGAACTCCCTGTAGACAGACCATTTTTCATATTTCGTGTATCTAATTTTTATCCATGAGTACTGAAGACCTAAAGACAGAAGACATACCCAAACACTACGACCCCACATCAACTGAAAAAAAATGGACCGCTTACTGGGAGCAGAACGGTTATTTTCATTCGGAACCCGATGATCGAGATCCCTTTGCGGTCGTCATTCCACCGCCGAATGTTACGGGCGTGCTGCATATGGGCCACATGCTCAACAACACAATCCAGGATGTGCTCGTCAGGCGGGCACGGATGCAGGGACAAAACACCTGCTGGGTGCCGGGGACAGATCACGCATCGATTGCCACTGAGGCAAAAGTGGTGCAGAAACTTCGAAAACAGGGAATCAAAAAGAGCGATCTCTCACGCGATGCGTTCATGGAACACGCCTGGAAATGGACCGACGAGCATGGCGGAATCATTCTGCAGCAGCTCAAAACCATTGGCGCATCCTGCGACTGGCAGCGCACCCGGTTCACACTTGAAGACGACCTGTACGAAGCGGTTATTACCTGTTTTATTCAGCTATACGAAGATGGATATATCTATCGCGGCAAGCGGATGGTAAACTGGGACCCCTCGGCCCAGACGGCCCTCAGTGATGAAGAGGTGATCCACAAAGAGGTTCAGTCGAAACTCTATTATGTTCGCTACCCGATCAAAGAGAGCGAGCAGTTTATAACCATTGCCACCACCCGACCCGAAACCATCCTGGCCGATACGGCGGTCTGCGTAAACCCCGATGATGAGCGATATGCCGGCCTGGTTGGCAAGACGGCCATCATCCCAATCGTAAACCGTGAAGTAAAGATTATCGCTGATGATTACGTTGATCCCGAATATGGCACCGGCTGCCTGAAGATCACCCCTGCGCACGATTCGAATGACTACGATCTGGGCGTAAAACACGGCCTGGAAATTATTGATATGCTCAATCCCGATGGAACGCTTTCTGAGAAAGCAGAACACTATGTGGGGATAGACCGCTTCGAAGCCCGCAAGCTGATCATAAAAGATCTAAAAAAACAGGAGTTGCTGGTAAAATTGGAGGATATGCCCAACAAAGTGGGCTATTCTGAGCGGACCGATGCCGTGATCGAGCCGCGGCTTTCCCTCCAGTGGTTTTGTAAAATGGACGAACTGAGCAAACCTGCACTCGATAATGTAATGAATGATGAGGTTCAGTTTCACCCGGCAAAGTTTAAAAACAGCTACAAACACTGGATGGAAAACATCCGGGACTGGTGCATTTCCCGGCAACTTTGGTGGGGTCATCGCATACCCGCCTGGTACTATGGTGAAGGTGAAGATGAATATGTGATTGCCCGAACGGCTGAGGAAGCCGTAGAAAAAGCAAGAAAAAAATCCGGGAAGGACCTTACCGCCAAACAGGTGAAACAGGATGAAGATGTGCTCGATACCTGGTTCTCCTCCTGGCTTTGGCCGATCTCCGTTTTTGACGGCATTAACAATCCGGACAATCAAGAGGTCAGCTACTACTACCCTACCCAGGACCTGGTAACCGCACCGGAAATTATGTTTTTCTGGGTAGCCCGAATGATTATGGCCGGATACTATTTCAGGGATGACAAACCGTTTCACAATGTCTACTTCCACGGGATCGTACGGGATGAAAAACGGCAAAAAATGTCGAAATCTCTCGGTAACTCGCCGGATCCGCTCAAGCTGATTGAAAATTACGGTGCAGACGGCACTCGCGTGGGTATGCTCTTCGCATCACCTGCCGGCAACGACCTGCTGTTTGATGAAGGACTATGCGAACAGGGACGAAACTTCTCTAATAAAATATGGAATGCTTTTCGTTTTCTGTCCATGAACAAGGACGAGGATGTTGCCTATACACCAACTCTTGAACTGGACGCTGAAAATCTTGCCGACCGGTGGATGATGTCTCGAATACAAACCACGATGACGGAGGTTGAACGTGATTTTGAATCCTATCGGCTGAATGAGGCACTTAAAAAGCTCTACTCGCTTGTCTGGGATGATTTTTGTGATTGGTATATCGAGGTGTCCAAATCGGACAAACCGGGCGAGAATATGCCGAAGGAAAACCTTGAACGTGCCCTTGGTCTATTCGAGCTCTTAATGAAGCTTCTGCATCCGTTCATGCCGTTCATTACTGAGGAGATCTGGCAACGGATTCAGCCGCGGACAAGTGACGAAGCATTGACAATCAGTCCATGGCCGGAACTGGAAGGAAAAGCAGATATGGAAGCGGTCGCCCTCTTTTCGCAAATACAGGAACACATTTCAGCTGTCCGGAATATCCAGGCTGAAATGGGGCTATCACCAAAAACAGAGCTTGATATCAGGATCAAACCTGCGTCTGCCGAAGATGCTGAAAAGCTGAAGGCTGAACGCTGGATTTACCATAAATTTCTTTCAATTTCCGACCTGGTATTCAATCCTGGCATCCAGAAACCCAAAGCCTCGGCATCGGCGCTTGTAAAGGGAACTGAACTTTTCGTGCCTCTCGAGGGATTGATTAATCTTGATAAAGAGAAAGATCGGATTCGAAAAGAGATCAAAAAAACCGAAGGGTTTTTGAAAAGCGTGGAAGGCAAACTTGCCAATAAAAAATTTATAGAAAACGCCCCTGACGAAGTCGTTGAAAAAGAGCGTCAAAAGAAGGCCGATGCGCTTTCTGACATCGAAAAATTGCAGAAGTCGCTTGATAATCTTGGTTGAGGCATCAACAGTTTGGCGACATTTGTTACAACCGCAACCGTCGTATACTAAAAATTTTTTTCTACTAAACATCCGATGATCCGCAGAGTTATGTGGTACCCTGTGGGTTTGCAACCGCATCGGGCATTTTTAATATCAATAATCGGAGAATATGATCCGTCTAAGAAACGGGATGTCGTCATAAAAAAACCGTCCGGCTGCGACAACTGCTGCAGCCATCAGCTAAACTCAAAATTGAAATTCCTGCTCAAATGACAACCAGAAGAAACTTTTTCAAATTTACGCTCCTGTCAGCAACAGCCCTGATGCCCGGGATTCTGAAGAGAAGTGCTGACTTGATCTCCAGCCGGACGGGTTCCGATAAACATGTACCGCTGTTTCTGTCCACATGGAACCACGGCATGGCGGCCAACGAAAAAGCGTGGGCTGTACTACGGGATAGCGGACAAATAGTGACTGCAGTTGAGGAGGGTGTCAAAGTAACAGAGGCCGATCCATCAAGCCGTACGGTTGGCCTCAATGGGTTACCCGATCGTGAAGGCATTGTCACCCTCGACGCCTCTATTATGAAAGGAAGTGGTGAGTGTGGGTCGGTTTGTTTCGTCCGACAAATAAAACACCCGATTACACTGGCCCGTAAAGTGATGGAAAAAACACCCCATGTCATGCTTGCCGGCGAGGGCGCCCGTCAGTTTGCAATATCTGAGAATATGACCCTGGAAGAGGAAGAGCTGCATCCGGAAGCGGAGGCTGCTTACCAGGAGTGGCTCCGGGAGAAAGAGTACAAGCCGATTATCAATATTGAAAATCATGATACCATCGGCATGGTAGGTATCGACGCCTCTGGAAATCTTGCAGGATCCTGTACTACCAGCGGTCTCTCGTTTAAAATGCATGGACGTGTCGGTGACAGCCCCATCATTGGTGCGGGGCTGTACGTCGACGACGAGGTTGGAGCCGCAACCGCAACCGGTATGGGAGAATCGATCATTAAAATCTGTGGCAGCTTCCTGGTTGTTGAACTGATGAGACAGGGACGCTCACCTGATGAAGCGTGCCGGGAAGTTGTTCATCGGCTTGTTTCGAAAAACAGGAAAGATATCGATAATTTACAGGCCGGATTTATTGCCGTCAATAAAGACGGGGAGTATGGCGCTCACGCCGTCCGCCCCGGGTTTAACTTTGCCCTGCGCCATGAAACTGCAAACAAGATGGTCGATTCACCCAGCCACTTTGAGTAGAGATGTTACTTACCCGAAGTAAACGGCTCATGTGAACTGCATTTTGACATTTTCAGTTATTATGTTTTGACTTCAGCATCTGATATAGTTCTTATTGATCGGCCTGACAACCACTGACACAATCCCCACACATGACCCGAGACGGATTTTTCAAACGTACCCATTCTGCCGGACCCGAGGTGCATGTCCTATCCCTTTTCATTGCACTCTTTTCATTTGCAAGCTGTAGCACGCCGGATGCTGAAAAAGAGACTCTCTTCGAAGCTCTTGCACCCGAAACTACCGGGATAACGTTTGTAAACCGCCTGGAAGAGAAACCGGGGAACAATATTCTGGAGACGGAATTTTTCTACAACGGCGGTGGAGTAGCCATTGGCGATATAGACCAAAACGGCCTGCCGGACATCTACTTTACGGCCAACCAGGGATCCAACGCTCTTTACCTCAACCAGGGAGAGTATACATTTCAAAATATTACAAAATCCGCCGGAGTAGCTGATTCAACAGGATGGTCGGCCGGCACAGCCATGGCTGATGTCAACGGTGACGGACTCCTCGATATCTATGTTTGCAAGGCTGGTGAAACTGAACCGGAAAACCGCAGAAACAAGCTGTTTATAAACAATGGAGACCAAACCTTTACGGAACGAGCAGCCGAGTATGGCCTGGATGATCCGGGATACTGTACACAGCCCATCTTTTTCGATTCGAATGGAAACGGCCTGCTGGATCTGTTTATCGTGAATTACAACACCCGGACGTTCACAAATTTTGATATCATGACGATTCGCGACCAGGTGGATCCCGATGCAGGCGATAAACTCTACAGGAATAACGGGGATAATACCTTTACTGATGTAAGTCAAGAGGCCGGAATTCATCAGAACCCGCTTGGGTTCGGCCTTAGTGCTACTGTTTCTGATCTGAATGGTGATGGTTACCCTGATATTTACGTTGCCAATGACTTTATGGAGCGCGACTATATGTACATGAATAACGGCGACGGGACCTTTAGCGATGAGATTCTGAACCGCACCATTGTTACCTCCCATTTTTCTATGGGGTCGGATATCGCTGATATGAATAACGACGGGCACCCCGACATTTTAGTTGCCGATATGTTGCCGCCTGATTACTCACGCAGGCGTGTTTTTAAGCATCCCGATCCAAATATTTACGATCAGCTTGCTGCAAACGGGTATCACAGAAAAAATATGCGCAACACGCTGCAGGTTAACCACGGCGATGGCACGTTTACCGAGGCCGGACAGCTGGCCGGGATTTCAATGAGCGACTGGAGCTGGTCCATCCTTGCGGCCGATTTTACCAATAGCGGCCGGAATGACATCCATATCACCAATGGATTTCCTCGCTTTTATACAGACCTCGACTACCTGAATGATATACTCTGGAAGCAATACCCGGATGAAGATCTGCCGGATGATCCGGATCTGCGGTATGAACTGGTTCAGCAGATGGAACAGGTAGAGATGCATAATCACGCGTTTCAAAATAATGGAAACATCTCTTTTTCGGAAAGCACACAGCGCTGGGGACTTGAACGCTCGTCGGTGTCAGGCGGTGCGGCGTATGCCGATTTAAATGGCGATGGATCACTGGAACTCATCGTCAATAATATAAATGAGCCGCCCTTCATCTATAAAAACAACGCAGCAGCACTCTTTGATCATAACTGGTTGAAAATCAAACTGAAAGGGAGCGGAAAAAACACTTATGGAATCGGGGCATCTGTCCGGCTGACGACCGATGACGGCACTCATTTCTTCCGGGAGGCCTACCCCGTACGGGGGTTCCAGTCGTCCGTCGACCCTGTTCTGCATATTGGTCTCGGGAGCTACGACATGGCATCTCTGGAGGTGACATGGCCCGATCAGTCCAAGCAGAACATTGATTCCGTATCTGCAAACCAAACCCTCACCATTGTACAGGATAGCGCAAATCAAACCGATCACCAGCAAGAGGGACCCTCCGGCTACACAATGTTTACAGAACTTGATCCTGCTGCCATTGGAATTGATTTCAGCCACGAAAGCGGGCTGAATCAAGACCGGATTCGAACGCCGTTAATGCCCCATACGCTGTCGAACCTTGGGCCGGCGCTTGCCTATGGTGATATTAACAACGACGGGCTGGAAGATCTTTTTATCGGCGGCGGATTTGAACAACCTGGATCGCCCTATCTTCAGCTTCCTGACGGATCCTTCAATAAAATTGAGGCTCCTGTGTTTGAAGAACACGCCTCCTATGATGATACTGACGCCCTTTTCTTTGATTCGAACGGTAACGGGCACCTCGATCTTTACGTGGTGAGCGGGGGCAATTTCGACCCGCTCAACGGAGAAAAGTACCAGGACCGGCTCTACGTCAACGATGGTTTTGGGAATTTTCGATGGAACCGGCGTGCACTTCCCGAAATGCACAGCAGCGGCGGAGTTGTTGAAATTGTAGATATAGATGAGGATGGAAATCCCGATCTCTTTGTGGGCGGTCGTACCCACACCGGGCGCTATCCGATGCCACCCCGAAGCTATCTGCTGGAAAACAGAGACGGAAAATTTACTGACGTCACGGAAGACGTTGCCCCGGAGTTGATGCGTCCCGGTATGGTTGCTGATGCGGTCTGGGCCAACCTGGATGACGAAGATGGGAAAGAGCTTGCCATCGCGGGCGAGTGGATGCCGGTCAGGGTGTTCAAAAAAAGTGGCCCACGATCCTTCCGGGAATATACATCCGATGCCGGTCTTGACAAGACTGCCGGATGGTGGAACGTCCTGAAAGCTGCGGATATGAACGGAGATGGGAGTTTAGACCTGGTTGGCGGCAATTGGGGGCTCAACTCCGGGTACAGAGCTACCGCCAACGAACCGATGATCGTTTATGTGGATGATTTTAACGAGAACTCCTTTCATGAACCGATTATAACACAAATTTTTGATGGCCAACGCTACCCTGTTGCCGGAAGAGATCTCCTTCTGAAGCAGATGCCTGAACTTGAGGACAGATTTCCTGACTACCGTGCGTATTCCACGGCAACTATCCGGGATATACTCACCGATCAGCAGATCCGCAACGCTGAACCATTTGAACTTCATATGCTTCAGTCCGCCATTTTTAAAAACACCGGGACGGGCACGTTCAATATCACTCCCCTCCCGCATGAAGCGCAAGTGGCTCCCGTCTACGACATTTTTATTGACGATTTTTATCAAAATGGCACACCCGACCTTCTGATGGCAGGGAATAACTACGGCACGATGCCCCAAACCGGGCCCGTGGCATCTGTCGGGGTGCTTCTGAAAGGAGAGCGTGATTCCCTTGGATTCCGTACCATGCTGCCGTCAAGAACCGGTCTGTATGCCCGCGGTGATATCCGGCGAGTTGCCCTTCTGCCCACCACAAACGGGCCGCTCTTTATTTTGGCGGGCAACGACCAGGCCGTCATCCCCTATCTCTACAGGTTTCAGCCCGATTAGACGCTACGAATTTCTCTGTTTGATTGATTACTCGATTCCTCTTGTAGCAAAACCACCAAGGTTCGGGTAAGAACAGTTCACGTTTGATCAATATACAGTTTATTCTACAATGCCTGACTGCCATCGGGCGCGCGTCCCCATCTGAGAGATGATCTTATATTTTCCATCACAGATATCGGAGAAATCAAGCCTCCTGTGAAATTAACCATACGCTGGAACCATTGATCGGCTGCCGTTCCATTTTTCTTTGGTGTGACACGATAATGACCAATCAAAAAAAGCCCGGCTCCTCTCGGGGCCGGGCTTCTTAGACATGAGATATAATCGTTCTACTTATTGAGCATCCCACCAGATTCGGGTCATAAACTCATCTGGTCCCTGGCGATTAATCGCTTCATCGTAGTTAGCCCCATTGTTTTGTTGCTCATCTACGGGATAGAGATATCGTCTTGGAATTTGTCCCCCACTCCTGTTACCTGGAAAGTCTACCGGAACAAGTTCGGGATACCCGGTTCGCCGCCAGTTCGCGTACGCTTCGTACCCGTTCAGGTAGAGAGCCAGCCATTTTTGGATATTGATTTGCTCAATATCTGCCGGCGGAACGTTATCGATGTAATCCTGAATCTCGCTTTCAGGTATCACTCCTTCATCACCGTAGAGTGAGAGGTGCTCCATTGCTGCCCGGATTCCCTCTTCGTAGTGCGTCTGCGCATCACCCGGCACATTCCATCCTCTCGCGGCCGCTTCGGCAAGAATAAAGCGTGTTTCCGCATGAGTCATGAAGAGATTGGGAGCACTGTAACTCGTCATCAATTCACGATTTGGTATTGGAAACTGAATAAGATCCAGATCTCCAAGTTCAGGTGCATCCAATCCATTTTCAAGCCCTTCGTAGTCAAGCGGGTCATTCGTCGTCACGTTGCCATCTTCGTCATAAATTTTGGCAAATATTGTGAGTCGTGGATCGATATTTTGATTTCCGTTTTCGGCATCCAGCATCATATCCACAAGCGTATCGCTCAGCCTGAAGTTATGGCCTGTTAAACCGAAATCCTGGAATACCTCACCAACACCATTTCGGTTAATACCGGAGGGTCCCGATGCATGGGGAACCCACGCAATGTCGTCATTGCTTTCCATATACATGCCGGAGGCGGCCGATTCGACCGTACTTTGAGCGAGGTTGGGATCAACTTCGGTGAGCCTCATTCCGAGCCTCATTTTGAGAGAATTCCCAAACTTCGTCCACTGTGTAATATCGCCGGCGTATAGCAGGTCGTTTTCGCCAAAGGTGACTGCTCCCTGCTGCATGGCGTTAACGGCTTCCGTTAGCTCATTGATCATGTCATTGTAGATCTCTTCTTGGGGATCATACGCGGGCGATGTTTCGTTCTCAATGAACCCTTTTCCGGCTTCTGAGTAGGGAATATCGCCATAGAGATCCGTAATGCGATGGTATATGAAAACCCGCATGATTCGCGCCTGCGAATAGAGATTGACCCATTCCGGCTCATCTTTCGTCTGAGCAATGATGTCCTCAATTGATTTGACAGAATTGGGATACATCAAATTCCAGTGAGCGGAAAGGTAGCTGTTATTGATGGTGTACCGATCCCCGGCCCAGGCCGTGGTGGTAGATGCAAGGTGCTGAATCATGCTTGAAGCATAAATCAGGTTCCCCCGCCACGCCTCAAACCGTCCTTCGGACGCTTCGAGCTGTGCCCTTGTCATTTTAAATTCAGGAGCCAGTTCCGTAGCTACTGTTGGGTTTTCATTCATTTCAGTCAACCCTTCATCACACGCCTGAAGTGTGACCATTGCGACCATAGCCAGCGCTGCAATTCCTAAAAGTCTTTTCATTGTTGATTTCATAACTTTTTATGGGTTTTTATTAAAATTGTAGGGAGACGTCAAAGCCGATGCTTCGCGTGCTGGGAAGCGATGCATGCTCCAGGCCCTGCGCGTTGCCGGTATTGATGACCGATTCCGGGTCAATGTTCGGTGTGTTTTTATGAATTAACCAGAGATTTCTGGCTACAACCGATACCTTTGCGCTGGATAATCCTATGCGCTGAACAACATCAACCGGCAGGTCGTACCCTACGGAGAACGATCGAAGCTTTACATAGCTCGCATCGTAAATAAACTCTTCTGAGACGTTGGACGACAAGAACCCGTAGTAGACTTCAGGATCCACCGCCGTTGTGTTTTGCTGGCCATCTTCGGTGACGCCCTCTCCGATAACGCCGCCACCGGTAAGGTTTCCATCTTCATCAAAAGAGAGTCCTTCGCGGCCCTCAAGTGTGTTTTCATGAGTTCCGGCAGCATACGCCTGTGCGTTTGTAAGTGAATACATTTCGCCACCCCACCGGATATCCAGCAGAGCACTCATCGAAAAGTTTTTATACGAGAAGTTATTCGTGATACCGGCGGTCCAATCCGGAGTGAAGTTACCGAGCACCTGGTTATTTTCGGTGAGCGGCAGCCCGTCACCATCAAATATTATCTCACCGGCGTCATTCCGCTGGTAACCAACACCCACAATCTGGCCATACGGTTCACCAACCCGAGCATCCACAAAAGTAATGCGTGACCGGCTGGTTCCCAGGCGGAGAGATTCGAGATCTTCCTGCAGGGCAATGACTTCGTTCGTGTTCCTGGCATAGTTTATGGATGTCCTCCATTGAAATTCGGGAGTAACGATCGGCCGACCCGTAATCAGCAGCTCGATCCCTTTATTCTCAATTTCGCCGGCATTAATCAGCCTGCTGCCAAACCCGGAGGTGTTCGAGACGGTTGTTCCGAGTATCTGATCTGTTGTATTTTGTTTGTAGGCCGTAAAATCAACACCGAGACGCCCTTCGAAGAACCGGAGATCAACCCCTCCTTCAATGGATTCCGTATCTGTTGGCCTGAGTGTAGCCAGCGGAATTGTTCCGTTGGTAATTTGACCATGAGAGATATTGCCACCGCTTTTTGTTGGGTGAGATCCGGAAATTGCGTAATTCAGGTTCAGTTGAAATGGGTCGGTATCGCCGCCTACATTTGCCCAAGATGCGCGCAGCTGACCATAGCTAAAGTAGTCGTTGGTCAGGTCAAACGCCTCGGCAAAGCTAAAGCCAACATTCACAGACGGATAGAAATAGGAGTTGTTGTCATCCGGCAGTGTAGATGACCAGTCGTTCCGGCCGGTAAGCTCAAGAAACAGAAGTTCCTTGTAGTCTACATTCAGTGAACCGAATACGGAATTAACCTGTTTTTCGCTAAATCCAAATCCAAGATTCCGGGTGTCCTGGCTCGTATTCCCGATTGTAATCAAATCAGGGATAACAAACCGCTGTCCAAACTGGCTCAAGTTCTCAAATCGCTCATAGACGCGAGCTGCTCCAAGTGTGGCATCCATTCCGATATCGGAGGTAATGTCCCGGTTCCCCTGAATTAAGAGATCAAAGTTGTCTTCACGGACACGGAATTCATCTTCCGTCATCTGCCCGCCTTCTACCCAGGGAGTATTTTGTGCATCCCACGTAGTTCTCCGAAGCGTGTAGATATCCGTTCCGGCACGGCCCTGGACCGACAGCCAATCAAAGAAGTTATAGCTTGTTCGGACAAACCCAATGAGCCTGCGCTTGTCATCTTCATTTCCGTTTTCCCGGTAGCCCCAGTAGGGATTAGGCCTGAAATTGCTATTTGTAAACGGAATATGATTTCCTTGCTCATCCTTGTGGCGTTCGAGCAGCCGTACATCCAGCGTTCTCGGCAGGTAGGTAAGTGAAAGTGCAGGGTTGGATGGATTATCAGAGAGCTGTGGCCTGAAATCTGTCTGCTCGATGACGTAATTTGCTTTCGCCTCAACATTCAGATTTCCAAAGGTTCGTTGACCAATAAAATTGAAATTATCGCGGTCAAGCTGGGTTGCGGGGATAATACCTTCACTGTTTAACCGCGTTAGTGATAGCCTGAAAGACGAGTTTTCAGATCCACCGGCAACCGCAACATTGTTAGTGATGTTTACACCGGTATCGTAAAAATTCTCCATATTATCAGGAAATGCTTCATATGGGCGGGTTTCCCCATCAAACTGGACGCCCGTTTGATTCCCCTCAATACGCGCTCCCCAGCTGCTTAATCCTGTACTGAGAGCCTCACCCTGGGTTTGGGGAATTTGTCCTCGTGTTCCCTGGCCATACTCTGTTTGAAATTCATCCTGGTCCACAAGAATATTATCGAAGGTCACGTTACTTCTTACATCGACCGTGTACCCATCCATTCCTGCCCCGCTTTTGGTCGTCACGAGGATTGCTCCGTTTTGAGCTCTGGATCCATAAAGTGCGGTAGCCGAGGGGCCTTTAAGAACCGACATCTCTTCGATGTCGTCCGGGTTCAGGGAAGAAATCCCCTCTCCACCGTCGAAACCGCCCCACATTCCGGCTTCACCAATATTTCTATTGTCGATAGGAACACCATCAACCACGATCAACGGTTCGTTGTCGCCGGTCAATGATGTCACCCCGCGAATGACCAACCGCGTGGACCCACCCGGGCCCGTACTGGGTGATGTAACCTGGAGTCCGGCAACCTGCCCGGAGAGATTATCAGCTAAGTTCGTTGAACGGGTGCTGGCCATCGGTTCAGCATCAATCTCGGTTACTGAATATCCAAGTGAACGCTGTTCTCGTTCTACTCCAAAAGCGGTCACCACTAATCCATCCAGTTCCCCAACTGTACGCTCGAGAGCGATGGTTAGTTCGCTTCTCCCGTCGAGAGCAATTGTTTGAGGCTGAAAGCCGATAAAAGAGACGCGTAGCTGAGCATCGGAACCTGCAACTGTAAGGCTGAATTCACCATTCGAATCCGTTACCGTACCATTTTGGGTTCCCACCTCTACTATGTTTGCGCCCGGTATGGGATCATCAGTTTCGCTGTCAACTACCGTACCACTTACAGTTACATCCTGCGCAAACGCAGAACTTGCAAGAAGGGTTGAAAAGCAAAACATCAGGCTGACCATCCAGACTGCTTTTACTGCTAATTTTGGAACGCTTTTGTATGGGTTTTCCATAAATACAATAGATTATTTTCCGTTTTTGTGAAGCTGGTCTGTTTTTCTGAGCATATCATTACCGATCATTTTATCCGTTTCTGTTATAATCTGAATGGATTTCTGAGCGATAGTGGTTGATATAACAATAAATTCTTTACAGAATCTTTACAGAAATTCTCTTCCAAGTATACAAATCATAATTTCAGAAACAATTTGGAAGCGGTCCCAAATATGCTCTGAAATCCTCAAATATCTTCTTCAGCTTTTTTTTATAAATCTATTTGTTTTACTTCACTCATCAAATGACCTCCTGAAGTGACGGGGCGACCCCTCATTTCACTCCATATGGCAAATCTGTCTATTTGGATTTTAATAGCGAATGGGCTCCACATTAAAAATGATTGGTTCTATGCGATTCACTCTTCTACTTATGGTAATGGTTGTGGTATCCACTCTGGATGGACAGAGCCAGGAACTGGGCATCCCATCGATCGACTTTCAGCCTGAAACGTATCGAGCATTTAAAACGGAGGCACCCATTGCGGTGGATGGGCGTCCTGATGAAGAGATCTGGAACCGGGTGGCGTGGACCGCAACATTTTCAGACATTACCGGTGATCCCGACCGTTCGCCCCGATATCAAACCAGGGCAAAAATGCTTTGGGATGATCACTACTTCTATATTCTGGCCACTTTAGAAGAACCGCACGTGTGGGCTACATTGACCGAACGAGACGCTGTCATCTTTATGGATAACAATTTCGAAGTCTTTATTGACCCGGATGGGGATACCCACAACTATTACGAACTGGAAGTAAATGCACTGGAGACATACTGGGATCTGATGCTCACCCAGCCGTATCGTAACGGGGGCAGCGCCATTGATGCGTGGGATATTTCGGGCCTGAAGATAGTCGTGGATGTGCGGGGTACACTAAACAACCCTTCCGATATTGACAGCGGGTGGACAGTTGAAATGGCCATTCCCTGGGAGGTGCTGTCAGAAGCCGCTCCCGAAGGAAAACCTCAGGACGGCAGCGTCTGGAGAGTCAATTTTTCACGAGTTGAGTGGAAAACAGACATAGTAGACGGCCGATACATCAAAAAAACAGATCCGGAAACGGGTGATGAGCTTCCGGAGGATAATTGGTCGTGGTCTCCACAGGGACTTGTGAACATGCACTATCCCGAGATGTGGGGATACGTGGAGTTTTCTGATGACAGGCCAGGCTCCGCCAGCCCGGCGTTCCGACCGGACACGGATGAGACGTACGCCTGGATATTGCGAAACCTCTATTATCTTCAGAATCAACACCTTGAAACGAACGGAACATTTACCCTGGACCGGGAGAAGCTCTTCTATGCCGATCTGTTCTACGATCATTTCCCCGGCGCAGACAATCCCGCCCCCCTCAGCATTCGGGTGCTCGATGAAACGTATATCATGCGCCTCAACCCAAAAGATTCTGCTTATCTGTTCTATATCCGAAGCGATAGCAAAAGCTGGCGTGTTCTTAAAAAAGATAGGTGAGATGATATACCCCACCGGCAGATCAAACGTCACGTTCACTTTAAAATAAACCTATTATGCAGCGAAAAGATTTTTTCAAAACGATAAGTGCCGGAGCCGCAGGTTTTGCCGGGCTTTCATCCCTTACCAGTTTTCTTAAGCCTTTTGTCGGTCCGGACTCTGGAAACAGGGCGAGTTATGCCTGGGTTTCAAATCATGAAGGGAGCGATGACGAACTCAAACAGAGACTTGAGAACCTGAAAAAAGCGGGACTTAACGGTATTTTGCCATCCGGTAACTATGAAAAGTGGCTGAGGTTGAGTGAAGGGTTCGACCTGGACGTGCACGCCTGGTTTGTTACACTGCAGCGAGGCGGTGATGATTATTTGATCAACAACCACCCGGAGTGGTTTATGGTAAACCGAAACGGCGAATCCTCCGTTGACAGGCC
>JAAAOB010000126.1 GCA_009909035.1 Bacteroidota bacterium
GACTCGGCGATCACAACAAAACGCTCAATTCACTTCTTTCTTCACCAAACATTTCCTCGAAGCGATGGGTGCATGAACAGTACGATACCATGGTGCGGACGAATACGGTGAATGCCCCCGGTGCTTCCGACTCCGGTGTGATACGCGTGAAGGGAACGTCGAAGGGCCTGGCGGTCAAAACCGACTGCAACGGCCGGTATGTCTACCTGAATCCCCGTCGCGGCGGGCAGATCGCTGTGGCGGAAGCCGCCCGGAATGTGGTCTGCAGTGGTGCAAAACCGGTGGCAATTACCAACTGCCTTAACTTCGGCAATCCCTACAAGCCGGAAGTCTACTGGACATTTCGCGAAGCCGTAGGCGGAATGGGCGACGCCTGCCGGGCCCTGAACACGCCTGTGACGGGTGGAAATGTGAGCCTTTATAATGAAAATCCAAATGCAGCCATCTTTCCCACTCCCGTCATAGGCATGCTTGGAGTTGTGGAAGATGTGGAAAAACATACCACCACGCCGGCCTTTAAACAGCAGAACGATATTGTCTATTACCTTGGGGGACACCGGAAGGGACTTGGCGGCAGTGAATACCTCAAGACGATTCACGGGTTAACGACAGGTAATGCCCCAGAGCTGGATCTTGAGCTGGAGGTAAAGCTGCAGCGGCTGCTCCTGGAAGCCATTCAAACCGGGTTAATCAATGCTGCCCATGATGTATCAGATGGCGGACTTGTGACAGCCCTGGCAGAGATGGCTATTTTTGGAAACACGGGAGCCAACCTGACCGTGAAGAACTTGTACGGATCCGTAACCGAGGTTCTCTACAGCGAAGCACAATCGGGCGTGGTCGTAACGGTACAGGCTGAGAGTGCACGCAAACTTGAAATCTTCCTGGAGAAGCACGACCTGCCCTTTTACGAACTTGGATCGGTTGGGGGTGATACATTGCTGGTTGATGAATATATCGACCGCAGTGTGAAGGAGCTGGAGATGGTCTACGAATCAGCACTGCCGGCAGCGATGGAGAGGTGATGTGATTTTGGTTGATTCGGTGATTTGTGATTTAGGTTGATGCCGGTGATGAAGAGACGGGTAAACCCTTCGTGTTTGTTTAATTCCGAGGCTGTCCAAAAAGAGCGCGGTATTGCAGAAAAATTATCTAATTTGTCATCCCGGACCCCGATCCGGGATCTCCTAATCATATCAAGGGATGGAGATCCCGCAACCCCCATAAGGGATCCCTTTGGGAAAGTACGGGATGACGCCCTTTTTGAACTGCTTTTGGGATATTCTACAAATTTAAGAATCGAGATGAGGTTAATAAATCTCCCAATCTCCCAACGTTTGAATCAACTAACTCCACAAACACCGAACGATTTTCTTACCTGAAGCCTTTCATTGACGAATGTAAATAAAAATTTCAAGTATCGTTATGGAAGACCAAGTTGTATTAATTGTTGGCGGATCGGGCGGCATCGGGCAGGCATCGGCAGACCTGTTTGCCAAAGCCGGGGCCAAAGTTGTGCTCGCAGCCAGAAACAGGACAAAAGCCGATGAAAAAGCGAAGGAGATCAATGATGCGGGCGGGGAAGCGTACGTCATCGAAGTGGATGTGACCGATCACGCGTCAGTATCGGCGATGGCCCGCGAGGTGCATGATGACCTTGGTCAGATTGATGTGCTGATAAACGCGTTCGGGCTTGGCCTGATTCAGCCCGTGCTTGATATCAAACCGGACCATGCCAGGGAGGTATTCGATGTTAATGTGTACGGAACATTTATCGTCACCCAGGCCGTCATGCGCTATATGGCCACAGATAAAAAAGGCCGCATCATCATGTTCCCCGGGATATTGGGCAAATCCGTCATGAGAAATACGTCGGTCTACTCAGCCTCTAAATTTGCGGTAAGCGGCATGACAAAAGCTCTCGTGGAAGAACAGAGACGCGGCGAGGTGAAATTTTCGCTTCTCTACCTTGGCGGAGTGGATACGGACTTCTGGGAGAACCCGAACGTAGATATGCGCGTCAAAAAAGATAAAATGCTGACACCCGCCGAAGTTGCAAAGGCCGTCTACTATGCAGCATCACAACCGGCGCAGTCCGTACTGAATGAAATCGTGATTCAGCCGGAATCACACCAGATGGTGTAACAAGACGCGATAGGAGAGGAGTGCGGGCGAAGCGAGTGCGCCGAGAGATCTCCATGATTCAACTTGCATTCCTTAAATTGAGATTTCCCTATTCTAACTCCAGCCCAGCCAAGGGAGAAGTCCTGAATTGGGTTCCGGATAGATTCACTCGTCAGCCTGTCCCGAAGAGATGCCCCCGGTGCAAAAGCAGAATGCAGGTGAGGGTTATCCCGCAACGGGACATTTGTCCAGCGCTGTGTTGTAGCTTCTGCGCAGGATTTCAACGCCTTCGCCAAGCTGCTCTTTTTTGATTGTTAATGGAGGCCTGAACCGGATGGTTCTTGTGCCGCAACCGAGAATCATAAGGCCGTTGTGCCGGCACTCTTTCAAGACGGCATCCCGCGCGTGCGTGTCCGGCAGATCGATGGCACAAAACAGCCCTTTGCCGCGAGGGTTGGTTACATATTCGGACTCCTGTGCCCAATCGGTGATTAACTCCTGGAGGTAGCTGCCGGCATCCGCTGCATGCTCCACAAGGCGATCCTCCTCAATCACTTGCAGGATGCGGTCAAAACGGACCATATCCACGAGATTTCCACCCCAGGTGGAATTGATACGCGAGGAGACATGAAAGCAGTTGGTTTCGATGTCGTCAATCCGATCGGATGCCAGGATACCGCACACCTGCGCCTTTTTTCCAAAGGCCAGAATGTCAGGCTTCACGTAGTGTTCGTGGCACCAAAATTTACCGGTCAGGCCAATTCCGGTCTGTACTTCATCATAAATCAGCAGCGCCTCAAATTCATCGGCGAGATCCCGGAGCTGTTGATGGAATTCACGCCGGAAATGGTTATCGCCTCCCTCACCCTGTATCGGCTCCAGCAGGATGCAGGCAATATCATCCGGGTACATTTCAAAATAGCGGCGGGCCTGTGCAATGGCGGTCTCCTCCTCTGAAATCACCGCCTCAAGATTGTTCTTTTCAAGCGGGTGGTGAATAGCGGGATTGTGAATCCGGGGCCAGTCAAATTTTGGAAAGTACCGCGTTTTTGTTGGGTCTGTGTTGGTCAGCGACATGGTGTAGCCGCTCCGCCCGTGGAATGCCTTATCGAGATGGAGCACTTTATGCCCGACCTCCTTTCGGTATCCTTTTTCAAAATTTTTCTGAACTTTCCAGTCGAACGCGACCTTCAAGGCGTTTTCAACCGCAAGCGCACCGCCCGAAATGAAAAACGTGTAGGGGAGATAGTCCGGGATTCCCACACGCGAAAAGGTTTCAACAAAATGAGCCATCTGTTCCGTGTAGACATCCGAATTGGATGGTTTATTTATTGCCGTTTTTCCAAGCTCCGCAACAAAATCATCATCTCCTGCCAGCCGGTCGTGATTCATCCCAAGAGGATTCGAGGCAAAGAAGGTAAAAAAATCAAGATAGTTGCGGCCGGATTTGGAGTCGTGAAGGTAGGCCCCCTTGCTTTTATCGAGATCAAGAACCATCTCATATCCATCCGCAAGAATATGTTGCTTCAAAATCGTTCTGACATTGGTGGGGGCAATCGTTGTGCTCATATCCGTTGTTTTTTTAGTTCAAGAATGATCGTGCTACACAAAGAATACGGCTTTAAAATCCAAAGTCAAGGCCGCATATATTAAAAGGAGATGGAACCAAAAAAAGCTCATATGCCGGGTTAGACAAATTCGCGGACGGTCTTGCTGATAATCTCGATGCATTCATGAAGCTGTTCTTCTGTCATCACCAGCGGAGGGGCAAAGCGAATGATATTTCCGTGAGTAGGTTTGGCCAGGAGCCCGTTCTCCTTTAGCCTGACACAGATATCCCATGCGGTATGGCTGCCTGCCGACTCGTCCATTTCGATGGCGTTGAGCAACCCGCGGCCGCGCACCTCCGTAATCAGCCCGGTTTCCTCTTTAAGGTTGTGCATCTTCTCTCTGAAAATCTCTCCCAGGTGCCGGGCGTTGCTGGTAAGATGTTCATCCTGTACAACCTCCAGTGCCGCAATGGCGACACTGCAGGCCAGTGGATTTCCGCCAAAGGTTGAACCGTGCTGGCCGGGCTTGATGACATTCATGATATCGGCATCGGCCAGGACAGCCGAAACGGGATAGACTCCCCCAGACAAGGCTTTGCCGAGAATAAGCAGATCGGGCTTCACATAATGATCGGGCTGCCGCTCGCAGTGCCCCTCACAGGAGCAGTCGCCGCAGACGGCAAGAAGGCTTCCGGTGCGCGCAATCCCGGTCTGGATTTCATCGGCAATGAACAGGGCGTTGTTTTGGTGGCAAAGATCCCGCGCTTTCTGCAGGTAGTTGCTGTCGGGCACCATGACCCCCGCCTCCCCCTGGATCGGTTCAACAAGCATACCGGCTACGGATTTATCCTCAAGCGCCATCGACAGTTGCTCCAGGTTATTGTATTCAATTTTTATGAAGCCGGGAGTAAACGGGCCGAAATTATTCTGCGCATCGGGATCGTTGGAAAAAGAGATGATTGTGGTCGTTCTGCCGTGAAAGTTATTGGTGCAGACAATGATTTTGGCTTCGTTTTCAGGGACCCCTTTTTTTTCGTACGCCCATTTCCGGCATATTTTTATGGCCGTTTCCACGGCTTCCGCACCGGTATTCATTGGCAATACTTTATCAAAACCAAAATAGCCCGTCACGAATTTTTCATACGGCCCAAGCACATCGTTATAGAATGCGCGGGAGGTCAGCGTCAGGGTTTCAGCCTGCGCTTTTAAAGCAGCAATAATTTTGGGATGGCAGTGTCCCTGGTTCACGGCCGAATAGGCGCTCAGGAAATCATAGAACTGGTTTCCTTCCGGATCCCAAACAAACACCCCGTCCCCCTTCGAGAGTACAACCGGAAGGGGGTGGTAATTGTGTGCACCAAAATTATCTTCAAGGGAAATAGAATCTTTCGTAGAGGGCATGTAAGAGGATAAAATCTGTAGAATTGTAAACGGTTTACCTCTGCAAGATATGAAATTGAGAGAGGAGTACCGAAGAGGAATGTTATAAAAAAGAGAAGAATAGATGTTGACATCTCTTGGAGAATAGTGTTATCTTTTGTTTCACATCGCGGGGTGGAGCAGCTGGTAGCTCGTCGGGCTCATAACCCGAAGGTCGTAGGTTCGAATCCTACCCCCGCCACTACTTAAAAGCCCAATTGCTCTAAAAATGCAGTTGGGCTTTTTTATTGGTGCTTATGTTTGGAATAAAATTCATAAAAGTCGGGATAGCTCGTCGGGCTCGTATCCGCCGGCTGGCGGACGCAGGTTCTCGCATAGCGATCCCTTTGGGAGAATCCTGCCCTCGCCACTTTAAAAGGCTCATTTGCTCGAGGCAGGTAAGCCTTTTTTATTGCTACAAGTTTTTTTGTCAAACGCAGAAGGAACAGAGAATAGCTTAGCGGGCTCTTCTGTGGCTTTGTTATCTTTTCACGGGTAAAAGAAAAATATGAACTAACCAATCGCTACGCTTGCAGTAATGGCTATTCTGAATCTAATCGTACCAAATGTACTTCGTGAAAAGTATTGGGTTGAGTGAAATGTAGTGTCATTAATCCCTCTTTTATCATCAATATCACCATTAATCTGTCCCAAACCCGTTGATCTGTCAAAAAAGAATATGAGGCATGGTATTTGTTTGTTATAGAACCAAACGGTTAACAAAAGGCGTCATGGAAGAACTTCTTAATCTTCTTGATTACAACCCGATAAATCCATAGTTAAGGACCTTAATTTATCTAAGGTAAAAACAAGCATACTGCATGAATCCGATCGACCTGGCGGTCTTCATTCTCTACTTCCTGATTATTCTTGGGATAGGTGCATATTTCTATTTCAAAAATGAAGGCACCGATGAATACTACATAGGAGGCCGCAACATGGGCTACAGCCACGTGGGTCTTTCGGTCGTGGCGACGGATGTTGGCGGCGGTTTTTCTATCGGCCTGGGCGGCCTGGGGTTTGTAATGGGGATTTCCGGTTCATGGATGCTATTCACCGGGTTCCTTGGAGCCTGGCTTGCTGCGGTATTTCTCATCCCGAAAGTCAAAAACCTCTCCACGGCTGAAGGGTTTTTTACAATGCCCGAGGTATTCAATCACTTTTTCAATGCCCGGGTGGCCTTTCTTGCCGGCGTGATCTCCGCTATCGGCTACGTCGGGTTCACCAGCTCTCAGATGCTTGCCGGGGCTCGTCTTGCCTCCTCCTCGTTTGACGGCATGAGCCTCGATATGGCACTTTATATTATGGCCGCCATCATTGTTATCTATACCGGTATGGGCGGAATTAAGGCCGTGATTTATACGGACACGTTTCAGTGGATTCTGCTTTTGGGCGGACTCATTTTTATTGGAATTCCGGTCAGTTATTTTGCGGTCGGTGGTATGGACGCCATACGCGAGACCGTATCTCCTGAGATGCTCTCCCTGAGCAATATTTCCTGGCAGCAGTTTCTGAACTGGGGAATCACCATCCTACCGATCTGGTTTGTGGGAATGACGCTTTATCAGCGAATCTACGCCACCCGGTCCGAGGCGGATGCAAAGAAAGCGTGGTACCTGGCCGGACTCCTGGAATGGCCGGTGATGGCGTTTATGGGCGTCTCGCTGGGGCTTTTTGCCAAAGTGGCGGCAGACCAGGGGATGTTTGCCTATCTCGGGTACGAAATGGCAGCTGATATGCATGAGGAACAGGGGCTGCCCATGCTGCTGCGTACGGTCTTGCCGGTGGGGCTGATGGGGTTGATGATGTCGGCCTATTTTTCAGCCATTATGTCAACAGCCGATAGCTGCCTGATGGCCGCATCCGGAAATATGACGACAGATATTATCGAAAAATTGTTTAAAATTGATACGAATAAAATATCCATGATCCGGGTGTCGCAGATTGTTACCCTCGGACTTGGTTTCCTGGCTTTTTTATTGGCCGCAGTTTTTGATACGGTATTGCAGATTATGCTCTACTCCTACGCATTTATGATATCGGCCCTGCTGGTGCCGATTATCGGCGGGTTGTATTGGCAGAAAAGCACCAGCCGCGGGGCCTGGTGGTCGATGTTGATCGGTGGCGGGCTTACTCTTGGGCTCACGCTTTTTTCGGATCAAGAGCTTCCATTTGAGATGCCGGTTCAATTTAGTATGCCGCTGGGTCTCGACCCGATTATTTTTGGAATTACAGCATCGGCATTAACATTTGTAACAATAAGCCTCGCAGCAGGTAAGCAAAAAAATCAGATAACATAATGGATATCACATACAGCATAGCAGAATCGGACGATATCAACCCGACCTCGTTCGGGCGTGATGATATTGCCACCTTTTTACATGAACACCTGGATGAGTTTGGAGACGAGAAAGAAGCGATCTTAAAATGTATTTCTTACGCATATGCAGATGGCCCGGGCCAGGACGGTTTTATACTAATTGCCCACCAGGAGGATGAAATCCTGGGCGTTGTGATTATCAACAAGACCAATATGAGCGGGTATATTCCCGAAAATATTCTTGTGTACATTGCGGTTCATGAAAAAACAAGAGGCCAGGGCGTAGGCAAGGCCCTGATGCAGAATATTATTGAGAACACTGAGGGGGATATCGCTCTTCATGTTGAACCTGAAAATCCGGCTAAGTTTTTATACGAAAAATTTGGATTCACAAATAAATACCTCGAAATGAGGCTCACGAAATAGATGGCATACGTAAAACTGTACCGAAGCGAACTTCGCCATAATTATGAATATCTTGACTCCCTGTTCAAGAAAAACGGAATAAAATGGGGGATAACAACCAAGCTGCTTTGCGGTAATCGTGATTTCATCAACGAAGTCATCGATCTCGGCATTGGAGAGGTTCACGATTCCAGAATCAGCAACTTGAAAAGGGTCAAAGATATCGACCCTGAAACGGTTACGATCTATATCAAGCCGCCTCCGAAGGATACAATTCCGGAGATGATTCGGTATGCAGATATCAGCCTCAATACGGAGCTGTCTACCATGCATGAGCTCTCAGAGGAGGCTGTCCGCCAGGATAAAGTCCATAATGTGATCATTATGATCGAGATGGGGGACCTGCGAGAAGGTGTGATGCGAGACGATCTTGTCGACTTTTATGAAAAAGTGTTTCGTCTGCCGGGGCTTGAAGTCGTTGGACTCGGAACGAATCTCAACTGCCTGCACGGCGTTATGCCGGATGGGGACAAGCTGATACAGTTGGCACTCTACAAACAGATTATTGAGCTCCGGTTTAAGAAAAAAATCCCGCTGGTTTCAGGCGGTACAACCGTAACGATTCCGCTTCTGCTAAATAACCAGCTGCCGGATGGCGTCAACCATTTCAGGGTGGGTGAAGCGCTCTTTTTTGGTAAAGACCTCTTTACGGATGGATTAATTGACGGGATGAGCGACCAGGTGATGGAGCTCTATACACAGATCATAGAGATCTCGGAAAAACCGGTTGTGCCTACCGGTGATATGGGCGTGAATCCCCAGGGAAAGACGACCACAATTAAGAAGGAGGATGTTGGAAAAACAGCCTATCGCGCCATTGTGGATATCGGTACATTAGATATCCAGCCCAACTACCTGATCCCGGTAAACGAAAACATAACCATAACGGACGCAAGCTCGGATATGCTTGTTCTGGATGTGGGGGAGAATCCCAGCAAATATAAAGTCGGGGATAAAATCCGGTTTAAATTAAAATATATGGGTGCCCTCGGGCTTATGAGTTCGGACTATATTGAAAAGAAGGTGGCGGATTAAATAGAGGGAAGTTGAATTGATGCAGAAGGATGTTCGAACGCGAACCCAATGCAGGTCCGTCCGTTCCTGTTGGCGATGCGGGCTGTACACTTGTTTATATCGTTTGTAAGAGGATTACTGAAATCCCCCTGTTTCCCCCTTTTGAAAAGGGGGACTTTTCCTTCTCACTAATTGCGAATCAACCCGAGATTCATAATGCGAGTCTCACCGAGACGCCCGCTTTGTAGGAGGCTGTCCAAAAAGAGCGCGGTATTGCAGAAAAATTATCTATTTCGTCATCCCGGACCCCGATCCGGGATCTCCTAATCATATCAAAGGATGGAGATCCCGCATCCCCCATGTGGATCCCTTTGGGAAAGTGCGGGATGACGCTCTTTTTGGACAGCCTATTTGCGCCGACACCCAAACCATGTAATCCGCGGAGCGGTTGGACCTATCGCTATTTCCGGTTCTTCTTGTTTTTAATGGTCGATTTTCTAAGCAGAATCCACAGCGCTGAACCGGCCCACCCGGCAACCGCCCCCACCAGCATCGCATAAAAAAGCGTAATGCTTAGATTTGTCCGCGCAATATTGTTTACGATAATATCGGCAACAAACCGGAGAATAACCGCCAGCATATACCCAATCACAAACGTTCCGATCATATCCCGTACGGACAGGTTATAATAGAGATAGGTGCCAAACGCACACAGAATTCCGGATGAACACCACAATAGCAGAAAGAGAGGCTCACTAAAATTAAGCTGATGCGGGGCTGCCGTTGAAATCGGTACCAGTGCCGCGATCGTGGCAACGACAATGGAGATGAATTTTCTGTTATTATTTTTCAATGAATAATTTTTTGATTTTGACTTGAGATCGGCCTGTTTTTTGAGTTTCAAAAGACCGGAGAAGTATCCAACAAGGTGTTCACTACGTTCAATCATCACCAGCACCATCAGCGGGTGATATCAATCAGCCGGCAGAACCCGCAATTGGACGCTTTCGTTGTATGGCCCCTTTCTGTTTTAATCGAAATTCGGAATCAAACCGTACATATAATTTAAGAAATAATGAGCCCAAAGTATGCAGTTTCGGAAGCATGAAAAAACCCAGAACACAAGATTATATTATGAGAAGTGGATATGTTTAATAGAATTGCGTTTATTCATCGATGGATGATAACTTGCTGAGTCAGCTGCCTTAGCCTTTATATTAAGTTGACTATCGGTGATGTGATGGTTTAGAGCTCACATCATACAGCGTTCGTGAACAAATATTTGAATCTCAATCATATCGGGGTACGGGTACATTGAATAAACAGAACGATGACGGAGAAGCACACCTGGGAAAAATCATTTTTTATTCACTGGTTGCCGCACTGGGAGGGTTTTTATTTGGATTTGACAGCGGGGTGATCAACGGGACGGTTGATGCACTTCAGCTTGCGTTCAATTCAGATGCTGCGGGTACCGGGTTTAATGTAGCCTCCATGCTGCTGGGTTGTGCGGCGGGAGCCTTTTTTGCCGGAACCCTGGCAGATAAGTTTGGACGAAAACCGGTCATGATTGCCACCGCTGCCGTCTTTATTTTCAGCGCATGGGGATCGGGGATATCCGGCAGCTCACCGGTGTTTGTTTTTTTTCGTATTTCGGGCGGGCTTGCAGTGGGAGCAGCAAGTATTCTTGCCCCGGCGTATATCAGTGAAATTGCCCCTCCGAGAATCCGGGGAAGCCTCGCAACTCTTCAGCAGCTGATGATTGTCATCGGCCTGTTTGCAGCTTTTTTAAGCAACTATATGATTGCCGGTGCCGCCGGCGGGGCGTCTGAGGTGCTCTGGGCAGGTTTCGATGCCTGGCAGTGGATGTTCTGGGTTGAAATTTTACCCGCTTCGGTCTTTTTGTTGTGCCTGTTTTTTATCCCTGAATCTCCCAGGTACCTGGTAGCCTCCGGCCGTATTGACGAGGCAAAATTGGTGTTGAACAGTGTAGCCGATGCCGCTCATACAGATTCAAAAATAGCGGATATTGAATCTACACTGGACAAAAATGTAAAGCCGAAGCTATCCGATATTATTAGTAAATACACCGGGAATATTCACCCCATCGTTTGGGTTGGATTTGGTCTTGCCGTGCTGCAGCAGTTTACCGGGATCAATGTCGTGTTCTACTACGGTGCAACCTTATGGCAGGCCGCCGGTTTTACGGAAGAGAATGCGCTTCTGCAAAATGTTATCAGCGGATCTGTAAACGTCTTTTTTACATTCGTAGCCATTGTTCTTGTAGACAGAGTAGGCCGTAAACCGCTGCTGATGATTGGTGCTGTTGGTCAGGCGATTATGCTTGGAATCCTTGCACTTATTTTTGGAACTGCAGCCGTAGCGGAGGGCGGCGACCTTCAGCTTGCCGGCAACACGGGAGTGTATGCACTGCTGGCAGCCAATGGATATATCGCATTTTTTGCCTTCTCGTGGGGGCCGGTGATGTGGGTGATGCTGGGCGAAATGTTCCCGAACAGGTTTCGGGGATCAGCCCTTGCGTTCTGCGGACTTTCTCAGTGGCTGGCCAATTTCACCATCACCATGACATTCCCAGTATTTTTGGCCAACATTGGTTTGGGACTATCGTATGGTATTTACGCTTTCTTTGGTTTCGTGGCCTTCTTTTTCGTCAAGAAATTTGTGACCGAAACAAAAGGGAGAACCCTGGAGGATATCTCGCGGGATTCTGATGAGTAATAAGATATCACCACTAAAGATCTGTCTGTTCAGAGGGGAGGGTAGGCACTTACCCTCCGGGCAATGAGGACAATCGAACGCGCACCCCGGGGTTGATTGAGAGTCTTAAAATGTCAAGATCTTCTCCTTTTCAATCCATCCATACATCCCGTTCTCAAGCCGGATGTAGTGCCATCCGTCAACAGAGCTGCTCTTTCTGCGATCCACTCTCATTGTATATCCCTCGTATGCAGTGCTCACTTCGGCTGACTGAGGATCGGGTTTGTCATAAACGATGGTCTGTTTCTCTACTGTGACACCCGTGCCGTACCACTCATTTTGAAGGTTTATAAAGATCGAGAGGCCCATGCAAAGAATCGCCAACCCTCCGGTGGCAATACTTGCATAGTTGAACAGGGTTTTTTTTCCGGGATAAAACCAGCCGGCGAGGAGCGCACCGGCTCCCGTATTTAAGAGTACAAGGCCGATGATCATCAGGCCCGTAACTCCAAAGGTTTGATCGGCCCAGTGAATAAATCTCTCCCAGGGGAGAAGGGGCAGAACAGAGGAGCGACGGCTGAAACTGTTATTTACGGTTTCCAGTGATTCACGGGCAAGCTGCTCGGTTTCCGGGAATTCCCGGGCCTGCAACAGGTAAAATTTAGCCTTTCCAAGACTATCTAACCGGGCATAGGCTACACCCATGTTGAGCCAAAGAGCCCCGGATACATAGCCATCATCTGCGATTGAGCGGTACTGGCTGATGGCCTGAACGTACTCTTGATCCTCAAGCTGTTCTGTGGCGGCATCAAACCGGGATTGTTGTCCGAATAGCGCCGGGGCCAGGATGAGTGCCGGTATGAGAAAAATGGATAGTCGTAAAATCACAGCACACGCTTTAATTCATTGATAAGGGTTTCAGCTTTTTCGATATCGCTGCTGATGGCGTCATCACTTCCCGCAGGTGCAAAACTGATGGTGTTGCATTTATCAAGCAGGTATTTGAGCGACTTTAACGTCTGCCTATTCACGGAATGATGTTCAACGGTGGTGAGTAGATCGTTGTCGCTCAGGCCGGCCTCCGGCAGTCCTGTTTTATCGCTGATGTAGCCGGTGAGGGCTTTATGTACAAGATTGTATACCTGTTTCGGTTCATGGTCTGTCCGGAGATCCTCCCGGGCTTGTTTCAGGCGTTCATCCGCGGTCTGTTCTGCCAGCTCCGCTCTCCTGAATTCATGATCCCCTTTAAGCCGGTCGATATACGTTTTGCGCCACCAGCCGGCGATAAGTGCAAGCAGGGGAAGAACAAGAAAGGCCCAAAACCATGCCTGTTGATAAATCGCTGGAGTAGCTGCGCTATACCATACAGCAAGTCCGGTGACAGGGGTCAGTGCCCGGCCGCCGGATGAGCTGCTTGCGGCTGTTACCGGTGCGGACGAAACGTTGATGGTGTGTTCCGGAAGCCTTACATAGCTGTATTGTTCCGTCTCGGGGTTAAATACGGCAACCCGCTCCGACGGAATTTGCAGCCTGCCCGGTGTCCGGGTAACCAGCTGTTGGGTGAAGGTTTTTTGCCCCTGTATCGTTAGTCCGCGCCGTTCTACATTGCTTGTTTCGCGCGGAGTAAAGGTTTCAAGAACCGATGGGAGATCATATTCCGGATGCCTGAGCAGCGGGATGTTTCCAGCACCCGTAACCGTTGTTTTCAGCTCCACCGTTTCGCCCGTTTCTATTTCCATTTGGCTGATTTCCCTCGAGATCTCAAAATCTCCCACAGCGTTGATATCTACCGACTCCCGCTGGTCCGGCAAGGAAGCGATGGTCAGTTCCAGGGGGTCCGATTCAAGGTTCACCCGGCGCTGGTTTGTACCTGAACCAAAAAAGCTGCCAAACGGGTCATTTCGGTCGGGCCGGGTCCGCATGCCCACGGAGAGCCCATATGCTGACAGGGTCATGTCGCCGCTCCTGGACGGGAAGAGTGCATATCGCAGCAGAGTGGCTTTCCTGTACCGTACACCGTCCAGGATAGTTGATTCCGCCCGGGGCTGCGAAATATTTTCGAGCTCCTCTTTCCAGAAGCCGTCTGTTCGCCATCCGAAGGAGGGCTGAAATGATGTAACTTCAATCCCCTGTTTAAAATAGAGTACAATGCTGGCGATCACTTGCTGCCCCGTAAATGGTGTCTCATCATCCAGCTCTACCTGGATGAATATATCGGGGTAGCTTGAATTGCTATCGGATAGATTTCCCTGTTCAACCACTTCAAATTCAACGGAGTTGGTCTGCAGCGTCTTATTGTCAATCCGGACCGGAATCGGGGGAATCTGGTAATTACCCGTTTCCGTGGCGATAAGCGTGTAAATGTAGCTGGTGGTACGCGTGGTACGGCCATTAATTATGGAGATGCTTGTGCTGCGTGATGGGTTTGATGAGATGATGCGTGCCCCATCAATAACGGGAAGCTCGGGCAGCTGCATACTATGTGAACCGGAGCTCTGCACCTCAATGCTGATGGTGAACTGCTCGCCGGTAAATACTTTGGTTTCAGATAGTGTTGCGTTCAGCTCAAGATCTTGCGCGGCTGCATCCAGGTGCAAAAGCACAGGAGAGAGCAGAAGCAGAGTGAGCGCAATACCGACAGCTGATATTCTACCAATCTTTTTCATTCGATGCGTTGGATTGTTCCGCTTCTTTTTTCCTGTTTTCGAGGATGCTGCGCTCAAGCTGTTCCAGAGCATTCAGGATATTTTCTGCCTCTTCTTTGGAAATTTCGTCAGGCATCGGCTGCTGTTGCTGATCGGACGGGTTACCGTCTTGCTCTCCATCCTGCTGATCCTGCTGCTGATCTTGTTGATTCTGATCCTGCTGTTGGTCCTGCTGATCGTTCTGCTGTTGATCTTGCTGCTGATCATCTTCATTATTGTCCTGGTTGTCTTCGTTCTGCTCTTGTTCCTGTTCCTGCTGTTTTCGTACCGACATCTCGTAGTTGTGCTTGATGTCCGGGTCGTCAGGATTATTTCGCAGGGCATTGCGGAAAAAATCGAGAGCCTCATCATACATTTCGGCTTCCGAAAGATGGGTTCCGGCGTTATAGTCTGCCATTGACTGCTGCTCCGGATCGTCGGTCAACTGTTTTGCCTTCTCAAAGGCCTGAACTGCTTGCTCCGATTCACCGAGTTTGGCCAGAGCGGTGCCAAGGTTGTAGTGGAGCCGTGCATCTTCGGGATTCTCCTCTATCGCCTGGCGGTAGAGTTCGGCAGCTTTTTCGAAATTCCCGTTGCGAAAAGCTTCATTGGCTTTCCGTGCATCATTTAGCGATGATGCGGTCAATAGAAAGGCCAGGAAAAGGAACAGAATTCGTTTTATCATCAAATGAACAGTCAAATTATAACAAAGTCAGGTGTTATGATGCTTCTTCCGCGAGGGCTAACGTATCATCATCCATTTTCATATTCGTAAATATTTCTGATACATCGTCGTTATCGTCGAACATGTCCATCATTTTTAAATTTGTCCGGGCTGTATCAGGGTCAGCCTTCACCTCTGTAGCCGGAATGCGGATCAGGTTAGCCGATTCAATCTCAATATCTTGGCCTTCCAGCGTTTTACTTACGTCAAAAAGATCTTCACGTGCTGTGATGACTTCTACGTAATCGTCTTCATTAACAACATCTTCGGCTCCTGCTTCAATTGCGGCAAGCATCAGGTCGTCAGCATCCATGCTGCTCTCCTCGATTTTGATGGAGCCTTTTTGTTCAAACATATAGGCTACGGAACCGTCGGTCCCAAGATTTCCGCCGTGCTTGGTAAAAATATGTCGAATTTCACCAACGGTACGGTTCAGGTTATTACTTGTAGCTTCAATAAAATAGGCGATTCCGCCGGGTCCATACCCTTCATAGGTCACCTCCTCGTAATTGCCTGATCCGTCATCCAGCTCGCCCGTGCCTTTTTTGATGGCCCGCTCAATATTATCTTTGGGCAGATTCACTTTTTTGGCATTTTCAATTGCCAGCGATAGGCGCGGGTTGGCATCCGGATCTCCGCCTCCCGTGCGGGCAGCGACCGTAATTTCGCGGATATGCTTGGTAAAGGCTTTGGCGCGTTTGGCGTCTTCCTTCGCCTTTTTATGCTTTATGTTTGCCCATTTGGAGTGTCCGGCCATGGCGAAAATTTATCTAATCATTTTTGAAATTCGGATCAGCCTTAAATATAAGAGAATTGCCCTATTTCACCTAATTGGCGGTTTAAAATCCGGTGCCAGTGAACGCTGGTCAAATTCCCCGATTCTCATGGTCGGAAAAAAGAATATTTCTCCCTGTGCCTCGCTAAAATATATACATTCCAACTAATGTCATGTCTACACTGAAATGTCGGTTAAAATTGCGGGTAAGGGAGACTTCCGAAGTCTGCGTGCTTGTAATAAAAGTGAGAATTATAAAAGGGACTGAGCATTCATACAGCCAGAAAAGACTTCGGAAGTCTTTGAGTGCCTGATACTATATGGTTGATACGACACTATGTGACTCATTTGTATTTCACTGCGGCAGTTCATGGTAGCCAGCTGCAAAAGAGTAAAGAATCCTAATTTTATTGAAGGATTTCATGCAATACATTGTGACGTATCAACTGTAAGGCGTATGTCGCCTACATTCGTAAACCGGCTATAAGGAGCCAGGTATGAATATCTCAAATGCACGGTTGAAATAGGTACGATCAGCATGATTTTAACAAAACAACAAGTCTACAGAGAGTTGGAAGATAAAACCACGCTCTGGATCGATCCGCGGCAGATCTCCTATTATGCAGGGACCAAGTGGCCGGTGACTAAAAATACCCAGATGCGAATCGAATCGCTGATTCCCGTTTCAAGGCTTTCGTATCCGATAGTAAAACGCATTCGAACGCACGATCCCTACATCATCCCGGGCAGATTTTACAGGGAGCTGGTGCCGGTTGAAAAAATGCCGAGATATTTTAAGGTGAAAAACCTGATTGAGAATCGCGAAGATCTGACATCCACAGTCTGGTATAAAAAGCTGGTGCGCGACCTTGAAACAGATGGTATTGCAAGACACAAAGAGATTGAGCTCTATTCAGAGCAAGAGATCACCGAATTTTTTCACTCGTATGTCTTTGATCTGGTTGACAGCATGGCTGCAACGGGATACAGCATGAAAAAAGGAGCTGATATCGGTTCTGCACTGGTGGGCTCGGATGGGCGGTTGCATAAAGCCGGCTCGGGAAACCACAGGTTTATTGTGGCCAGGATTGTTGGCACTTCATCCTTCCCGGTTCGTATTGCCGGAATCCACCGCGAGTTATACAAAAAAAGTGACCAGAATAATGGCCGTGATAAGATCGCGGGGATTCTGGAAGAGGTGGAGCGGAATCATGCCCTTTCGCAAGAGAGTAGGAGTTTCGCCTAAACGTGACGCGCTTCTAAAATTGACTGGGAATTACTTCTTCAGGCAGCTTCAGCAGGTCGCTCATGATTCGTTCTGGCTACTGACAAGGTAAAAATCGGACTCATCTAATATGGTAAACGCCTCGGTTCTGTTGACTTCCTGGCCGGTAATTTTATCAGTAACGGTCATCTCCAGTTTATATTCACCCTCCGTGAGCGAACGACTGTCAATCTCAAGACTTTCGCTGAAGCGTGCGCTGTCATGCTCAAATTCAATGGTGGAACTAATACCGTCAATGGTTCGTCCGAAAAGATTGAAAATCCCTCTTTCTTTGCTAAATGAATAATCGACCTCAAAACGGCTGAAACCTTCGTCATTAAGCCCGAGCTGGTACACTTCAAAGTGTACAACGAGAGGTTCACCTTCAGGTAGTGTGTCGTTCGTGGAGGCAATAAATGGCAGCGGACCGGTTTCGAGAAGCTCGTTTTCTTTATTAAATCCTAAAATCAGATCACTAACCAATAGATTGCCGGGTTCTATGTCAAAGTGATCTTTTTGTGGGATCTCTACTTCTCCAAAGCCGCGTAAATTCTTCGGAAGCGTCAGATCATCAAACGCAGGGTTGCTGTCATTGTCGCGGTTTAACAATTCAGCATAAAAAATCTGTTTGGCACCCTTTTCTACATAAGGAACTTCAAAAACGGATAGGCTTGGAGTGGTATCATCCTGCTCATCCAAAATCAAGAATGGGTTGTTGTATGATTTCGAAATCAGCTTGCCATCCGGAGTCCGCAGGTGAAGAGAGTTTCGAAGCTTGTAGTTTTTTAAATAATCTGGTCTGACCTCTAACCACAGGGAGTCTTCACTCTGCTGAAAGTTCTCTATGTTTTGAAAAAGATCGAAGCGGACGGCTTCTATCGGCCTGTTATTTACATACGTAATATATGCCGGCCTGTTCTCTTCATCGATTACCCTGTATTGACGGATATCAATAGGAATTTCCATTACCGCATTGCGGTCGGTAGAGGCAAGGAGAGGCGCATTTTTGAGTATGTTTTTAGTTTTTGCTCTGTTCCTTAATTTAAAATTTAGTCCGCTTGTCATCGTCACCCTGGCAGGTTCGGATGAGTAATTGTCGAGAGCCATAGAGTTATAAATTGGAGCGAACTCTAAATAATTAGCGAGCCGCCGGTAGTAGACCATCTGTATGATTTTTCCTAATGATAGAGTTTCCGTAGAAGAAAAATATGTAGACGGGATCAAGTCGTCGATAACTGTAATCTGTTCAATGGACCCATTCTGTTTTTCTCTGAAGTAGAGGGCCATTGGGGTATCGCTCTCGGTTTCTCCGTGTTTGTAAATCCAGATGTGAACTTCTCCAAAGTCTATAGAGCGATTAAAGGAATATGAATTTAATGAGGAACGTCTGAACCTGCCTTCGGGCCGCGCATCTAAATTAAGAGACTCGCCTAATTCACGGATATCTGTAGGATTTATTTCAGTATCTAAAGGGATCTCTTGAATTGGCTTTCCGTATTTAACGTAATAGTATCCCCGTATATCGGTTCCGTAGGGTGGCAGCTCATCGGCTGTATATGTTTCTCTTGCATGATCAATTCGCCGCCAGTGTTCCACCAGACGGGGATTGTAATTTCCGGTCGGCAGGTAGTTAATGTCATTCCAGAAAGAGCGGATGGAACTGTAAATTTCAGGATTATCTTCTTTCAGCATCTTCTTCCAGGCGGTGTATTGTGATGTGTCGGCAATCGGCTGAAGACGTTCAATCTCGGCCTCCAGGGCGTCACGATTAGGCGATATCTCGTCCGCTGAAAGCCCCCACAGGTACATAGCATAGGCCATCCGGTAGTGATCGCTCAGATCATGGTTAGCTGTCAGACGCATGTATTCCAACGCCACCTCAAGGCTGGGCGTGGAGAGCGTAGTTCGCGCTTCGAAGAGAGTGTCCAGTGCATTTTCAATGTTGCCGGCCTCTTCCTGCGATCGGCTCTGATCAAGGAATTCCGAAACGTCAGATTGTTGGGCATAAACTTGTCCGCTGAAACAGAAGCAAAGCAGTAAGAAAAGCGTGATTGTAATTTTTCTCATGATTGTTGCATTTGATTTAAAGAGTCGGCTTCCAGGATCACAGCCATCTAAACTGAATATATACAACCTCTTCGACAGATGGTATCGCATCATCATGTTATGTTGTTTCGAGACCTCTGCTGCCGGTAGTGAACGTGCGGTGTGTAAAAAAATTGATGTGCAGGTGAAATGCCGAATGTATCCGGATCGTTTTTTGTATAGCTTAAAAAGATAGTATTATACGTAGGGCTTTTCCGGAGTTGTTAGTATAAACGAATGATTGATCTATTTAGAATATGAATATTGGAATTGTATGTTACCCCACGTTTGGCGGAAGCGGCGTTGTTGCCACTGAACTTGCAAAAGGCCTCGCCAACAAGGGCCACAAGTTGCATGTGCTGAGCTATGCTCGTCCCGCCCGTCTGGATTCGTTTCGAACTGATATTACTTTTCATGAAGTGGACCTGAGCAGCTACCCGCTCTTCGAATACCCGCCTTACGATCTTGCCCTGGCCAACGTGATGGTCGACCTGATTAAATTTGAGAAACTGGACGTGATCCATGTGCACTACGCCATTCCCCACGCCACAAGTGCATATCTTGCCAAACAGATCCTGGGCGAAAAGGCGCGGAATGTGCCGATTATTACCACACTGCACGGCACCGATATTACGCTGATCGGCAGCGATCCGAGCTACAAGGATGTCGTCGATTTTTCCATCAACCAGAGTGATGGTGTGACGGCAGTATCGGAATATCTGAAGAGGGAGACCTATAAAAAGTTTGATATCAAGAAAGAGGTCGAGGTCATTCCCAATTTTATAGACCTGAAGCGGTTCAAAGTGTCAGATAAAACACACTTTAAAAAAGCGATTTGTCCGGAGGGGGAGAAGGTCGTTACCCACGTTTCGAATTTCCGGGAGGTGAAACGCGTACCGGATGTGGTATCCACATTTCATGAGATCCTGGAAAACGGACTGGATGCAAAGCTGCTGATGGTGGGCGACGGCCCGGACCGCCAGCGGGCTGAAAACCGGTGCCGTGAACTAAACATTTGCGACAAGGTTCGATTTCTCGGCAAACAGGAACAGGTGGAGGAGGTACTGTCGATTTCCGACCTGTTTTTAATTCCATCAGGCAGCGAAACATTCGGGCTGGCAGCTCTTGAAGCGATGAGCTGCGGCGTACCGGTGATCAGTTCAAATATCGGCGGACTTCCGGAGGTGAACATCCACGGTGAAACGGGCTATCTCTGCGAGCTGGGGGATGTACAAGCCATGGGCCAATACGCGATAAAAATCCTGAAGGATGAAACATTGCACAAAAAAATGTCCGTGAATGCCCGTAAACGCGCAGAGATGTTTGAACTGGATCGGATTGTCACCGTCTATGAAGATTATTACAAGCTGAAAAGAGAAGAGTTGCTGAAAGCCTGATAACCCCGGGAAAGGGGTTCATATATCTGTTCTGTTAATGAAAAGATAAACGTCCTCTGCTGATTTCGTAACGCTCAAAGCGCGATTCAGAACTATGATGGCTCCGCAATTGCCTGCGCCGCAAGCCAGCCGTTGGTCCAGGCGGCCTGGAAGTTGAATCCCCCCGTGATACCGTCAATATCCAGCACTTCGCCCACAAAATGGAGTCCGGGCACCGTCTTGCTTTCCAGCGTGTCGGGATCCACCTCGTGCAGCGGAATGCCGCCGCAGGTCACAAATTCCTCTTTGTAGGTGGTTTTTCCCTGAATGCTGTAGCTGCCCCGGGTGAGCTGCTGCGTGAGATCATGGATCTCTTTGTTGGAGATATCTGCCCATCGTTTCTCGGTGGCGATGGAGCTGAGTTCCAGGAATCTCTCCCATAGCCGGGCCGGAAATGGAAATCGGTTCTGCTTACCAACCTGCTTTCGGGATTGATCGCTCCTCAGATTCGTGAGTTCATTGCGAACGCCCTGCTCGTTCATTGGGTGAAGCCAGTTGATCTGAACATCGTAGCGATACTCCCGTTCATACAGCTCCCGCGCCGCCCAGGCCGAAAGCTTGAGTACGGCCGGACCACTCAATCCCCAGTGGGTGAACAGCACCGGGCCGATTTCGCTAAAGGCTGTATCCTTTATGTGAACCTCTGCCCGCTCAACGGAAATACCGGCCAGGTCGGCGAATATCTTCTCCCTGAAGTTAAATGTAAAGAGTGATGGAACAGGTGTGTTCACAGAGTGCCCCAGCTGTTTGAGCCATTCATACGCATTGTCGCGGTTATATCCACCCGTGGCTACGACCAGCCGGTTGCAGGTGAGGGCATTCGATTGATGAAGATGAAGCCTGAACCCGCCATCCGGCAGCGGCTCAATTTTCTCCACTTTTGTTTTGGTTCGAACCTGAACGCCGTGTGAAGCCGCTTCCTCCTTCAGGCAGTTGATGATCGTATCCGAGTTGTCGGTAACCGGAAACATCCGCCCGTCCTCCTCGGTTTTCAGCTCAATTCCACGTTCGTTAAACCACGCCACCGTATCGCGGGCCTGGAAATGCTCAAAACTCCATCGCAGCACCTTTTCTCCGCGGGGATACGCTTTGGAGAGCAATTCAGGGTCAAAACAGTGATGCGTAACGTTGCATCGCCCTCCTCCCGACACCCGGACCTTTGACAGCACCTCTCGCGATTTCTCCAGGATCGTGACGCTCAGACCGGGATTCAGCCGCGCCGCATTCACCGCCGTAAAAAAACCGGCGGCCCCGCCGCCGATGATGATTAGGGATGTAGAGTTGGGTGTTTGGTTCATGGGGTGGTTTTTAAATTAAATGTCCAGGCTTAAACGGAGCCACCTCTGCCCCGTCGCTGCTCAGCCTGCGGCAGTCGCTTTGGCGGCGATCTCCTCCGTTGGAGGAGAGGTTCATTTTGAGGCTGTCCAAAAAGAGTATTCAAATAGGTAAGTTGGACATTGGTCTGAATATCAGATCTATCACAAATAAAGTTTACAAGACTTATTTTTCTTGGTCTTGCGGACATAAGCTCCAAAGGAGCGCCAGTCAACAGCATCGTGCAACGCGCGATGATATTATGTATGTAAAACATCCGGCAGCCCCAACGCGGGCGAAGGCCAGACATATTAATCCCATACATATCGTTCATTAAAATCAATGCCATATTCTTTTAAAAATTTTCTATACTCATCCTTAAAACTCATCTTTTGATGGTGTTTGTACTGATTTTTTATGTATTCAATCACGGCTTCTAAGTGGGTTGGGGATACAGAAAAAATCCCATAACCATCCTGCCAATAGAAATCAGCATATCGTATATCGATGGTTTTAATCCATTTGGATGACCCTTGCTTTACTTGCTGAACCAATGTCATCTGAGCAATCTTTCGTGACAGCAGGCACAAAATATGAATATGATTTTTATGGCCTCCTACCTGGACGGGATTACACTCTAAATCTTTAAAGATTCCACCAATATAATTGTAAAGATCGTTTTCAATCTGGTCATCAATTAATTTTTCTCTATGCTCGTACTAAATATTATATGCGTGTAAACTTTTGAGAGTGATTGTGGCATAGCAAGGTTTTGACTGGATGATGCCCTTTCAGGGCTTTTCTCTTATTGCCTGATACTTCTGCCATAGCGCTTTGCACTATGTTATTGACATAGCCGCTTTGGGGCAAATATCATTAAAAAAGTAACAGGATGTATTTAAGATCAAGTTCTGCTCAAATCTAAAAAACCATGTTGTGGCCTTATTTATTACTCATATAAATCGACATAGAACTTATAAATTATTAATGTAGGATTCGCTGCCGTTAAACCTCCCAGACTGGAAGACCATTAAAGTTTTTAAAACCTTGGAGGTCTTTAGCTTCACATCCCATTCAAAATAATCTTGCCGGCATTCTCATTGTTCTTCATCCTTTGGTGTGCTTTTTCCACATCGTTCCAGTCGAAGACAGAGTCGATCACCGGTTTGATCTGTTTTGATTCAACCAGGTCGAGGGCTGTATCTGCAAACTCCCCGGTAAGCATTGCTTTATACTCATCGTTGCGATTTCGAAGGGTTGAACCGCGAATGGTGAGCCGTTTTCGGAGGATATTGGCCAGGTTAAGATCCTCTGTTTTGGCTCCGCCCAGCAGGCCGAGGTGAATCATTCGCCCATCCATCGCCAGTACCCGTATGTTCTGTTCCCAATACGGTGCTCCAATAAAGTCGAGTATCACATCCACCGACGAAGACCCAATCTCTTCTTCAATGACTTCCGCAAAATCCTCCGTTTTATAGTTGATCGCCAGGTTGGTGCCGAGCTCCCGGCATAGATCCAGCTTTTCACTGCTTCCGGCCGTGACGATCACCCGCGCGTCAAAAAGTTGTTTGGCAATCTGTATGGCCGATGTTCCCACCCCGCTTGCTCCGGCATGAATCAGCACGGTTTCGCCTTCCATAATCTCTCCAATCCAAAAAAGGCCCTGGTAGGCGGTTAAAAAAGTTTCCGGGATGCCGGCGGCCTCTTCGAACGACAGCAAGTCTGGAATCGGCATGGCGTGAGCTTCCGGTATCACACAGTATTCCGCGTATCCCCCGCCGGAGAGTAGGCCGAACACCAAATCCCCTTCCTCGTATTCTGTAACTTCCGGCCCGGTCGTCTCGACCCGACCAGCCATTTCAAGACCTAAAATGGGCGAGGCCCCATCGGGTACCGGGTAGTTGCCCGCCTTCTGCAGCAGGTCGGCCCGGTTGAGCGCGGTAGCCTCAACCTTCACCAGGAGCTCATTCGGATTTGGTTTGGGCATGGGGTGTTCCCCCTGTTTCATTACCGGTTTTCCGGAGGAGTTGTCAACGAGGAGTGCTTTCATAAAATTGAATGGTTAAATCATTGAGTGAGTCTCTTTATGGATTCCTGTACGAGATGCTTAACATCATCTGAGAGTCCGAACAGCAAAAGAGTGCTCATGAAGATGGCAGCAATCACAGCAGAGCGGACAAATAGATCAACATAAAAGTTCATCATGTAGGGAAGAGTATGGGAAATGCCGAGGCAGAGTGCCGCGATGGCAAGTACTCCAATAGCAGGCCACTGAAAAGGCTGCATTTGGAACCTGATCCACACAAACAGGTATTTTACAAAATTATAGATAAAGATGGAGAAGGCGGTTGCTATGGCAGCTCCCTCAATTCCATAAAGCGGTATTAGCAGATAGTTTGTACTGATTGTGAGGATAACCAGCAATATATTTGTGTATAGATCAAACCGGAAGAGTTTGGAGTTAATGATGATGTGGCCGTTGATACCGGTGGCCATATCAAACAGTTTGGCAAGGCCCAGTATCACCACAACCCAGTAGATTTCGCCATATTCCGGGGGGAGCAGATCGATAATGTTATGTAAATTTGCCCAAATCCCCACATATATCAAACTTCCCGCTATCAGCTGGTTCAAAGCAGTTCGTTTGTAAAGCTTTTCAATGTCTCGGAAATTTTTACTTTTCAAAAGATCGGCCAGGATAGGCGCGGCAATTTTATTGATCGACCGTTGAGGAATTGCAATCACCATTCCAATATAAAACGCGATGGCGTACACGGCCGTACTGCTTAAATCAACCATGGATCCCAGCATCATGATATCAATATTGCCAACCATCAGGATAGCGAGTCCGCCCAAGACTGAATAGGCGCCGTAGACACTCATGCCTTTGTAGAGGCGTTTTGTCTCTTTTTGAAAAGGAAGAGAGAAGGCAAGCTGCTTTTTGCGGGCGAGGTAGAGTAGCATCACTACCGGCTGGATGCAATAAATGCCTACAAACAGAATCATAAATTCACGAAAGGTCAGCAGACCGAAAAAGTAGACGCCCAGAAGTGTAATAATGCAGACCCGGATGATGATCTCATTGACGACGGAGCCGGTTACGGAATCTTTCATGGCCCGCACGTAGCTGTTCAGCACTTCAAAAAAGAGGATGGCAAACACCAGGGGAATTAAATAGAGAACGTACTCAGTAAACAGCTCTGATCGATCGGAATAGTAGGAGGTAAGTGTATCCTGGAATAGAAATAAAAGCAGTGTGAAGAGTATGAAACCGACAAAAGGCACGCCAAGTGTAAGCGTCAGCAGCCGGCTCCTGGAATCATCTGAATGCTGGTAGTATGGGAAGTAGCGGATGATGATGTTTTTCATGCCCAGATGCGAAAACTGAACACAAACCAAACCAACGGATAGAAGCAGGCGGGTCAGTCCAAACTGATCAGATTCCAGAATGTTTGGGAAAAGCAAAATCGTCGAGATAAATCCAAGAGCTACGCCTGCATAGGAAATAAGCGTATTTTGAATACTTTGTCGGATGATAATGCCCAATGTGCCGGCTACCTGTCGTTGAAATTGGTTAAAAAATGAAGTTAATGATAATTTTAGTTAATCTGGCCTAACAAAAAATCGGTTCATGCATACAATTCATTTTGTTCACACTTTTTCCAAATTATCAGAGACATTCATATACGATTATCTTACCAGTCTCCAAGGGCAGGACGTTCGCGTCGGGGTACTGACGTTTAACCACGTAAATAAAGAGGAGCGCCCTTTTAATCCGGTCAGAGAATTAAAGCTCCCGGCGTGGAATATACCCAGGGTTTGGAATATTGCCAGAGATAAGCTGATGGGGCGAAAAACGGAAGTGGCGGCATGGCCGGTGTACAGAAATCGATTAAAACAACTATTTCGGCGGCAAAGTCCGGACGTACTGCATGCACATTTTGGCCCGATGGGAACGCTGCTTGCGCCTGTGGCAGATGAACTGAACATCCCGCTGGTTGTAACGTTTTACGGCTACGACATTTCCGAACTCCTGGAGGAGGAGTACTGGAGGCAGGCGTACCGTGATCTTGCAAAGGTGGCAGCGCGGGTGACGGTTTTGTCGAAAGATATGAAACAGCGTGCATTAATGATTGGTTTTTCCGACGAACAAATTGACGTCATTCATTTAGGGACAAAAATCGATGAAATTTCATACCGGGAGCCGTCCCACCCGGTTCGCCGTTTTTTAAGTGTAGGGCGCCTGGCCGAAAAAAAAGGGCATTTAGATTCGCTGAGGGCTTTCAATAAGGTCATGGAAATATCAAAAGAGCCTTTGTATTTCCGTATCATCGGAGAAGGAAAAGACAGGCAAAAGATCAGGTCGTTTATTGAGTCCGAGGGCTTATCAGAAAATGTAACCCTGGCTGGAAGTTTGCCACATGCCCAGGTGGTTGAAGCGTTTTATCAAGCCGATGCGTTTATTCTGCACAGTAAAACCGCAAGCAGCGGAGATAAAGAGGGAACCCCAACTGTGCTGGCCGAAGCCCAGGCGGCCGGATTGCCCTGCCTGACTACTTTTCATTCCGGAATTCCAGAAATGATTCCCGATAAAAACCACAAGCTGTTAGCTGAGGAAGGAAATCTATCACAAATGGCATCTAACATGCAGAGTCTGATAGCTGCATCTGAAGAGGAGATCCATTCCATTAGCAGTGCGGGACGACAACATGTTGAAGACGCTTTTGATATACGACGGGAAGCAGCAAAGTTTGGGGAAATCTATAAAAAACTGATCAAATGATTTTTATTTTGGGTATTGAACGATCAGCTACAACATGGATATCAAATCTATTGGAATCTCATCCGGGAACGAGTGTCTATGTTGAGCCGATGTCGGAATTAACCGCCCGATTTAAGGAGTGGCCGGATCGGTTTGTTCCGATAGAAAACACCGAAGAAAAGGCAGAATATTTCAAGTCTGAGTTTGAAATTACTAAAAAGCATAAGAGATGGTTTCTGACAAAAGCCTTTAATAACCGATACGCCTGGACATTTGACTTGTGGCTCTCAAACTACCTGGTTCGAAAGCAGATAGCTACGGAAGCAGCTAAAGATTTCTCTGAAATTAATTTTCACCGGAAAGCTCAGCCGTACGTTTCCAAACGTGGCGGCCAGCAGGTAGACGTGATAAAGGAGCTGCGATTGAATTTTAATCCACAGGTTATTCCGTTGGTTGACCCGGATGCACGAATTATTGTAGTAATCAGGAACGTCTTTGCAACTATTCAATCTATCCAACATCACCTGGCCGGGGGCAATCTTGCGGAACTACACAGAGCACTTCAGAATCAGTATGGAGAAGTTGATGAACAGACAATATTCAGGTATTGGCGGGATAGCTATAACTCTCTTTTTGAACATCTCGATAACATGAAAATGCCTCATTATACCCTTCATCATACAAAGTTTATGATGAATCCTGAAGAAGAAGCGATAAGGATGTGTGATTTTGTGGATTTACCGGATACTGAATCTATCCTGCTCTATATGAAAAAATCCAATAGGGAAGGGGAGGGCATTCACAATACAAATCGCGATCACACTTTTCTGTTGAAACAGAATGAAGAAGCAGGGCAAGCGATACTACCGGTTATCCGGGGCGAGTTAGATGCATCAGAATTTCATCCAAATGTCTGGAAAGCGATTGAGGACGGATAATAGTGAACGCTACTGAGAGTTGTACCCGAAGTACCCTCTCCAGATCCAAAACCGGAACTTCAGAAGCATGAGACTTTTTGAAGGTTCCAATTTTATGATATAAAACAGGCCAAGGGGAACCGATGCCAAAAGCTTCCCGGCCTCTACTATCCAGGCTTTGGTGAACGGCCAGCCCGATTCATCCTCTAATCGCAGTTTCATGCTCTGGCCCAGGCCCAGGGCCTGGTTTTTAATGTAGTCAACGGTCAGACGTTTGGCTCCAACCCGGTGATAAAGCAGGGCATCCGGCAGGTAGTAAAAATCTATACCGTGATCTTTTAACCGGCTAAACAGCTCCTTTTCTTCACCGGCATTCAGGGAGTCCTCTTTTCTTCCAAGGTTGGTATTAAAACAACCTACTTCCTCAAATATCTCTCTCTTTAACGCCATATTTCCGCCAAACGGATAGTTTGATGATGAGTAGCGTTTTATCTGATCGCCGAAATCGTGATGGCCCAGAAGCGGCAGCAGGAAGTGTGACATCCAGCGCGGCCGCGGATCATCAAACTGAACATGGATTTTACCCCCTGCCGCTTTTGCGTGAGGACACTCTTCAAAAAAATGGATCCAGGAGTTGATGTATGTTTTGCTTGCACGGATATCATCATCCACAAATACGATTACCGGAGCGGAAGCTTCCCGGATGCCCCTGTTCCGCGCGTGCGACAACCCCTGGTTTCTCTCTTTTACATATCGGATCCGAATATTTTGAATGCGGTTCTTTTGTTGATGCCGCCGAACCACCTCAGGAGTTTCATCCGGAGAGTTATTGTCAATCACGAGCACCTCGACCGGTTTCCGGGGAGAGGAACCCTCCAGTAGCGAGGAGAGGCTCTCATCCAGGTAGCGGGAACGGTTATAGGTGCAAATGACAAATGAGAGTTCGGCTTCTTTAGACATGAATTGTTTATGGTAGACCTGGTACGTTCGGAAATAGAAAATACATGATTTGGCATTCATAATGCCACTAATCACATAAATTGATTTTATTTGGGATAATTCAGGCAAATCTGATATTCTTTTTAAGAGAAACTTATTTATAAGATGGGGCATAGTGAATATCATAAATGAGAAATAATGACGGTCCGTACATTCAAAGACATTCAACTCTACGCCAGATTTGCTGCACGAAAACTGGGGTTTTCAGGCTATCAAATTCATCAGATCTGTTTAACCCAACAGAAGCTGATTTATATTCCGATTCCAAAAAATGCCTGCAGTACCATCAAGCAGACCCTTTACAAGATTGAGTTTGGCCGGCCTTACAATTCAGATTGGGCCAAATCAAAAGCGTACCGGAATATTCATTACTATTACAAAAAACGGCCGGACGCATTTACAAGCGTGTCTAAAATCGATGCAGCAACGGATTACACACGCTTTACAATTGTCAGGGATCCGCTGGAACGTTTGATATCCTGCTATCGCAACCGGGTGGTTGACCTGAAGGATTTGGAATTGAATCCGGATGGACTGAAAAATATGAATCTACCGGCAGAGCCTGATCTGAACACATTCGTACTACATCTGGGCAACTACCGCAAGGCAAATAAAAGCATAGAGCACCACTCCCGTCCGCAGGCCGAGTTTTTGGGACATACGCTACACCACGTAGATTATGTGTATCCTATCGAAGAGATGGGGAATCTTGAAAAGATGCTTCGTGCCTATTCTCGGGATTTTAAAATGCCCAAACTGAAGTCCGGAGGCACGGAAATTGAGATGAGCCATTTATCTGAAAAAGCACTGGCTGCTGCAAACCGGTTTTATAAGAAAGATTACCAGCTGCTGAAGCAGTATTATTCACCAACGAAAACGGTTTTGTAACGATCCATTATGCCCCAAAAACCCCTTGTCAGCGTCATTATTCCTACTCATAACCGAGTGGTGCTTTTAAATCGTGCAGTAAACTCGGTCCTGGAACAGACCTGGGAGAACCTGGAAGTAGTTGTGGTGGATGATGCTTCAAACGATGAAACACCGGCCCTGCTGGATGAGCTGGCGGTGAAATATTCTCATTTGAGGGTTGTACGAAATGAGGAATCCAGGCAGGCGGCGGCCAGCCGGAATATTGCCATCCGTCATGCCAAGGGGGAATATGTGACTGGCCTGGATGATGATGACTACTGGCGCCCCACACGCATAGAGCGGCTGATGGAGGAGTTCGAGGAGGGACTGGCGGCGGTCTGTTCCTACGATAAGATGGTAATGAACGGCAAAGAGGTGGTCTGGCGAAAACCATCGATGATCACCCTTGATGATCTTCTGTACTACAACCAGGTGGGCAACCAGGTGCTCACAAAAAAAGAGTACCTCGACCATGTTGGCGGCTATGATGAAAATTTGCCCTCGGCCCAGGATTACGATTTGTGGATCCGCCTGGTCCGGGAGTTCGGCCCGATCCATACCGTAACCAGCCCGCTGCAGGTGGTAAATATGGAAGAGGGCCGCGATCGCATCACCACCTCGGATAAAAAGATGGAGGGCTACCGGATGTGCTTCGACAAGCATCAGAAATGGATGAGCCCGAAACATAAAACCTACCAGCAGTACCGGATGAAGATGGCGGCAGGAGAAAGCGTTCGCTGGATCGATCTGTTCCGGTCGGTACCTGCCAAACTGTACCTGAAGGAGATCACCCGGAAGTTGTTTTTGTAGGGATAGCACTTAAATCATGATAAGTTCGAATCTTCATCGGATGAGTTTTTCGAAAAATCGAGTCAATTTTCAATGAAATGAAATTCATCGATGACTTCCTTTCAGATGAACTGGTTTTAACGGCTATCAGATTATCTATGTTACCAAATACACAAATCAACAAATAACCAAATAATCAAAAATGAGTAGTTGGTTTGAAAAATCCTACGCATACCGAAAAAAGATTCATCCCTGGCTCTCGAAACTGCCGTTTTATGATTACTGGATGTTGCGGCGGCACAGCTATCTTGCCGATAAGGGGTGGTTCAAGAGCTTCAGGTCGGGACAAAGTATGGATGCCAGCGCTGCTCCCATACCGTGGTTTACATACAGTGCAATTTGTTTCCTGGATGAACGGCTGCCAGAAGATGCTGCAGTTTTCGAGTATGGATCGGGGTATGGTACGGCATGGTGGGCCGAACGGGCAAAACTTCTGCATGCCGTGGAGCACAGGAAGAGATGGAAAGAGAAAGTGGCTCCAGCGCTATCCGGAAACGTAAAGGTAACCTACCAGGAGCTGGGTAGGGGATATGAGTCATCCGCAGCAGAGAGTGAAATAGATTATGATGTGATTATCCTGGATGGACGCAACCGGGATAGGTGCTTTCACTATGCAAAGCAGAGTCTGACGGACAGGGGAGTGATCATCTTTGATGACTCCAACTGGGAGAAGTATCAAAAAACGATCTCCTATATTCGATCGGAGGGGTTTCGGCAGCTGCCGTTCCGTGGCATGAGCCCGATTGAGTTCAGGGAGTGTGAGACCTCGGTTTTCTATCGGGAGGGTAATTTGTTGGGGATTTGAAAAATGTAGCTCGGCTCGCCGAGCCGAGGGGAAAAATTTGGTCAGTAGAATAGATTTCTATTTACGTGTCGATATTTAATAGGTGCCTACGCCTTTAACGACTTTTCTTGGTTTGCATACGTAGCTCGGCTCGCTGAGCCGAGAGGGAAAGATTTGGTCGACGGAATAGTTTTCTTTTTACGGTTTGGCAATCAACAGGAGCCTACACCTTTCACAACTTTTCATGGTTTGCCTACGTAGCTCGGCTCGCTGAGCCGAGGGGGAAACCGAAAGTAACGACTGGAGGTTTTTTGAAAGTTAAAATGTTCATAAAGATACCCTGAAGTCTCACCGAGACGCCCGCTTTGTAGCCCGGCAATTCATTGCCGGGAGTTGGCCGACATCCCAAACCATGCAATCCGCGGAGCGGATGACCCACCGTAGTACCGATCAAGATTTATCACCGGTAAACGGGCATAGGTTCCGATTCCGATCATCCGGGAACCCATTCAGATCGATGTTTTGCAGGCCCGTCCGTTTCACGGACTTCTCAATTGCTCATGGCCGTCGTTGAACCCCGCGTTGAAACGCGGGGCTACAAAGCGAACGTCCCTTGCGGGACTGATGGATTTTGACAGGTCGATTCCTGGTGGGTATGCGGGCTGTACACTTGTTTACATCGTTTGTAAGAGGATTACTGAAATCCCCCTGAATCCCCTTTAAAAAGGGAGAATTTTCCTTCTCACTCATTGCGAATCAAAGCGAATGGTACATTCGAACGTGTCGAATACTATAAGAAAATGCATATCAAGAGTAGTGAATGAGGGGGCGTTTCGGCAATCAATAAGCGACTGATCTTTTAGCATTTTTTTGAGTTTGCCCGTAGCCCGGCTCGCTGAGCCGAGTGGGAAAGATTTGGTCGATGGAATATATTTCATTTTATGGCTCGATATTTAATAGATGCTTACACTTTTCACGAGTTTTCTTGGTTTGCCCGGTTCCAGGGAAGCGGGTCAGGCGACCCGCTCTACGCAGCCCGGCTCGCCGAGCCGAGAGGGAAAGATTTGGTCGATGGAATATATTTCATTTTATGGCTCGATATTTAATAGATGCCTACACTTTTCACGAGTTTTCTTGGTTTGCCCGGTTCCAGGGAAGCGGGTCAGGCGACCCGCTCTACGCAGCCCGGCTCGCCGAGCCGAGGGGAAAAATTTGGTCAGTAGAATAGATTTCTATTTAAGTGTCGATATTTAATAGATGCCTACACTTTTCACGAGTTTTCTTGGTTTGCCCGGTTCCAGGGAAGCGGGTCAGGCGACCCGCTCTACGTAGCTCGGCTCGCTGAGCCGAGAGGGA
>JAAAOB010000107.1 GCA_009909035.1 Bacteroidota bacterium
GCGCTGGGTTTATTCATCGAAGCTCACGTCCAACGAAGCTCATGTCCAACGAAGCTCACGTCCAACGAAGCTTTATGCGTAGTTGGATTATGCGTAGTTGGATTATGCGTAGTTGGGTTATGCGTAGATGAGCTTCGGTGACCAAGGGTTTCGTGTTTCAAGTTGCAGGATTCAAGTTGCAATCTTCAAGTTTCAAGGTTTCTGGATGGGTTCATAAAAGTTGCTGATAACAGATACAGGTCAATGCCTGGAGATCCCGCATCTTGGTGCGGGATGACAGTTGGATCGCTTTGTGATATTGCGGGATGCCTGTTGGGCGTTTTTGGTCAATCTTCATAATTAATGACTGATGATGTTCTTTAATCTCAAGACTCAGGACTCACTTCTCAAATCTAATTCTACCCTATCCTTCTTTATAATCTTCGTAAGCCTGGTAACTGTCGTAGGTGTATTCGTTGTAGTAGTAATAGTCGCGGCTGTCTTTGTACCTGTAGGCGGTGAGAACGGACCCGAGAACATCGGCTCGGATCTGCTGCAGGTTCTCCACCGTATGATTGAGTTCGTTAACCTGGGTCTCCCCGAACTGGGCCACCAGCAGAATTCCGTCGGCCGCGTGTTGGATGAGGGGGGCGGCGTCGGTTATCACCCCATACGGCGGGGAGTCGATAATGATATGGTCGTACTCCTGTTTCACTTCCCTGATAAATTCAACCATCTTTTTACTATGCAGCACGGCGGACGGATTCGGAATCTTTTGCCCGGATGTGACAATATCCACGCCCGGTGCGGCTGTGGGACGAATGGCATCCTCTTCGGAAACTTTATCATAAAATAACTCGGCAATGCCCGGTTCGCGATCCTCCCCGACCAACCGGTTCAGGTTGGGACGGCGAAGGTCGGCATCCACAAGAAGAACTTTCTTGCCCGACTCCGCGAATGAAACAGCCAAGTTGACCGATATCGTGGATTTCCCCTCCGACTTTCTTGAGCTCGTCACCAATATAGTCTGGTAGTCCTTGTCCGGGTCAGCAAAAACAATGTTATTGTGCAACCTTCTGTAAGCCTCAGAAATGGGTGAGATGCTGTCAATCAGGGCTGTCCATGAGGTCGAAACTTCTCGACCTTCAACCCTCACCGTTTCTCTGCCACCAAACCGGGTGTTTACATATTCACGAAAGTCGGGAATCACGGCCAGGAGTGGGTATCCCATGGATCGTATCTTGTCGGTTCCGTCCACGGTTCGGTTAAACGTTTCTTTGGCTACAACACTGCCCACACTTAATACGCCTCCTACCATAAATCCAACTAGTACGAATAGCATCGTATTAGGAAAAGCTGCCTCAGAAGGCAGGAATGCTTCATCAATCACCTGCCCGTTCCCGGACTGTGTCTGTTCCCACAACTGTGTTTCCTGGTACTTTGTGGAAACTTCCGTATAAAGCTTTTCATTGATATCCACTGCTCTTCGAAGCCGTGCCAGCTCCAGCATATTTTCAGGGAGATTATCAAAAAACTGGTTCTCTTCATCCAGCCGCTGGTTAATCACTTCCTCCTGCGCACTCAACTGAGATTCCTGAATTTTAAGTTCAATCAGGTTTCTTCGAAGTTCCACGATCCGATCTGTAACCCCGCCATCTTCATTTTCCAGGAAGCCGATATAGACGTCTGAATCATCTGCATTTAGTACACTGCTGGTTATCTCGCGTATTTCGTTTCGAACGGTTTCAATATCCTCATTGAGTTGTACAAGCTGGGGCTCACGCTCCGGGTTGTTTCGCAATTCCGGGTTTCGTTGCAATATCAATGAGCGTTCCGTTCGAAGCTCGGCCAGCCGCAGTTGTGCATTTTCAAGCTGACTACTGACATTCTCGGCAAACTGTTCGGCTAGCCCGGGACGAATTTCATTCAACTGGCTTTCATACGATTCAATCGAGGAATTAACGGATACCAGTTCTACCTGAACCTCCTGTCGCTGCGATTCGAGTTCCGCTACACGGTCAATCGCAGCCTGGGTCTGCCCGTCTACCTGTACCAATTCTGTGGTTCTCATATAATCCCGAAGGTTCTCTTCCGCCTCCGCCAGCCTGTCCTGGATTCGGGCACGCTCTTCTTCCAAAAAATCCATCGCTGAACCAGCACGCTGCCGCTGCTGACTCGCCGAAACCTCCATGTAGGTCTCCATAATCAAGTCTGTAATGGTCTTTGCCTCAAGCGGAGACGGACTTTGATAGGAGATACTGAGAATATCTGTTTCTTCAGAAATTTGACTTACTGTCATATTGCTACTGATGCGGAAAGCAAGCATCGACTCGGTAATTTTTGAACGGCGGTCCGGGTATTCCAGGTAAAGAGACGGGAACATCTCACCGTTTGGCAGCTCTTCCTGTTCGTGGATTTTTGCGGCAATCTCCTGTGCCAGTGTTCGGGACTGAAGTACCTGGATCTCATTGGCGATCCGGCTTCCCTGTCCTACGCCAAAGGAGGAGGACATCATGCTGTTCAAATCCGTGCCGCCCGCCCAGCTATAGCGATTTCGCTCCTCGGCGATCATCATGGTCCCGGAGCTCTGGTAAATGGGTTGGATGGTTGTGGCGATAATTCCCGCAATGAGTGCAGCACCGACTACGATTCCGGCTACCCACCATTTGTACCGCATAATGGTGCCGAAGAGCTGCTTGAGGTCTAACTCCTCCATATCTCCGTCGTTCATGGGTGAGTTCTCACCATAGTAGTATTCTCCCCTATAGGATTTTTGTCCGTTGGGTGAGCCGTTTGAATTTCGATTAAATGGCTGCTTTTTACCTTCGCTCATTTGATGATTTGACTGTTGATATGTTGAAAGACGCTAATTAATAACTCCTTACAAATATTAACTCTTCCTGAATTATTAAAACATACTAATACGATTCTGTTTGCAAAGAGAAAAAATAACACAATGATCTGTAAAAAAATAGTATAAACCGAGATAAAGGTAATTTTTGTGTATAAAATTATTTTGGGTTGTAAATTTGCTAATTGGCGAAAGTGTCCTCTGGACCCAAAGCGGTGCTAGTGTCCACTTTAAGTTGTTCCTAAGCTCAAACAGGCGCACGTGTTCAGCGAAGCGTCCTCGGTCAACGAAGCCTTCTGGCGTAGTTGACTCACTTGTGCCCCTTTTTCGGCCTGTTGATTCTTTTACTCGTTCCTAAGCTCTGCTTGGGAACGCACATCCAGAAGCTCCAGCTTCCATTCATGGATCCGGTTGACCTGTTATCAAACATAAACCTTACCCCTCGAATTCTATAAAGCCTTTTCAGTAACCATCGCCTCGGGGTATCTGGTTTAATGTATGTTCATATCCCCGGGTTGCGGACTCTCTTCAGAGCTCTGCTCTTCATCAATCCTTCACCCGGGGTTACAATACCAATCACCCCTCCGGGGTGGGATTGCACACGTGCAATCGATACCCTCACAGCCAATGAGTACCGACCGCGCCTTAATTACAGTGTGGAGATCCTGGGTCGAAGCTAGGATCGCAGGCGCTTGCGCTAAACTCTCCCCTCCTTGTGCCGTGTTTTTGCGGCATAGGGAGGGGACAAAGGGGTGGGTACCCCTAACTGGCGCAAGTGTCAGCGAAGCGTCCTCGGTCAACGAAGCCTTCTGGCGTAGTTGACTCACTTGTGCCCCCTTTCCGGCCTGTTGATTCGTTCCGAAGCTCTCTGGTCATCGAAGCTTATCTTTAGCGTAGTTGACCTGCTTGGGAACACCACACGGAAGCTTCGGCTTCCATTCTGCCTGTTAAATAATCAATCCATCAAACTTCATCCACAAGGCTCATTTCACGGAACTCTTTGCTATTTATGAGCAGCTCCTCGTAATCACCATCGGCTATCACTTCGCCATCTTTCATCATGTAGATGGTGTCACAGTTTTTTACGGTCGTCAGACGATGGGCAATCATAATGATGGTCTTGTCGGCCCGCAGCCGTTCAATCGCTTTGATCAGGACTCTCTCCGTGATGTTATCGAGTGCAGATGTGGCTTCGTCCATCACCAAAACCTGCGGATTATTGTAAAGCGCTCTTGCAATTCCGATACGTTGACGCTGTCCCCCGGAAAGGCGTACGCCCCTCTCCCCGACCACGGTTTCCACTCCGTGATCCAGGGTCGAGAGAAAATCTTTCAGCTGCGCGATCTCGATGGCTGTCTGAAGCATCTCCTCATCTACCTCATCTTCGGGAATTCCAAAGCAGATATTCCTGCGAATAGAATCATCCAGCAGGTTAATGAATTGGGGGATGTACCCGATATTTCGCTGCCAGGCATCAAGGTTTGAAAATACATTCTGGCCGTCAACCGTAATGGTTCCTCTCTGGGGCACCAGTAAGCCGAGAATCACATCAACCAGTGTTGTTTTTCCCACACCCGACGGCCCCACAAATGCCACTGCCCTGTTTTTAGGGATCGTTATATTGATGTTTTTTATCGCCGGCTGACTTTGATCCGGGTAGGCATAATCGAGGTTGGAGAGACGGATTTCATGATTCAACCTCAGCTTCTCACCCAAACTGGGAGACGGATCTTGTTCATATCGCTCCTCCAGGTAGGTCAGGTCATCGTAAACCGCCTCCACAGAATAGATATTATAACGGAGTCGATTTACGTCGCTGATGATCGAGATTATGGATGGTTTTAATTTCATCACGGCGGCACCAAACAGGGCAATCATCGGTACGATCGTTGAGACCTCCCGCCCCTGTAGAACCATCACCACGGCAATGAACAATATGCCGCTCAGTGCCAGCATCTCAATAATTTGCCTCGGAAGGTTATTCAGAATCATATTTTTAATGTCATACACCTTATGCTTGTGTGCGTGCTGATTATACTCACCCAAAAAATACCTCTCGCGTTTTAAAACTTTTGCATCTTTAAAACCTTGCAACCCTTCAAGAATCGCTTTCGTCATCGATTTCCGGTGAGCCAGGGATTCACTTCCATACCGGGAAATTGCATTTTTTGTCATCCGAAGAAACAAGAAGGCAAAACCGCCAAAAAAGATGATCCCCAGGCCCGTTATCAACGGCTCAACCACAACAAGCCCGGTAACAACCACGATGGTTGTAATTACATTCAGGCTGATCAGAAGCGCCGGCTGAAGGGTTCCATTCACAATTTTGGCAACCTCGCTGTTGATATTTCTCAGGAGTTCAGAAGAGTTCCGGCTGATGTAAAATGTGTAGGGAGAGTTCATGTATGCCCTGAAAATCCTGTTTTGAAGAAACAGTACCCGGTTCAGCATAAATTTTCCGTTCATGTAACTATAGAAAAGCATGAACAAGTTTTTAAACAGGTAGATGGTGATCAGGGTAAAAGCACCGAAAACAGCCAGTTTTTGAGGAGTCGTGATATCAATGCTAGTCAGGAATTCACCCAAAATCGGGTAGTTTAGAATTCTGTCGGCATCAATCACCGCCGAGACAAATACCGGAACAGTTCCCACCCCGATCAGGGTAATAACGGAGGCGATAATCATCATAACAAACAGAATACCGATCTTAAAAAGATCTCCTTCCGGCAGCAGATGATATATTTGACGGACGGCTTGTTTCATGTTTCAGAAGTTGATATTGATTCTGATTATTTTATTCAGCCTCGTTTAGAATTTCATAACCGTTCTCCAGCAGCGTCTGTTGTTTCTGAAACAACTTCAGGTCGGATCTCACCATATCTTCAACCAGGGATTTCAGATCGTATTTCGGTTCCCATCCGAGCTTCTCCTTCGCTTTTGTGGGATCTCCTATCAATAGGTCGACCTCCGTGGGACGGAAATATCTTGGATCAACCTGGATAATTACATCCCCCGTTTGAAGGGTAAATATAGAACGACGTTCCAACTCTTCATCAATCGAATCAATAACTCCTTTTTCATCAACCCCTTCCCCTTCAAACCTGACGTTGATGCCGGCTTCGGCAAAAGAAAGCTGAACAAACTCCCGTACGGATGTGGTTTTCCCGGTGGCTATGACAAAATCCTCCGGTTGGTCCTGCTGCAATATCAACCACATCGCTTCCACATAATCGATCGCATGCCCCCAGTCTCTCTTGGCGTCCATATTTCCAATGTAGAGTTTATTCTGAAGTCCCAGGGCGATCTTGGCCGCCGCCCGGGTAATTTTTCGGGTCACAAAGGTTTCGCCTCGCCGCGGGGATTCATGATTAAACAGGATCCCGTTACAGGCAAACATATCATACGCTTCCCGGTAATTCACAGTAATCCAGTATCCGTACAATTTGGCCGCCGCATACGGCGAGCGCGGGTAAAACGGAGTTGTTTCCGACTGGGGTACTTCCTGCACCTTGCCATATAGTTCCGAGGTTGATGCCTGGTAGATTTTTGTTTTCTTTTCCATGCCAAGAAGGCGAACCGCTTCGAGAATTCTGAGCGTCCCGACACCGTCAACGTTGGCTGTGTATTCAGGCTTTTCAAAACTGACCTGTACATGACTCATCGCGGCCAGGTTATAGATTTCATCGGGTTGAGTTTCCTGAATAATGCGGGTGATATTCATGGAATCGGTCATATCCCCATAATGAAGGAATAACGAGGGATCTTCCGCATGCGGGTCCTCGTAAAGGTGATCGATCCTCTCCGTGTTAAAAAGACTTGCTCTTCTCTTAATGCCGTGTACGGTATAACCTTTCTCAAGGAGCAATTCTGTTAAATATGCTCCATCTTGACCGGTTATCCCGGTAATTAAAGCCGTTTTATTTTTGCTCATAAAAATGTGTATTGAGATCTGTTCAGAAGATCAAATAGATTGTGATTAAGTTAGGCAGAAAGTTGTTAAAATGTTCAATACCCATAGATTTTAATCCCGATTGGTTTTAATCCCCGGCTCTCTGGCTCGGAAAACAAAAAAAGTTCCCTTTTGAAGGGGAAGGCGAACCTGCCTGCACTGAAGCTTCAGAAGACAGGCGGAGTAAGCAGGGGGATAACTTTCGCAGTTCTGGAATGCCCAATTCTTGGTTTTGATGAATTACACACCTCCCGGCTAAAGCCGTACTTCCCTCAAGGGGAGATTGATCATCCCCCATTGCCCTCCCGATGTATCGGGACAGGCTCTTCGAAGGGGTACACTCATCAATAAGCACATATTCTATCAAAACAAGTCATTGATTTTAAGACGATACTTCTGGGGTTCTGCTCCGAGGTAGTTCATGAACGTACTTTCAAAACAGAGAGAATGATATAGCGTCAGTTTGATCACAGATTCGCCCTTTTGGGTCGGAACTGTCTGACCCGAAACCTCCGGGAAGTCGAAAATCTATTCCGGCTTCATTCTTAAGGGATGCCTTTGGCGCGCTCAATATGACCTATTTCACACATTCTAATCGCTCTTATCCCGAACTCACAATAATTATTCAATTAATTTCTGAGTGAGTTTTTTAAAGCCTAAACCACTAATTGTTCTGAATTCTATCCAGGAGTGTTACAAACAACAGTGCCGTCGATGCAATACTGGAAGCGAGACTTATTCGCTCCTGTGGAGTTAATTCACGGGCCTGGGGTTTTTCAGGAACAATAACTGTTGCACCGGGACTCACATTCGGGTTGTTCTTGATGTATAGAAAGCGTCGAACCCGGTCAACCTCGCCATTTGCATAAACAATATAAGCTCTGTGCCTCTGTCCACGATCCGTGGTTCCTCCTGCATTATCGATATAGTCCTGGAGGCCTCTTCCGGGTACATAGCGCATCGTTACCGGTGAGAGGACACCTCCCTCAACCCGAACGGTATTCAGGTTTCTCGGAATCCGGATGATATCTCCCTCTTGCAGTCGTATATCATTGATTCCACTTGGGTTATCTAATGCATCGCCCAAACGAATACCTACCGGTGTGTATGTAGTATCATTCACCGTTTCAAAACGATCCAGGTTTACATTTTCCAAATTTAAAGCAGATAGTGCATCCGTTCGTTGTTCAGATCCCGCACTCACCTGGATCTGCTCAGCAGTAATCTCTAAAATTCGGTCCATGGAGGCGCCTTCAGGATATGCAAAATCAGATAAACCACCGGCTTGCCGAACGAGATCCGTGAGTTTTGCATCTCTTCTCTCCAATACATATTCACCGGGATATTG
>JAAAOB010000047.1 GCA_009909035.1 Bacteroidota bacterium
GGTGACCGTAAATGCCGTTTCATTTGATCAATCGGGCGTGTTCCAGGGTGGGACCAACTACGATATTTCCGATTTTTCCGGCAGCGCCGAACTTCGAATTGATCAAAACGCGTCGGACCTTGTCAATGCATCGATCCCGGAAGAGCCGCTTTCCATCACAGGTGTGGTGGAACAGTTTGACGGCGTTTTCCAGCTGAAACCGCGCGACAGCCAGGATATTCAAATTGAAGTTCAGGAACCAGTGGGAGAGGATGTTCCCAAAGATAAAACGTTTGACGTGGTAACCTGGAATATTGAATGGTTCGGTAATTCAGGCAACGGGCCGGACGATCTGGACCTGCAGACCAATAACGTGCTGACGGTCATCCGGACAATCGATGCAGATCTCTACGCCCTGCAGGAGATAGCCAGCGAAGAACGATTCTTTGCCCTGGTAGACAGCCTCGACGGCTACTCCGGTTTTTGGGCCGATTACATTACCCAGGATCAAAAAATGGCCTACATCTACAGGTCGTCCGTGATTGATTCCGTGACAAGCGGTGCACTGGAAGCAGGACAAGTAGCCGCAGACTGGGCCGGCAGACTCCCGCTCTTTTTTGAATTTGATGCTACCGTAAACGGTGTGACACGGCGCATCAGCTCGTACAATATTCACGCCAAAGCGTTTGGTGACCAGGATTCGTTTAACCAGCGTCAGCAGGCTTCTCTCCGGATGAAAATCTACCTGGACAACAACCGGCAGAATGATAATGTACTGATGATTGGCGACTATAACGATCTGCTGACCCGTTCAACCTACAGCGGTTCCCCGGACTCGCCCTACAAGAATTTTGTCGATGATGAAACCTACGTAATGATTACACTGCCGCTCGAAGAGCGGGGCTTTGCCTCTTTTATTGCCGGTCAAAACCGGAGCATGATTGACCACATCATGGTGACAAACGAGCTGGTTGATGATCATATCAACGGGGCGCAACGTGTTGAAAATCCAAGCTATATCGGCAGCTTTATCTCCACCACCTCGGATCACGCCCCGGTCTGGACCCGGTACGATTTCTCTCGCAGCCTTGTCAGCACGGAAAACGATGATTTTGTTACGGAAAATCCGGATTCTTTTAAACTGAACCAGAACTATCCAAATCCGTTTAATCCATCAACAAACATCTCTTTTACGGTTCCCGAACGGTCCGCTGTAACGCTTACGGTCTATGATGTGATGGGGCGTGAAGTTGCCACCCTCGCCAACAACCGGGCGTTCAGCAGCGGCACCCACACGCTTGAGTTTGACGCCTCGAGACTGGCAAGCGGTATGTACATCTATCGTCTCTCGATCGATAACGGCATGTCACTATCACGAAAAATGATGATCGTGAAATAGAGGGCAGTGAGATATCAAAGAAGTGAATCGTTTAAAGAAAAGGCCCTCTTCGGGCCTTTTTTAGTCCGAAGAATATTAAGTTTTGAGCCGATTGACTACAATCTCAATGAGTTCAATGCACGAACCTACACCAGGAAAAAATCGTCTTCTGATGCCGGCTGAGTGGTCGACCCACTCAGCCACGATGATGATCTGGCCCCATAACCGTGCCACCTGGCCCGGAAAACACCTTGAAGAAGCTGAACTGGTGTTTCGGCAAATTATAAGAACGTTGCTCAAGTATGAGCCGGTCTTCCTGTTTGTACATGATGAGGCGGTACACCGGCGGGTGAAAGAATTTCTTGGTGATCTCGACCCGCTGCCCCACAGGTGCACCCTGGTACCTGTTCCCGTGAATGATGTGTGGGCCCGGGATAGCGGGCCGATTACCGTCAGGGATCAGACCGATGGCCGCTATTTATTGACGGACTGGGAGTTCAACTCCTGGGGAGAAAAATACTCGCCATGGGAGAGCGATAACAACCTTCCCGGCAGAGTAGCTGATCGTTTCGGCCTGCGTGCCGTAAAGCCCGGAATTGTGCTGGAGGGCGGGTCGATCGAGACAAATGGGGAAGGTCTTTTTATTACGACCGAAACTGTACTGTTAAATCCTAACCGGAATCCCGGCCATAGCAAAAGAGAAATTGAGCATATTCTGTCGCGCTATTTGGGGGCAAAAAAAATTATCTGGCTTAAAGAAGGCCTGGCTGGTGATGACACCGACGGCCATGTGGATGACCTGACCCGGTTTGTAAATAATAACACGGTTGTTACGGCAATTTCGGACGACCCGAAAAGCCCGAACTATCATCGGCTGAGGGAAAATTTATCTATTCTGCAAAAAAGCACGGGGCTTGACAACAACCCACTGCATGTGATCCCCATCCCGATGCCAAATACTACCACCAAGACTCCGGCGGCAGACGGGTCGACGCATCTGCCGTGTAGCTATGCCAATTTTTATATAGCCAACGGAGCCGTTCTATTGCCGCTCTATGATGGGGCGACCGACCCTCATGTTCTGGATCTTTTTTCTGCGCTGTTTCCCGGACGAGCAATAGAAGGAATTCCATGCAGCGGGCTTGTTTGGGGGCAGGGCAGCATTCACTGCATCACACAGCAGCTTTACGGAATAGCACATAAGTATTTAAAAGTGTGATACAGATCGTGACTGAAATGCCCGGTTTATCACCATATTAACTGTCACCATCAGCGGTCACGTAATCAACTCGCTGCCATGTCTGGCTCCGTACCAGGTCTCTCGTAGACCAGATCTGTTCAAAAAAGTCCATCAGGTCCACATCCGGATTTTGTGATCGAATCAGCTCTTCGTTGAATCCAAATTCGATATGCTCCAGTTCTGAAAAATAGTTGCCGGTAGCAAAATTGTAGCCGTAGTTTACACCGCCCGGGGCCACAAGCTGGTACATTTCCCATCCCTCCATCACACCTGTAGTGAGTCTCTGTTCATGCAAAGGTTTGGCTACTTCGTCCTCCAGCATTTGATACTCCAGCTCTCGACCTTGACGCACGAGCATATAATCCATCATTAAAAAGTTGCTGGGTGGTGCCGTCATATCATTCACAATACTGTTTCTCACGGTCCAGAGCTCAGTCTGTGATAGTTCGTACATATCCTGTTCAGAGTAGGTAAGTATCATATTTTGTTGATTCGTGCTGAACTCATCAAAAGCGGAGATTTCGGGAGCTGTCGTAATACTGATATAGTTGTACTCATCCGCACCACTTCCGGCAAATACCACCCGATATACTGACCAGGACGATATATCTCCTGTTTCAATTCGTTCAGATTGATGATTCCTAAGGTCAGGAATGATTCGTTCGGTAAACTCCGAAAGCTGGGAGTGATCCACATCCAGGTAATCGATCTTCAAATAGTGCCCCTGTCCGGACTGCGCATGAAGAATTAAGGGGAGCAAAAGAACTGCAAAGGTAAACGTAAGTATCCGTGCTGCCATAAAAACTCCTTTTTTTGTTTTTGGTGTACATATAATTAATAAAAAAATTTTACATTTATCTAAATATTCTAACAAGATTGTAAAAATTTTCAGCTGAATCTGGTTGCTCCCCAATCAAATAAAGATGAAAGGACCACGATTCCCGCGGATTGATCACTTATTTTGTCTGAATACTTTCCTATCTTCACACATTCCAAATATTTCAAGATTCAACCGCGCAAACGAAATCTATGTCGACGATAGCAAATAGTAAATACGAGGCCGTGATCGGTCTTGAAGTACATGCCCAGCTGCTGACCAATAGCAAGGCATTTGCCGCAGTTTCTACAGAATATGGAGGTTCTCCCAATAGCCAGGTAACGCCGCTTTGTCTCGGGCACCCGGGCACACTTCCGGTATTGAATGAGAACCTGGTTCGCTACATTATTCGAATGGGACTTGCAACCAACTGCACCATCGCCCGGAAATCAATCTTTGCACGTAAAAACTATTTTTACCCGGATTTGCCGAAAGGCTACCAAATTTCCCAGTTTGAAACGCCTATCTGCCACGATGGAAAGATACACATAGAACTAGACGAGTATGATAAAACCATCGGCCTGACTCGCATACACATGGAGGAGGATGCCGGTAAGTCAATTCACGACCAGGATCCCTACCATACACTTGTAGATCTAAATCGTGCCGGCACACCGCTGATCGAAATTGTTTCCGAACCAGACATGAGAACACCGCAGGAGGCGTATGCATACCTGACCAAGATTAAACAAATCGTCCAGTATCTTGAAATTTGCGACGGCAATATGGAAGAGGGGAGCCTCCGGTGTGATGCAAATGTCTCAGTGCGCCCGCGCGGACAAGAAGAACTGGGAACGCGAACAGAGCTCAAAAACATGAACTCGTTTCGAAACGTGGAGCGAGCCATTGCCTACGAAATTGAACGTCAGATTGACCTGGTGGAGACGGGTGGCGAGGTCGTTCAAAAAACTCTGCTTTGGGATGCCAATAAGAACCAGACCCGCCAGATGCGTACAAAAGAGGAGGCGCATGATTACCGGTACTTCCCGGAGCCGGATATTCCCCCGGTTGTCGTTACGGACCAGATGCTCAGCGACATAAAAAAGGATCTTCCGGAACTTCCGGATGTTCGCCTTCAGCGGTTTATGGAGGAGCTCGGTCTCTCAGAGGAAGACGCAATTGTGTTGACCGAAAACCGTTACATGGCAGACTATTACGAAAGTATACTCGAAAAATTATATAAACCAAAGGCGGTCGCTAACATCGTTCTTACCGAGGTACTTCGCGTTCTGAATGATAAAAGCATCTCGATTCGCGAATTTTCAATTTCTGTTGATCGTATCGCACAGCTTGTATCGCTTAAGCTGGATGATAAAATCAACTCATCGGCCATGCAGGAGATTTTCAATAAAATGTTGACCGATGATCGTGACCCGGAAGAACTTGCTAAACAGATGAATCTGATCCAGGTTTCTGATGCGGGATTTGTAGAACCGATAATCGATGAAGTGATTACCGATAATCCGGACGAGGTAGAGAAATACAAAGGAGGGAAGAAAGCGCTGGTCGGGTTTTTTATTGGCCAGGTTATGAAAAAATCGCAGGGAAAAGCGAACCCCAAACAGGTACGTGAACTTGTCACCCAAAAACTGGATGGAGAGTCGTGAATAAAACAGGACATATTACACGAATTTTAATAATACAGTTGCTGTGGTTGCTACTTCTTGTGGCAGGGTGCAGCTCTTCTTCAGAAAACGGCGGGCCTGTCATTGAAGGAACGGTGACGGTTGATCCTGAGATCGATCCATCCGGCGATTACTCCGGTATTGAGCTTCTCGGGGCTTTAACAGGGCCAGACGGTGCCATACGGGATACGCTCTATTTTGCCGAAACGGATTCAAACGGCCGGTTTTACGGGAAAGCATCCATCGACCGCCGGGGAATTTATCCCGTTTTTGTTTCGCGCAATAACAACCGCCTGGGATTGATAAATCTTGTACTTGCAAAAGGCGATACCGTTCATGTTGAGGCTGAACTCCCGAACCTGAATCAAACGGCATCAATTGAATCCAAAGAACAAAACGCGTTCCGGAAATTTGAACGACTGCAAAAAGGCTTTAACCGTGTAGCATCCTACGTAAATAATGTTGGCCTGAGTGCAGACAGCCTGGAGATGGAAATAACCAAGTGGAGCGAGCTCTTTTGGGACTTTTACAGGGACAATCCATCCGTTTATGCCGGAGAGCAGTCGGCCGCCGCATCCATTTCACTATTGATGGGATGGGATAACGATCTAATGCTTTCACGTACCGATACGCTTCTGAATCAGATGAACCGGCTGCCACGTGAACTGCGGGAACAGCTGACGAACTATCATGCCCAATCGGAAGGGCTGGATCGTTCGCTCACTTTTCTGAACAGACTCCAGGGGCAAGCTGAAACAACTCGCGATCTGATTGCGGTGCGAAAGGAAAAAATTGAGCTGCTTTTTGACAGCGCCCGCACGGATACCGCTCAACAGCTGCTGGAAGAGTTTGAGCAGGAGTTTGCAAACAGGGAGCAGGAGATGGCGTGGGCGGAAAACATGTCGTACGATCTCGAAATACTGGCTCCGGGCCGGCCATTTCCCGATTTTTCATTTTTGACCACCGATGGTGATTCCATAAGCAGTCAGTCTCTCAGCGGCTCACCCTACATGGTTGAGATCGCCCGGTTCGATTCGCCGCTCTACCAGCAACAGTACGAGCAGACGGTGGCAATAGCCCAAATCTACAAAACGTACGGCCTAACAATTCTTACCGTGCCGGTTGCGACATCAGATACAGCACTTCGGGCCTTTTTCGAAGAGCGAACAAAATTGTGGCAGGTTGCAGCTCCCGGCACATTTGATACCAACGAGCTTGCATCTACCTACAATGTACAGCAGCTGCCCACTCGATTTTTAATGAACGACCAGGGCAAAATTATACAGCGATACACAGGAGCTGAATACGACAACGTCGTACAGGGACTCCAGAACATACTAACTCAAGAACAGATCGAATCATGAACAGATTATTGATAGCAGGAAACTGGAAAATGAATCTCGGGCCCACCGAGGCAAAAAAACTTGCGGCAACCCTCGCCAAGCGGTGGCCTTCAGGCTCGTTTACGAACCAGGTTGTGGTATCTCCGCCGGCTTTATCGGTTGCCGCGGTAGTTCAGGAGCTGGCTGCTACGGATATTGACGTTTCTGTACAAAATGTTCACACCGAGGATAGCGGGGCCTACACAGGAGAAATCAGCACCCCAATGGTTAAAGATGCCGGCTGCCGCTACGCGATCATAGGCCACTCCGAACGGCGAGAATATTTTGGAGAAGATGATGTACTCGTCGCGCAAAAAACCAAGAAAGTGATCGCTGACGGACTCACAGCCATTTTATGCGTTGGCGAGAAGCTGGAACAGCGAAAAGCGGGTCAGCAGGAATCTGTGGTCAAAAAGCAGTTAGATGCAGTTTTGGATCATCTGAGTGAGGACGATGCATCCCACCTTGTGGTAGCTTACGAACCGGTTTGGGCGATCGGCACCGGCGAAACGGCAAGCCCGCAACAGGCCCAGGAGATGCACAAATTTATCAGGAATGTACTGAAACAATCCTGGAGTGAATCAGCCGGCTCCAAAGTGCAAATTCTGTACGGCGGCAGTATGAAGCCCGCCAATGCCGAGGAGCTGCTTTCGCAAGAGGATGTAGACGGAGGTTTGATTGGAGGAGCCAGCCTTAAAGCCGACTCGTTTTCAGAACTGATTGAGATCGCCGAATCACTGACGACTGATGGATAAACGAAATGTATTGCTCATCGGAGGAGGAGGCCGTGAACATGCCATGGCCTGGAAGCTCTCAAAATCTCCTCTTCTTGGGCACCTCTTTACGGCACCGGGCAATCCGGGTACGGCTCGGCACGGTACCAATCTCGAAATCGATCCCGGAGATTTTGAAGCTGTAGCCGGGATTGTCAAGGATCATTCCATTGACCTTGTTGTTGTCGGGCCTGAACAGCCGCTTGTGGATGGAATTGAAAATTTCCTGTCCGCCCGCGATATCCCCGTCTTTGGTCCCTCAGCTGAAGCTGCGCGGCTTGAAGGGAGCAAATCATTTGCTAAAGAATTCATGCAGGCACAGGGCATTCCAACGGCCGCCTGCAAAACCTTCGATAACGACTCTTTTGACCAGGCGGCAGACTACATCAGGGGTCTTGGCCGGTACCCGGTGGTCTTAAAAGCGGATGGTCTGGCCGGAGGTAAAGGAGTTTTTATTTGTAACACCGAGGATGATATGCTCCACAGGCTCAATCAACTATCAGAGGATCAATCGCTGAAAGAAGCGGCATCCAGATTGGTTGTTGAAGAGTTTATGGAGGGAGAAGAGGCATCGGTTTTCGTCATTTCTGACGGGGAGCATTACAAAGTGATTCACAATGCGCAGGATCACAAACGGGCCGGCGAGGGCGATACCGGGTTAAACACGGGCGGCATGGGCGCCTATGCCCCGGCACCGCTGCTTACAACGGCTCAGCT
>JAAAOB010000162.1 GCA_009909035.1 Bacteroidota bacterium
AGTATCGTCTATCTTGCATTTATGAAAATAATCGAGCCTTTTGGGTATGCAGGCACATTTACCCCGGAGTTTGCATCCTTTTTCCCTCACGCACTATTTTTTGGGATCGGGCTCATACTGCTGATTCTTACAAAAAAGTAGAACGCGACACGCGACTATTCATCATGACATTGCTTTCGGTTACCAGATAAATGGATTACGCTTCTGGCGTTGGGCCGCGATAGTTAAACGGCATATCGAATTTTTCTTTCGTTGTCTGGATCTGCCCGTGCTCGGCCTCGTACTTTCGTATGTTTTCATTAAGCGCATTGGCCAGCCGTTTCGCATGATCCGGTGTCAGCACCATCCGTTTAACAACTTTGGCTTTTGGTACGCCCGGCATCATCGAAATGAAATCGAACACAAACTCTGACGGGGAGTGTGTAATCATCACCAGGTTTGAGTATGTACCGGTAGCCTCCTCCTTCCCCAGCTCAATTTCTATCGGTTTTCCTTTCTTTTTCTTCGGATTTTGATCCATAGTGTAGACATTACATTTAAAATTATAAATCAACAGCACTCTTTTACAATCCTGCCGTTACGTTCCCTCATTCATCCATAAAGCCGTTGTCTCTCATCCATTCATCGTTGTAAATTTTCGACGTATATCGGGTCCCGCTGTCCGGCAGAATAACCACGACGAGATCATCTTTGCCAAGATTCTGTTTCCGGACATACTCTAATGCACCGTAAACCGCCGCACCGCAGGATCCGCCGATAAAAAGCCCCTCTTGCCTGGCGAGAGCACGAGTCATCAAAAAGGCCTGTTTGTCGTTCACCTGCTCCACAGCGTCAATCAGGTCAAAATTTATATTTCCGGGAATAATATCTTCTCCGATACCCTCAGTTTTATAAGGCTTAATTTCACTTTTGTTGAACGTACCGGTTTCAAAATAGGATCGATACACCGATCCGACACTATCCACTCCTACTACCTGAATATCAGGGTTTTTCTCTTTCAAATATTTAGAAACACCGGTTATTGTACCCCCTGTTCCCATTCCTGCAACGTAGTGTGTAATCTTTCCACCGGTTTGTTCCCAAATTTCGGGACCCGTAGTTTCATAGTGCGCCTTTGTATTGCTTGGATTATCGTACTGGTTCGGGTAGTACGAATTGGGTATCTCTTCGCTGAGCCGTTTTGCCACCGAGTAATAGCTCTGAGGATCTTCCGGCTCCACATTGGTGGGACATACTCGTACCTCGGCACCGAGAGCTCTTAAGAGATCGATTTTTTCCTGGCTCTGTTTATCAGTCGTCGTAAAAATGCAGTTATAGCCTTTCACAGCCGCCGCAAGAGCCAGTCCCATACCCGTATTTCCGGACGTGCCCTCAATTATGGTTCCTCCCGGTTTAATTAACCCTTGTTCTTCAGCATCTTCAATCATTTTCAGTGCAATCCGGTCTTTAATACTTTGTCCGGGATTGAGATATTCCACTTTGGCGGCAATCGTAGGTTGCAGATCATCAATAACGTGATGAAGTTTAACAAGCGGGGTATTGCCGATCGCCTCCAGTATTGAGTTATGAATCATTTCGTCTATTCGAGTCTGTTATCTATTTATTTCAAGGAAGTGTAAAGATATAAAAATTGCGGCAGGCATTTAGGATGTATTTTCGAAAAATCCCCATTGAACTGCAGAAGTAAACAGACTCTTTTTTACTTTAGTGATGCAAAAATCGTAAATTGCTTACCACGTGTAAAACCTCTTATCATTTCATTTAAACTGATGTTTTTAGAACAAGGAAAACCAAAAGATTACGATTGCGGCTACAATATGGATTTGATGATCGCCGCTATTCCAAAAATAGAAGAGCACGCCGAACGGTTAAAGTACGCAAAACGCGTTGTAGGCCTCATCAAGCAGAGCCACCCGAACTGGGTTGAAAAAAATGGCCAAAGCAAAATGGCGTGGGACTATTTTTTTGAACTTGCTGAATTTGATCCGAACGAATACGGCATTCAAAATCCATACGAATCGGGTCAAACCGATGATGCCAGGTAAAATCGATTGTATATCATTCCCTCAACGCCACAAAACGGATCTACGGTACATTTTTACGTCTCATCAGAACCGGCATCAACTATTTTCTAAGTAGCATAGCACAGCGGAGTGTTTATGATCTACTGACCAGTAAACCCTCAATTTTTAACGTAAGCTGCATAATGTCACTTACCCCACCACTTGTGACAGTGAAAGATTGCGGGTCTTCTTCCAAACTCCACTCTGGATATAACAACAGGGCCGCTTGATCCATCAGCAATCAGACACCCTTTGTAGACTCACAATTCCGGGTGATTCTATGCAAATTCCTGCATATTGGTGGACTGATCTGCTTATTTTTACAAAAGTTGACTGCAGGTATCAAAAAAGTTATCGTTCTTTTAATCTATTACGCTTCAATCGTTAAAAGAGATTACAAATGTGTAAATTTTTCATTTAAGGCTTTGGAATGATTAACTTTCAATTTATATTGAAAGTTGTATATCTGAAACATATTTCCTTACATGCATTTAAACGAGCGGTTACAAGGCACCACAACGGAATTTATCGAAACGCTTGATTGCGATTCATTCAAAGCTTTTCTTCATGCGCTTTCACAAGAGGCGTACTCTCCGGATAAACTTGTCTCCGTAACACTTCCAATTGCTGCCGTTGACCCGCTTGTTGCTCTTGAACAACACGCTGATGAGACTGAAAAATTTTATTGGGATCACCCGGAAAACAGTATCTCAATATCTGCGGCCGGAAAGGTGTCTGAGTTAAAGGCTACCGGGTCGAACCGGTTCGACGACATTACAGCAAAAACGAAGCATCTTAAAAACAGGGTTTCAGCCTATACCTCCATATCTCACTCCATGGCGGGCCCTCTTTTTTTAGGAGGCTATTCCTTTGGTGATCACAATGTCAGCTACATTTGGAATAAGTTCGGTGCTGCACGATTTGTCCTGCCGAAATGGATTCTTGTCCGAAGCGGCCACAAACATATGCTCACCATTATTATTGAGAGAAAGACGAAAGCCGTTCACGACATTTACATGGAAATCATCGACCGAATCACGGAATTTCTAAATATTTCGGGGCGAAATGTATTCAAGCAAGCTCCGAAAAACGGTCAGCAGAACATTTTGTGCAATCTGCAAACAGCACACGAAAAACCGGTTTGGAAAGATCGTGTAGACCGTGCAAAGTCGATGATCAAGAAAAGTACATTTGATAAAATTGTTCTCGCACGATCTGTTGAGCTGGAATCGAAGCACGATTTAGATCCAGCAAAACTAATTTACAGCCTTCGCCAGTCGTACCCGGAATGCTATAATTTTATTGTGCAGATTGATAGCGATACAGCATTTATAGGATCCACTCCAGAACGTTTAGCCTCCTTTGAAAATGGCGTGTTCAAAACAGAAGGGCTTGCGGGCAGTGCCTCCAGGGGGAAAAGTGCATCTGAAGATGCTGCCCTGGCCCGTTCACTTCTGCAGAGTGAAAAGGATTTGGAGGAACATCAATTTGTAGTGCGATCTATCGACAGTACGCTTGCCCCTTACTCCTACAGCGTTGAACACCCAAATCAACCCAGGGTTAAAAAACTAAATAACGTTCAGCATCTTTTCACGCCCATATCAGCTTCCATTAAACATGGGTTCCAGATTCACGATTTGATCAAACAACTCCATCCCACACCCGCTGTTGGCGGATTTCCAAAAAATCGTGCGGTCCCTTTTATCCAGGATATGGAACAAATTGAAAGAGGATGGTACTCCGCCCCGGTTGGATGGTATAACCTCAATGGGTGCGGAGAATTCGCTGTGGCCATTCGAAGTGCGCTGATCCATAAAAACAAAGCACACCTGTTTGCAGGATGCGGTATCGTTGAAGATTCTGACCCGGAAAGCGAATGGGATGAAACAATCTTAAAATTCCAGCCGATCACAAACGCGCTGAATGAACTCTGATCCCGTTATGCTGCCTCCATTCAGAACGGCATCTATCCTGGTTCATGCTCTCTATGGCCTGAATATCCGGCACGCTATTCTATCTCCGGGCAGCCGATCCACCCCTTTAACGCTTGCTTTTGCCCATCACGATGGGTTCGAAAAAATCGTAGCTCTTGATGAGCGTTCAGCCGCATTTATTGCACTCGGCATCGGGAAAGAATCGGGCCGGCCGGCTGTATTGGTCTGTACATCCGGGACAGCAGCTGCCAACTACTATCCGGCAATTTCCGAGGCAAAACAGTCCGGGGTAGCAATGATCGTGCTCACCGCTGACCGTCCACCGAACCTTCGGGGCACCGGCAGTTCACAAACCATCGACCAGCTCAAACTTTACGGAGATCATGCCATATTTTTTCATGAAATGGGTGAACCTTCAGATGCTCCATGCGATCGTGATCGAAGATCGAATTCGTTTTGCTGCCCGTCAGGCCGTTTCCGAATCCGTTGACAAAGGAGGAGCTGCACACCTGAACCTCCCCTTTCGAAAACCGCTTGGGCCGTCACAGGAGTCTCTGAACCAGGTAAAATCTGAATTCGAACAGCAGATTTCGGAGTTCACTCCTTCCCAACCGGTACGTACTCGTTCTGTTTCTCCTTCAAAGGAAATATCTGACCTGGTCAACAGTTCCGGCCGGCCGCTGGTTATTGCCGGCCCGGCGAACAGGCACCATTCCAACAGTACCGCAGCCCTGCAGCTGGCAGACTTACTCCATGCGCCCCTCATTGCGGAACCCGGGTCACGAATTCCCCATTATCGGCAGCGGGTGCGGCGGTTTGAACAATTTCTCCGCAATAAGACGGTTCGCCACAGACTCCGGCCGGACCTTATACTCCGTTTCGGAGATCAGCCTTTTACAAAATCCATGCTGATGGCCCTCAAGGATTGGTCAGATGTGACAACCCTCCATTTCGACGCACGGAATTCGTGGCAGGATCACGAAATGTCTGTGGATGTTAAAATTGATCTGGCGCCGGGTGATACACTCATCACAGATGCTTTCGAACCTAAAACAGATGATTACCTGGACCTATGGTCTGCAGCCGATGCTGACTCCTCGAATAAGCTTCAGAACAAACTGGAGCGTGAATCTTCACTTACAGACGGACATGTATTTCATCATATCTCGAACTCGCTGAACGCTTCATGGAACCTGATGGTATCCAACTCCCTTCCCCCGCGTGATGTGGCCCTGTTCGGACATCCGGCCGAAAACATCATAGTCAATCGCGGTGCAGCCGGTATTGACGGTATCATATCCACTGCTATTGGTGCTGCACGAGCTACAAAGGCCCCCACCTGCTGTGTGGTTGGCGACCTGGCGTTTCTGCACGATTCCAACGCACTGCTGTCGGTCAGGCATGCCGGTACCCCATTCATAATTATCGTTATCAACAACGGTGGTGGAAACATCTTCCGGATGCTGCCGGTCTATCATCAAACCGATACCTACCAACCCTACTTCGAAACTCCGCAGGACGTAGACATAGAGCATATTGCAAAGGCTCACGGGTTCCGATATAAACAAGTGCAGGAGAAGGTGGGGCTGCGTGAAATATCGTTCGATGAATCACGGATTGAAAAGCCGCTGATCATCGAATGCATCACCAATGCCGATGCCGGCATGGCGATGAGAAAACAGCTATGGAACGAGTCCTGACATGAAACTTATCACAAATGGGGCTACGTATAATCTCAAGATACTTCAACATCACCCGGAACTCCCGTGGGTGCTGATGCTTCATGGATTTATGGGATCGTCAAAGGCAATGGAACCGCTGGCAGGCCGCCTGACCCAAAATTGTAACCCGGTACTGATCGACCTGCTGGGTCATGGCCACACAACAGTAGTGGCAGATGCCGAACGTTTCCGTACGAATCAGCAGATCAGCGATCTTCACTCCATCCTGGATCGCCTGCAATTTCGGAACCTGTTTTTATACGGCTACAGCATGGGCGGACGCCTGGCTCAGCACCTGTTTATGTCGGCCTCTTCCGGGTTTTCCGGTCTGATCCTGGAGAGTACCCACTGCGGAATTACGAATCGGGCCGATCGGGAAAAACGAAAAGCTCTCGACGAGCAGCGGGCTTCAGAAATTGAATCGGATACTGACGCTTTCCTGGATCGATGGATAAATTTGCCGTTATTTCAGTCACCTGGCTCTAAACCGGACACTGGTTACGAGTCGATACTGCGGGAACAAAAGCCTGAGCTCATGGCAGCCTCGCTGCGAGGATTTGGCGCCGGCGTGATGCCGCCCATTTGCGGGCAGTTGAGTCAAATCAAGAAACCGGTGGGATTGATTGCCGGAGAATCCGATCAGAAATATGTTGATAAGATGAGTGAAATGGCGCAACTTTGCACTGATTCCAAATTGAAAATCGTACATAGCGCCGGTCATCGTGTTCATGCCGACCGGCCGGAACAAACCGCACAATTTATAACCCAATTTTTACGCAACCATGGCTGACTGGAAAACCGTGAAGGAGTACGAAGATATCACCTATAAAAAATCGGGTGGAGTGGCACGAATCGCAATCAACCGGCCGGATGTTCGAAATGCGTTTCGACCTCAAACGCTCTTTGAACTGGAAGAGGCTCTCATCGATTCACGAGAAGACACCTCTGTTGGTGTGATTCTGCTGTCGGGCGAAGGACCGGCCAAAGACGGTGGCTGGGCATTCTGTTCAGGCGGAGACCAGAAGGTGCGTGGCAAGCGCGGATACGAGGGCGGCGACGGTGTACAGCGACTGAATGTACTCGATATTCAGCGGCTGATCCGCTTTATGAGCAAGGTGGTGATTTGCGTCGTCCCCGGCTGGGCCGTAGGTGGGGGCCACAGCCTGCACGTGGTCTGCGATCTGACGCTTGCAAGCAAAGAGCACGCAAAATTCAAACAGACCGACGCCGATGTAGCCAGTTTTGACGGCGGATTCGGCTCCGCCCTGCTGGCCCGGCAGGTGGGACAAAAACGGGCACGCGAGATCTTCTTCCTGGGCCGAACCTACTCCGCGCAGGAAGCCTATGAGATGGGCATGGTTAACGAGGTTGTTCCGCATGATAGACTCGAAGAAACCGCCATCCAGTGGGCGAAGGAGATCCTTGAAAAAAGCCCGACCGCCATCCGGATGATCAAATTTGCCTTCAATCTGATCGACGACGGCATGGTGGGTCAACAGGTGTTTGCGGGCGAAGCCACCCGTCTCGCCTACATGACCGACGAAGCTGAGGAGGGACGAAATGCATTTCTGGAGAAGCGAAAACCGGACTTTAAAAAGTTTCCGTGGCTGTCGTTATAAATAATAAGGCTCTATATTGATTCGTATGGGTAAAATGAAACATCCCATTTTTCTTGGAATAAGCGTGAATTAGATATAATAAGACCCTGAAAGGGTCACATATTTCAGCCTGGGGCACCGCCCCAGGTTTGTAGATTCGAATTTAAAAACCCCGAGGCATTATGCGTTATCAACGCTTCATACCGTATCGAGGGGTGCTGTTCTTGAACCGATTAGGGGCACAGTAGCAGCAGTGGCGTTGATTGGGCTTATAGACCAACCATCGGAACGGGTTCATATGCCGTAAATGGCTAAAGGCCCGATGGTTATTCAACTGTTTAATTTATATACCTGGGGCGGTGCCCCAGGCTGTGTTCTAAGACCCTTTTGCCATGGGCATCCCTTCGGGACAGGGTCTGGTTCACCGGTTCAAAAGCTGTTATCTGGACGATTTATTCATTTAAAATCTTGAGAAATTATAGTCCATAAATTATCCTTTAAAGGTACGCCTAAAAATTCATCCCTTTATCCATACGAATCAACATAGAGCCAATTATAACCTGAGTTAGTAATAAGAAATTTTGAAAAATGTCCCCTCAGGTAGCCACCTGAGGAAAGGACACCCCTCGCATTCTGTTCTAAGCGA
>JAAAOB010000103.1 GCA_009909035.1 Bacteroidota bacterium
CCGTTGGCGGATCTCCCACTCTATGGGTGTAATCTTCCGGGTCGTGGCCGGCATAAAACGTGAACGTTCCCTGGCCATAGTTTCCGTGGAGATACTTTACTTGGTCTCTGCCGGGCGATTTTGCAAGCACTACGACGTTGTTTTTGACCTTATCGGATCTGAAAGCCGTTGTCTGTCCGTAAAACCCTGGAATACTGTTGACGTGATTCTGTGTTAACATGGTTGGTACAGGATCCCACTTGGCCGAAAAGTCGAACAGGGTGAAGTAGTCGAGACTTTCGCTTATTCTGTTCAAGTCAACGTCTACATCAATGTCGTCATGTTCGTACTTGTAAGGATCCGTAGAGACCGAGAAATTGTGAAAGGCAAACGTACTGGAGTAGTCCAACCGCTCCTGGACATTGGGATCTACGGGGTCACCATCAATTTCACTGGGAACAATATCGACATCCCGGGCGGCCAGGGCGATGTCAAACGTATTGGTCCCGGAGCACATGGCAAACATAAAGCCCCCGTTGCCAACATAGTCGCGGATTTCAAGAACAACATCGAGCTTCAGGCTACTGACCTTTTGGTATCCAAGATCAGACGCAAGGTCCTGAAGCTCGTTTACCTGCGAAATATACCAGGGTGAATTTCGATAAATACCATAAAATTTTCCAAACTGGCCGGTAAAATCTTCATGATGCAGGTGCAGCCAGTCATACTCCCGGAGGTTGCCCTCCAGAATATCAGAATCGTAAATTCTGTCATATGGCACATCCGCGTAGTCAAGAACCAGCGTAACCGCATCATCCCAGGGCATCGTTCCCGGCGGGGCATAGACCGCAATTTTTGGGGCTTTCTCCAGGTTCACAACCGAGGTGTTTACATTCGGTTTTTCAACTTCTTCAATAATCTGGCGTGCCTCCGCCTGCGAGATCATTTCCACAGTTACTCCTTTAACCCTCGCTTTTTGAACAATATCTGCTGAGTTTCTTGTGATGAAACTACCGCCGCGGTAGTTGAGGAGCCACTGCCCGGACTCACGTTCCAGCAGGTGATTAAAGATGACGCCATAGGCCTTCAGGTGGTCGTTTTGTGAGGCATCCATCGGAATGAGAACCCGGTCCTGGGCATGCAGTTGAATAGAAAAGACAAGGGCAATCAGAAGTGTGATACAAGTAACCATTCGTTTTTTCATGTCTAAATCGTTTGTTCCTGGGTAGATTCCTGTAATTTTTGACGTGCAAACCGGGCATAAAATCCTTCGGGAAACTCGATTAATATCTCTTCAAACATCTCGTTGACGTCGGATTTAGTTAATTCAGAGATCGTGATGTGCTGACCTTCAAGAAGGCTATCGAATTCCGTGCCGTTCTTTTCTTCCACGTCTTTGTTGGATTCAACAAGGCGTTCGGCCAGGGTTGCCCGTTCCCACATCAGCCGCTCTCTGAGCGGCGATTGCATGTTATTGGCAATTTGTTTCTCAAGAACCTGAAGGAGGAGGTTTTCAAACCGGTCCGGCAGCTGCCGCGACAGCTCGATCGCCAGGTCATCAGAAAAGGGGTGGGCCGGTGAATTGATGATCTCAGCGGTTGATGAGAGGGCTTCATCGTAGCGGCCCGTGTGGATCAGCCGCAGACCTTCACTAAATTCTTTTAAGGCCGTGTGGGTGGAGTCGAGGCGAGTGCCGTTTTTTATCCACATTCTGAGTTTCACGGCATTGTTAGCATAAAACGAGGTATTCCGCCGTTCAAGAGACTGCAGCTGAATTTGAGCAAACTCAAAATCACCGGCAAAAAAATCGGACAGGCTCAGGTAGTAGCGGGATTTTTCCGAAAGATTGGAATCTTCAGTCTTCCGGTCGGCGCGCGTCAATGCTTGCCGTGCGGTGGTATAGCTGCCGTTGAACAGGGCAATTCGTCCTTCTGCGTAAAGAGCGTACGCATCTGTCGTTCCCTGAGAATCAGAAATGGACTTGAGCCGCAGGTACCACGTCTCTGCTTTATCTGCATCTTTATAAAAATCGAGCGAGAGATCAATTAACGTGGAGAGTACCCGTTCCATGCGGCCATAATTGGGCGATTGCTCTGTTATGCGCTTGGCCAGTGTGTATGCCTCTTCGTTGAGTTCGTCGCTTGACCGGCTCTCCTGAACACCTTGTTCTTCAATGTGCCGGGCCCATTCCAGGAAGGTCATAACCTTCTCTTCAGCGGCTCTTGTCTGAAGCCCGCTGGAAGAATTCATATAAAAAGAGAAGGCTTCGGCTGCCAGTTCAAATTGGCGGGCGGATCGCAGCCGGTTTGCAAGTGAAAACAGAGAATAATTCGTCTGCCCGGTTCGCGACTCGTACTGCCGTGCAAAGACAAACGCCCGCCTGTATTCTTCCGTCTCCAGTAAAAGCCAGCTTAGCAGCTGATAGAGCTGGGAATAGGCGGCATCATTTCGATCCAGTTCAAGTAGATAATCCTCGAGCTCCAGCGCCGCGATTTCGTACAGATTATCATCTCTCATGCGTAAAAACCGCTGCTGAACATAGCTCATTTGCTGCGGGGATTCACGGACAACTTCGTAATATTCTCTGACGGCCTTGTTAAATTTTCCAGACTGCATATAGGCGTTCGCCAATTCATTGGAAAAAATGCGGGAGTTGTCGAAATCCTCCCGTGCTGAGGTATAGAGCTTGATGGCAGCCTCGTATTCCCGCCTCTGACTCATAGACTGAGCAACGTTGTGGATCACTTGAATACGATTGGAATTATTGGCCGCAATATCGCGCCATTTCTCCAAAGCCCGTTCCGTTTGACCGCTTAAATGGTAGATCTCAGCAAGCTTTATTTCTGTTCGAATTTCGGAATGACCGTTCTCGATACTTTTTACAGCGGTCTCAATGGCATCGTCGTACATCTTTAAATTCACATAACATTCCGTCAGGGATTCAAAAAACAGGTAGGTAGATGGATTCTCCTGATGCAATTCACGTAAAATGGGAAGAGCCTCCTCGTATTTCTGCTGCTGCATATAGCGGTTCGCCATCCTGTAATCTGCAGATTGTGCCTGAAGGCGAGGCGCAAAAAGTAGTGCTGCGGCTGAAAAAATGACTAAAGATGCCAGGAATCGGCATGGATTACTCAGTTTCATCATAAAGAAAACATCTGGTTAAATTGATCACGGAAGTCCCGCTTCAGGTGCTGGTAAAAGGAGTGAACGGGAAATCCAACAACGGTATAATAATCGCCTTCAATCTTCTTCACAAAGAACCGACCAAAATTGTCTTGAATTCCATACGCTCCGGCTTTATCCATCGGGCTGTTTGTGTTGATGTAGTAGTCGATGTCGAATGTGTCTAACGCACTGAATGTGACTTTTGTTCTTTCAAAAAAAGTAACGGTTTTGACTTCCTCTCCATCCCTGATGTTTATTAAGCAGACGCCGCTAAATACGTCGTGGGTGTCACCACTCAGGCGCCGGAGCATATCTCTTGCGCCTTGTTTGTCGGATGGTTTTCCAAGCACATCGTGTTGGTGCACAACAACAGTATCCGCAGAGATAATGAACGCATTGGAATACCCCGCAGCTACGTCGGCCCCTTTTTGATGGGCCAGCCGGCAGACTAACTCCCCGGGGGAGAGGTTCTTGTCCATAACCTCCTCAATACCTGAAGGCTGTACAGTTACGGGGATATTCATCATTTTGAACAGCTGTTTCCTGCGCGGACTCGCAGATGCCAGGATAAATGGGAGCATAGTTTTTGGTTTTGAAATCGTGATTTTTCAGTTACCATAGATTTGAATAACTTAGAAAATAGGGTATTTAATAGTTGGATTCTGTAAATACCGGTGAAATCGTCGATCTGTAGTCTGTAATATTAAAGATATTGCATTGCAGCTACACTGTGAATACGGTCGTTAATGAGCATTTAAAAAAAGAAATAGTATGTCAGCAAGGCGCAAAAGAAGCGAAAATAAACCGATGGTTTTTTCATCATTAAACTATAAAATGGTAGGGGTCGGAGTCCTGCTGGTGATATTCGGTTTCACCATAATGCGAATAGAAAATGAGGTTTATGGTTTTATTTCTCTTTACGTGGCCCCGGTATTGGTAATGGCCGGATATATAACAATTGTGTTCGCAATTTTAAAAAAGCCTCACAACAGTGAAAATGAAAATCCCCATACAGCTTCACAAAACCGTTGAACAGGCTCACCTCTTACGGGTTTATATTCGCACTAATCGTTCTTTCCATTCTTGAAGGAGATGCAGCGGACCACTACGCCCTGTTTCAGGGACTTGTCTTCTCTCTGATGATCGCTTACTCTTCATTTATTTTTACCTGGATTACCATCGATGCGGTGTTGCCGGTCATTATTCTTGGAACGATTATTTTTGGTTTTGGGGGATGGGTGCTGACCATTGCCGTGATTGTATTTTTTATTACAGGAAGTCTGCTCACGCGGTTTAACAGGGATGACATGCACTCCGAAAAGCAGATCGGACACGAAGTACGACGCGATGGCGTTCAAATCTGGGCGAATGGATTTTGGCTGGCTGTATTCTGTTCGCTTTGGTTTATGGTGGAGATCGACGGATTGCTGATTGCTGCATTTTCGGCTCTTTCTGTTGCTACAGCCGATACATGGGCCACAGAAATTGGTTTGAGCAGCTCCGGCAAAACTTTCAATCTTTCTACGGGACACAGCGTTGAGCCGGGTACCAATGGGGGTGTCAGCATAAAAGGAACATTCTTTTCTTTCCTGGGGGCACTGCTCATCGGGTTTTTTGCATCTCAGGCGATGCAGCTGAATGTATTGTTAGTGTTAAGTAGTGTAACCGTGGCCGGTTTTTTGGGTTCGCTGATAGATTCCTATATTGGTGCCATTTATCAAAATGGGCCGAAAAAAAACTCTGCGTTTTTAAACTGGTCCGAACTCAGTGATGAAAAGAAGAATAGTGTTGTAAATTGGCTTTCAACCGGCAGCGGGGGAATCATCGCGCTGTTGTTTTTTTTAATCGTTTAATAATAAAACTATGAAGTGGTATCAAAAACTACACTGGAAAATTATTATCGGGCTTATTCTGGGCTTGCTGTGGGGGCTTTTTTCGAGTGTTGTAGGCTGGAATCAGTTTACGGTGGATTATGTCCGGCCATTCGGAACAATATTTGTTGACCTGCTGAAACTTATCGCCGTTCCCCTTGTGCTCGCCTCACTTGTCGTCGGGGTGTCGAGCCTGAATGATATGACCAAGCTTTCAAGGATGGGAGGCAAAACAATCGGAATCTATATGATTACCACTGTTTTGGCCATCACCATCGGGCTTTCAGTCGTAAACATAATGGAACCCGGTAAAACTCTGCCCGAAGAGACCCGCACATCCCTGATGGAGAGCTACAGTGAGAACCTTGAGGACAGGGATGAGGCGGCACAGGAACTGACAGAGCGGAGTCCGCTGCAGTTTTTTGTAGATATTGTACCTCAAAATGTTGTTGAAGCAGCATCAGATAACTCAAATATGCTCCAGGTTGTTTTCATCGCTATTATCCTGGGCATTGGTATTATTAATATCCCGCTGCAAAAAGGGGAGGTCCTGATAAACTTTTTTGATTCGCTGAATGAGGTCATCATCAAGATCGTGGATTTGATTATGAAAACTGCACCGTATGGCGTGTTTGCGCTTATGGGAGCGGTCATTGTAGATCTTGCAGGTGATGATCTCTCCCAGGCACTTGTGCTGCTGCAGGCCCTTGGATGGTACTGTTTAGCTGTTTTGTTTGGGCTGTTTCTTCATGTTTCTATTGTCTACTTCAGCCTCTTTAAAATCTTCAGTAAAATGAGGCTCAGAGACTTTCTGAAAGCCATTCAGCCTGCAATTCTACTTGGATTCAGCACAAGCTCAAGTGCTGCCACGCTGCCGGTTACAATGGAACGGGTTGAAAAGAATCTTGGAGTAGATGAAGAGGTGTCAAGTTTTGTTTTGCCTGTGGGCGCAACAATAAATATGGATGGCACAAGTTTATATCAAGCTGTAGCGGCAGTCTTTATTGCACAGGCGCTTGGTATGGACCTGACCCTGTTGCAACAGCTGACGATTGTTCTTACGGCAACGCTTGCATCGATCGGAGCCGCTGGTGTGCCCGGTGCCGGAATTATCATGCTTGTTATTGTTCTGCAGGCAGTCCAGGTTCCGGTGGAGGGGATTGCACTGATACTTGGCGTCGATCGAATTTTGGACATGGCACGAACGGCTGTGAACGTAACGGGTGACGCTGCAGTTTCCGTTGCTGTTGCAAGCAGCGAAGGCATGCTGGGCGATCTTCACTTTGATGATGAGTAAGACCACGCCCTTAGACGCTATCTGGGTTGAATCGAAAATAACGTAGCTATGACTGTAGGTTTTTTATTACTTCTGTTGATCGGAATTTTGCCCGCCCCTCCATCTGTTGCAGAATCACCGGAGTCCACCCGCGCTAAAGCTGTGGACCTACAGGAAGAGACATACAATGAGATGCTGGAAAAAGCGATCGAACACTTTTACCAAACCGAGTGGGTGAAGGCAGGAGATATGTTTGATGAGCTAAAAAATCGCAAGCCGGATGACCCGCGGCCTTATTTTTTCGAATCGATGATGCCATTTTGGGAATATTTTTTGGTTGAACAGCGTCCTGAACTTGCCGACCGGTTCCTGGAGCAGTCTGAAACGGCCCTGGAGCTGAGTCAAAAAAAACTGGAGCGCTCCCCTGATGATACGACAATGGTTCTTCTGCTTAGTGGGCTTCACGGATACAGGAGCCTGGTTGCGGCAGGAGAAAAGAAATATCGTGTTGCCATACAAAGTGGCATGACGGGGTTCAGCTATACGCGTCAGCTTCTTTCCTTAGATTCAGACAGAGCCGATGCAAAAGTTGGCCGCGGGATGCTCTATTACATGATGGGCAGTGTACCCGGCGAAATTCGCTGGCTGACAAACGCAGCAGGCCTGAAGGGTGATAAACAAATGGGGTTGAATGAGCTGGAGGAAGCCGCCACGAGCAATGATATTATTAAATATGATGCGCAGTTGATCCTGATGTACCTGTACGAAAAAGAAGAAAATTACCAAAAAGCTCTCACGTACGCTGAAATGCTTGCCGGGCGTTTCGAAAAAAACGTGCTTTTCCACTATAAATGTGGCGAGCTACAGGAAAAAACCGGGCAGACAACAGCGGCTGTTGCGAGTTATAGAGAGGTTGTATCCGTCCGGAATCCAACGTTGAGCGAGGTTACAGAGATAAGCAGAAAGCGCCTGGAGGCGCTGAATTCTCTCGGGTCGATCGATTATTAAATTTTTTACTCAATATGAGAATTTTTCAATAAAATTCACGTATTTAAAAGGTATGAACTGCTCTGAATTAAACCACGCCTATGGGCAAATTGCTACGATTTAAGTCCATTTTAAAAATCGCCACGGCTTTGGTTGTATCTATTCTCTTTGTTAGTGAGGGAATGGGACAGTTTTCTATCACAAGCACCCGGGCTTTTGAGCTCTCTTTCAAGAAAGATGAGACGAGGGAGGTACCTGGCGGACTGCAGGTTTCCATACGGGAACCGCATTTTATGAATCGTGATGATCAATACGCTCAACCCGCCAACGAATATTTGTCTTCTGATGAGAAACGGGAAGGACTTTTCTACGTAGAAACATTTGGCCAACTTTCCCTGGGCCGCTACTATCATCGCCTGGAATCTGCCGAACTGATAAGCCTGCCGCTGGAAAATAAGACAGATCGTTCATTCGACAGATTATCGTTAGCTTTCGATTTCGTTTATCTTGAAGAACTCTCGGACCGATCGAATTCTTTTACATTCTCCTACAGGCGGAACGGGGGGGAATGGATACACCCGAGCGAAGCTCAATTCTCAACCAACTTTTTCAACAGGTCGGGGCGCGGGTGGGGAAGTTTTTCCATGCAAATTTCTCTCGATCAGGTCTATCTTCGTCCCGAAGATCAAATTGAATTGCGCTGGAGTGCATCAGTGAAAGACGATTCGACCGCATTTGTACCGATTGCTCTGCAAAAAGTTGACATCATGCCGTCAGTGGCAAGGGAAAAACAGGTGCGAGCCGGATCACTTATCATCTCAGAAGTCCTGCCTCGAACAGATACGGATGAAGGCCCGGCGGAATATATTGAGTTGTACAATAGCACGGATCGTCCGCTGGATTTAAAAGGTCTGATACTCGATTCCGGACGCAATAAAATTGTTATTCAGCACAATCTTACTGTTGCGCCGTATCAAACGGTTGTTATCGGCAGGCGTGGCGGACCGCAGGCGCTAACATCATCTATCGATTATTTTTATGACGGCCCCCTTCTGGACAATGAGGCGGGGCGTATTGAGTTATCCTATGAGGCTCATGAGGTTGCCAAATTGCTCTACGAGTCGTCCGAACCGGGGGTCGCTTTTCAGATAGATCATGCAGAACATGCATATGACGGGTATACCGGCTTGAGGCACTTGCTATCTATAAATAAACCGATAAGTGAAACTCTCTATGGTGATCCCGGGTACCTGGATCCTGAACGGAAGCTATTTTCGAAAGAGGTGCGACGTAAGGGGTGGCATTTGCTGCGATCTCCCGGCCGGCTGTCGCCGGAGCTGAATCGTGATGTTGATGGTCGGCTACAACGGGTTATGACCGGGACAGGAGCCGGTTTAGAAGAGGAGGCTGCGTTATTTATGTACTATCACGAGTCGCCGAAAGCGCAGATACTGTACAGCGCTGGAAACGCAGAAGGGAGTGAACCGGATCAAATCGAGGAGTCTCAAACGTCGCCTCTTCGGATCGGTGCTCAGCTGAACCCTCTTTCACTGAAACACACGGAACCTCTTACCATAAATCAGATTGTAAATCAAAACGGCAGCAGGGCATACCCGGCACTTTTGGGCTGGAATTCTGATAAGCAGAACTTTGAAATAATTTGGAATGAAAGCCGGCCGATCGACCCCTGGAGTGGGGTGCTCGCGCCGTTCATAGCAGGGGAAGAGTATACCATCCAGTCGATCCGCACTGAAAAAAACGAGGGCCGCGAGGGCAGACCCCTCGACAGAGTGCTTGAGCTGACTCTCTCAGCAAACCCAAGGTCGAACGGGGCAGAAGAGTTGAAAGATACTGCAGTAATCGGGTTTTGGAATACTCCGGGCATTATTTCAAATGAAATGATGGATCTTCCAAAACTCTGGAGCCCCATAGACCGGACGGATCAAGCAGCTGTACGTTCTCCCATTATCTATTTAAAATCCCCCGATGCAGCCTATCCCGCAAACAGCTACATAAACTACGGCCGCATTCCTGAGGAGTCTGTCCAGGTAGCTGTCGGCACCCGCCTTGACCAATTGAACGAAAGATATACCATTCGCTGGAACTATCTGGAGTCGATACCTGAGCACTGGGAAATTGAATTCGTAGATGCGGAGCTTGATGAAATTATCGATATGCGTAATGAAAGCTCATACACCTTTTTTGATCGAAGTGAAAAGGTGACTCAGGGGATGAGAAATCCCGATCTGAATTTTCTTGAGGTAGAACCGACCAGCTACAACCGGTTCTACGTTCGCATTTCACCTTCAGGCCAGCTCGATGACTTTCATTCCGAAAATGAGACACCTGGAGCAGCAGAGCTAAAGCAGAATTATCCAAACCCATTTAACCCTTCCACAACCGTTCTGTTTTACCTTCCTGAATCGGAAAATGTAGAAGTGGCTGTCTATAATGTAGTTGGCCAAAAAGTGGCCGTGCTTGTTGATGATCAGCTATCGGCAGGGGAGCATACCGTAAGCTGGAACGCAATGGATATGCCAAGCGGTGTGTACATCGTACAGCTTGAAGCAGGTAATACAGTTGACACGAAGAAAATCACGCTCATCAAATGAGAAGGCTCAGCGGTGAATGGGAACCGAACAAGAGCATGGATAGATGGCGGCAAAATTTTAGTTGTAACCATAGGGATCGATGAAATAATATAATTCTGATATGAATGGGTCACTTGTTACTTTACAGTCCATTGAATACTATACGTTAAGATGGGCATTTAGTTTACAGATAAAGATGTTGATCGAGACGGCTTAGGGGATATACCATAAAGATGAACAGTCCTTCACTGCCTCTGAAATACAAAACCGACTACTCAAATTTTAATTAAATACAATTCATACGTACATAAATGCAGTTTAAGACAATTCAAGACACCGACGTTGCTGAAATAGGCCTTGGTACATATAAACTTTATGGCAAAGAGTGCAAAAATACAGTCATGAAAGCACTTGACATCGGCTACAGGCTGATTGATACCGCTCAGATGTACAAAAATGAAACTGAAATCGGGGATGCCATTCGCACATCACATGTTGACAGGGAGGATATATTTCTGACAACGAAAGTATGGCATACCAACCTCGAACATGATGATCTTCTACAAACAGTAGAGGAGAGTCTTGAACAGCTCCAGACTCCGTTTGTAGATCTTCTGCTGATTCACTGGCCGAATAAGCAATATTCGCTGGAGAAAACCATGGAGGCAATGCTTGTTCTCAGAGACCAGGGAAAAGCACTGAATATCGGTGTCAGTAATTTTCCACTGGGGCTTGTGAAAGAAGTGACGGAAGAACTTCGGATCCCGATATTTTGTAACCAGGTCGAATTTCATCCGTTTATCGACCAGCTTGATCTGCTTGAATATAGCTATGAACAGGAGTTTTTGGTAACAGCCTACAGTCCGCTGGCACAAGGAAAAGTGTATGAAAATGAACTCTTACTCAGTATAGGCGAGGAGCACAACAAAACGGCCGGACAGGTGGCACTGCGCTGGCTAATTGAGCAAGAAAATGTGGTTGCCATTCCAAAAGCAAGCAACGAACAACACCTCCGCGAGAACATTGAAATTTTTGATTTTGAACTCAGTGACGAGGAGTTTAATGCCATCGATGAACTGGAGAAAGGAGTTCGACTGGTGAATCCCTCATTTGCACCCGACTGGTCCATGTGAACGAATCTGCCGGACTCCTGATTTATCCAAGTGAAATAACATACGGCCTTTTCGCCCCCGTATTGAACCTTTAGTAACGATTAGACTCAATATGCTTAAAACATCAGATTACTTTATACTCATCGCTGCCCTGCTGTCAATGGTGCTCTCTATTTTTCTATGGTTTTCGGGATCAACGGATGCCGGACTATTTGTCGGGATCTGGGTTCCGTCAATTCTTGGTTTCGGAGCCTACTTTAAAATCCTGAAGTACAGAGGAATGTCATGAGCCTGCAATTTATTTTCACATCCGGAATTATTGTTGTCATTCTGTTTCTGATCGGACTGTTCTTTACAATAAAAGAATTTAAAGAGATGGAGCAGCACCCTGAAGATTACCGCCGGCGGTATGATAGCGCTACGATTGATAAAAAAAAGAGAGATTCTTAGTCGTCGCAGTCTATCGCCACCGAGATAGTCCCTCTGCAAGTAATTCGCCATCTGTGTTCAGTATGTTGTGCAGAAGTGAACGATTGCCCAAATCTTTGGTAATCACCCGAATCGGCCAGCCGGCAACAGCTTCTTTGTGAAATTGAATGGAAATTTCCCGGCACTTTGCCTTTTTAATGAGAGAATCAGGCAGATATCCCGTCATCCACTCGATATATCGAACATTATTGACGTGATGGTTCATATCGATATCATACAGACCAACCGGTACAGATAATTCATGATCCACGGTGTCAATATCCGGGAACGGTTGTTTGTCAGCGGGCAACAGGTGGCTTGTAACTCCGAGATTTAGTTCCACGATGTGTCGCGGCATTCGCATGGGCCGCCGGGTCGACGTGTTGAGAATCATCCACTGGCTCACACCAACAGCAAGCTGCTGACCGGATTTGTTCGTGAGTTCGTAATCCCTGAACGCTCTGACACCATCGCCGGAGGATGGCCATGTGTTAACCGTTACGTCCTCCCAACGCCGTGGAAATTGATCTACTTTGATGTGCATACGGTACAGTACCCAGGTTGCACCTTTTTCCTGGAGATCAGAAATATCGAGATCAAGTTGGTGGGCGTGGCGTCCGGCACTCTCCTGGAAGTAGTTTGCGATATGTGGCAGCGTTACAGCACCGTCAGGCCCGGCCTCGTACGACCGGATGTTGATAGAATCCTGATGTTTGCTGACTGGCATAGCTCCTTCGTTAACGGTTCAGAATGAACAATTTCGAAAGTTGAATATATTCAAAGGAGAGTAACTTTTGAAACCATATCTCCCTCAACAGTCGATTGGGTTTTTCGACTGTCGAGTTTGTGCTGGGAATGGGTTTGGCCTGTGGGCGTGTGGGGTGAGTGATTGAGTGTGTGGGCGTTGGGATTCGTCGGACGAAGAAAGCCGCCAAGCGATCCCTTCGGGGCAATCGTCCGACGAAGGGGGCTGTTCCTCGACAGTCGATTGGGGTTTTCGACTGTCGAGTTCGTGCTGGGGATGGGTTTAGCCTGTGGGAATGCAGGGTTTAGAGATTGAGTGTGGAGGCGTTGGGAATCGTCGGACGAAAAATACAATTGTCCGACGATAGGGGGGTGTTACTTTGCAAAGTCAACAGCCTCTTCAAACGACATGGATTTGTCTTTGGAAATCACAATCTTCCCGTAATATCCTACAGAGCTGCTTTCTGTATTGTCTGAATCGGTCATGATTGAGATGCCGCTGATACGCGGCGGATCTTCACCAAAGGCCTTTCGGTAATCTTCAATTATGTCCTGCGTTTCAATTACCCATCTGCCGGCGGTTTCGTTGCCTGACTGTACAGCAATCAACTGTACCCAGTCCGTAAAGGGACTTGGGGCTACGGTACCTTTTTCCACTTTGTTGGCCCAAAGATAGTTGATCGCCCTCAGGGGAACGTCGAACGAGGTGAACGTGCGAATGAAAAAATATCGCACGCGGTCTCTGAACCCCAGGTTCGACTTATCATAATCAAAGGTTATATAGATGCGAGCTGCATAATCGTCTCCATCTTTTTCTGTCAGATCACCCTCCTCCAACACCTTGTCAATCTTCCATTCCCATTTAATGTACCTGTATTCAAAAGGATCGAGGTCAAGAGGAACGACAAGCCCGGACGCCGATGCTTCACTCCGGGCCTCGATAGATATGGTACCGTCTTCTCGTTCAAATTTTTTGTATTCGGTCGGCTGTATATCGCCGAGCGACTGTGGTTTAAAAAGTGACTGTTCCTCATCATCGGGATTGTACTCAGCGGGATCCAATATTATTGAATGCTCGTTAGACTCCGGCTCCTGGGCCTGGAGCGGACCATAGAATATAAATGATAGTACTCCAAGAATAAGCAGTCTGATGAATGATGAGTGTTCTGTAAAAAGTGAGTGCATCTGTTATCTATTTTAGATTAAATGAAACGAATCACACAAAATGTACGATTTGTGGATTATCGTTCAGCTTATGGTCAAATGTATTCATGATACGAACGTACGGGGCTACTGGATTGTCGGATCAATAATTTATTTGTAACAAAATTATCTCGATTGATAATTGATGCTGGAAAGTATCGGACTCGGGATGGTGGATTCGGTTCTATTTGAATTGAATCATAGAGGGGTTGGTCGTCCCTTCATTCTTAACCATCCGGTTGTGTATTCGTCTCGACAGAGAACAGACGGACTGAACAAAAACGTGGATTTCATCGACTTCGGAGATAACCGGCTGGCAGGGCCGGCTTAAGTTTTTTAGTCCGCGAGGTGCGAATGTGGATAAGTCCTCTTTTTTGTGGATAACATTGAAAACACCCGTTTCAATGGATTGAGGCCGTTCAACGGTGATTTAAGATTGTGTATAAAGTATGTGGAGACAAACAGGCTGTCATGAATGGCAGTGTGATCCACACGGATTCTCCTTCGGGCTATTTAAATTCAATTTTTGGCTTTCAGGCGGAGTCTCTTTTGTGGATAACACCCGTCGATTTGTGGAAAAGTATTTCAGAAATTATTTGATGAACGGCTCGCTCAGGGATATCTTAATAAGCCCTACAGTAAGAAAAAGCCATCGCTCCATATGGCTTCGGGACAACACATTTGTACAGGAACTTTAAGTTTAAAATCAGCCCACATCTACTATGAAATTTAGCCGATTCCACACCAAAAAAAGCTGGAAAACACCGTTTGAAAAAATTGATTTTGAAAAGAGACGTTCCGTCATCAAAAATCCCGACGGATCTCTGATTTTTGAGATGGATGATGTAAATGTCCCTAAAAGCTGGTCGCAGGTTGCCACCGACATCATTGCTCAGAAATATTTTCGAAAAGCGGGTGTGCCTGTCAAGCTGAAAAAGGTAAAGGAAAAAGGTGTCCCCACTTGGCTGCAGCGGTCGGAAGAGGATAAGACAGCGCTGAAGAAGATCGACGAAGACGATCGGTATATCCACGAGGTTGACAGCCGCCAGGTATTTTCTCGACTGGCCGGGTGCTGGACCTACTGGGGCTGGAAACATGACTATTTTGATTCGGAGGAAGACGCCAAAATCTTCTACGACGAGCTGTGCTACATGCTGGCCAACCAGATGGCTGCGCCCAACAGTCCGCAGTGGTTTAATACGGGACTCCACTGGGCTTATGGAATCAATGGTCCGGCACAGGGCCATTATTATGTGGACGGTAAGACCGGAAAGCTGAAAAAATCGAAAGATGCCTACTCTCATCCGCAGCCACACGCGTGCTTTATTCAGAGTATCGATGATGACCTGGTAAATGAAGGTGGAATCATGGACCTGTGGGTTCGGGAGGCCCGGCTCTTTAAGTATGGATCGGGGACAGGATCAAACTTTTCTGACATCCGCGGGGAAGGTGAGAAGCTGAGCGGTGGCGGAAAATCCTCCGGGTTGATGAGCTTCCTGAAGATTGGCGACCGGGCCGCCGGCGCTATCAAATCAGGCGGAACCACACGGCGGGCGGCCAAGATGGTAACGCTCGACCTGGATCATCCCGACATTGAAGAGTACATCAACTGGAAAGTCCGGGAAGAACAGAAAGTGGCCGCGATTGTGGCCGGTTCCAAAGTTACTGAAAAACACCTGAAGGAGATCATCCAGCTCTGTAATACACCGGTGGAAGTGGACGGGCGGAAGATGAACGGGGCGATGAGCCGCGATCCGCTCAAAAACAAGGCGCTGGGTAAAGCGATCAAAAAAGCCAAGCGCGACCAGGTGCCCCTGAACTATATCGAGCGCGTTATTCAGCTCGCGGCACAGGGATTTACCGATATTGAATTTGATACCTACGACACTGACTGGAATTCGGAAGCCTACCTGACGGTGAGCGGACAAAACTCCAATAATTCCGTTCGTGTGCCCAACAGCTTTATGAAGGCGGTGAAAGAGGACAAGGAATGGAACCTGATCGGCCGAATTGAGCGCCGAAATGCCCGCAAAGAGGGCCGTGAACCTGAACCGATGAAGACGCTCCGGGCCCGCGATCTCTGGGAAGAGATTGGGTATGCCGCCTGGAGCTGCGCCGATCCAGGAACGCAGTATCACGACACGATTAACGAGTGGCATACCTGCCCTGAGGACGGGCCGATCAAGGCGAGCAATCCATGTTCAGAATATATGTTCCTGGACAATACCGCCTGCAATCTGGCCTCTCTCAACTTGATGAAGTATTTCAAGGATGAAAACTGCACGGAGTTCGATGTGGAATCAATCCGCCACGCATCCCGTCTGTGGACCGTTGTACTTGAGATTTCCGTGCTGATGGCACAGTTTCCCTCCAAAGAGATAGCCGACCTCTCCTATAAATTCAGAACTCTTGGGTTAGGCTATGCCAACCTCGGGGCTGCGCTGATGGTGCAGGGTGCACCCTATGATAGTGAAAAAGGGAGCGCCATCGCCGGCTCCATCACTGCGATGATGCACATGAAATCCTACGCTACCAGTGCCGAGATGGCAAAAGAACTGGGCACGTTTGAGCGGTATGATGCCAACAAGAAACATATGTTGAAGGTACTCCGAAACCACCGGCGCGCGGCGTACAATGTGCCAATAGAGGAGTATGAAGATCTGACCATCACACCTGTGGGAATTGATGAAACAGTCTGCCCGGCGTACCTGTTGAAGGCAGCCCGCGAAGATGCGGACAACGCGGTGGAGATGGGAAAAAAACACGGCTACAGAAATGCGCAGGTCACCGTGATTGCCCCGACAGGTACAATCGGGCTGGTGATGGACTGCGATACCACCGGAATTGAACCGGACTTTGCCCTGGTGAAGTTCAAGAAACTGGCGGGAGGCGGCTATTTTAAGATCATCAACCAGAGTGTGCCGCTCGCGCTGGAGAATCTTGGGTATGAAAACCGGGAGATCAAAGAGATTATTGAGTATGCGAAAGGGCACGGTACCCTGGATGGCTGCCCGCACATCAACCCGGAGAACCTGAAAGAGATCGGCTTTACCGATGAGAAGATTGAGGCGATAAACGCAGCGCTGCCAAGCAGTTTTGATATTAAGTTTGCGTTTAACCAGTGGACGCTTGGACTGGATTTCTGTACCGACGTATTGGATATCAGAGAGGAGCAGCTAAACGACATGAACTTTGACATGCTGCGCCATCTTGGGTTTTCCAGGGAACAGATCCAGGAGGCCAACGACTACGTCTGTGGTACGATGACCGTAGAGGGCGCACCGTACCTGAAAGATGAAGACCTTGCCGTGTTCGACTGCGCCAATAAGTGTGGACGCACCGGAACGCGCTTCATATCAGCTTCAGGCCACATCAATATGATGGCGGCTGCACAGCCATTTATTTCCGGGGCGATCTCCAAGACGATCAATCTGCCGAACGAGGCGACGATCGAGGATATCAAAGATGCCTACATGGAATCGTGGGAGAAGATGCTGAAAGCCAATGCGCTCTATCGCGACGGGTCGAAACTCAGTCAGCCGCTGAACTCTATGAGCGATGTACTGGAGGAGCTTGAGGATGAAGATGAAGATACGGAATATGCCCAGAACGAAGTGGTGAAAACCGCCCAGAAGATTATCCACAAATACGTGGCACGGCGACAGCGGCTTCCGTACCGGCGAACCGGCTACACGCAGAAAGTGAAAATCGGTGGACAGAGCGTCTACCTGCGCACCGGCGAGTACGACAACGGGCAGATTGGGGAAATTTTTGTGGATATGCACCGCGAAGGAGCGGCATTCCGGAGCCTGATGAACTGCTTTGCGATTGCCATCTCGCTGGGCCTGCAGCACGGCGTTCCGCTTGAGGAGTTTGTAGATGCGTTTGTGTTCACCAAGTTTGAGCCGAGCGGTATGGTAAACGGCAGCCCGCACGTGAAGATGAGCACATCGGTTATTGATTACATCTTCCGTGAGCTCGCGGTAACATACCTCGGCCGTGAAGACCTCGCACATGTGCCGCCCGAAGATATCATGAAGCGAAAATTACGCCCATCCGAAGAGAAGGGAGCGGCCGGACCATCAAGCTCTGCACCCACACCGGGAGCAGAGAGGGATGAATCCACAGGCATTCCCGAACCGGTCAATGCACTGGCGGATGAAGGAACCAGCACCTCCGAAAAGCGTGAATCAGAGTACGACCGTGCCAAGCAGCTCGGCTACACCGGCGACTCCTGCCCCGAGTGCGGCAGCATGACGATGATCCGCAACGGCACATGCCAGAAGTGCATTACGTGTGGTTCGACCACCGGTTGTTCGTAGTTCAGGTTGCAGGGTTCACGTAGCGCAAGGCTCCTGCCTCGCGTATCACGTTTCAGGGCACAGGGCACAGGGTTCAGGGTGCAAGGTTGTAGGTGCCTAAAATAGGTTGACATAAATTTTCACAAATAACTCGATTATTTATGTCTAAAAAATATCTTCGGCAACGCCGAACATTTTCACCTACTTTACGCAAGGAAGTTGTCCGGCTGATTGAATCCGGTAAACTCAGTGTAACGGCAGCCACGCGTGAATACCAGGTCTCAACGACCAGTATTTACCGTTGGATTCACCGCTACTCAACCTATAACAAAAAAGGAGCTGTACTCGTGGTAGATAAAGATTCCCAAACCGAGAAACTCAACCAGTTGCAACAGAAAATCGCTGAGCTCGAGCAGGCCGTCGGCCACAAGCAGATGCAGATCGATTACTACAAGAAGTTTATCGACCTGGCCAGTGAGGAGGTCGGCGAAGATTTAAAAAAAAAGTACGACTCCGCTGCTTCGAGTGGTTCTTCGACAACAAAGAAACCGTCAACTGGACAATGAAGACCATGCTTGATTGGCAACAGATCTCCCGGCAGGGAGCCCATCAGGGCATTGCTCGCTTGCGTAAGGTTCAGCGGGATCTGCTCGACACGGTAGAGCTGGCCAGCGAAGTTCGCGAGGAGCATCGCCAGATGGGATGCCGTGACATCCACTATGCAATGCGCGGGGACATGCCTCGTGGCCGCGACTGGACCGAACAGGTACTGCTTGGCTGTGGGTTTCGGGTAAAAGCATCCCCGCGATCGTTTACCGTCGCTGGAACGGGTATCTGTTCCAACTTGATTGAGGGCATGGCCATTACCGGCCCCAATCAAGTGTGGCAAACCGATATTACCTACGTGTGGAGCGGCGGTCGCTGGTATTACGTCAGCTTTGTGATTGATGTGTATACCCGCCAGATCCTGGCCAGCCATTGCAGCCGGGATTTGAGTGCGGCAAGCCAGGTTCGGTGCCTGGCGAAAGCCTTTGCCGGGCAAAAAGGTGAAGACCTCAGCGAGCTGATCGTTCATACCGACCGTGGCGTCCAGTACACCAGTGATGCGTATAAGAGCTATCTTGAGCGTTGGGATGTCCGCCACAGTATGGCACACTATGCCTGGCAGAATGCCTATTGCGAGCGGGTTAACCGAACGATCAAGCATAATTACTTGAAGTACTACACCACAGACTCCTATAATTCGCTATGCAAGGGAGTAGCCAAAGCCGTGCGGTTGTACAACCGCAGTAAACCACACCGGGGCCTGCCGTCAAGATTGTCACCGGATCAATTTGTCAAAGAACTCAATCAGGGTGATCACCCTGATTATCGCGTCAACATTTGGTCGAAGTTAACTTCGACCAAAATGTTACATGTTAACTAAAAACGTCAACCGTATTTAGGCATCAACAATCTTTCAATTCAAGATCCTCATCCGCTGACTTTTCGTCATCGGATGAGTCTTTAGGGCCTCGACGACTCTCCCCTAAAAAGGGGAGGAAAAGAGGGGTGTTGACTCAGACTTGAATAAGTCTCGAAATGCTCCAAAGGCAAAAGGATGTAAAAAATCTTCCCTCGAGGGGTGTCCGGGAGTTTGGATTGGCGTCCGAGATCAACCTTTTGATTTAACAATCCCGGCCTGAATAAACGGGACTACGCACGTACATACAAATTTAAATCCAGCCCGTCGGGAGAATTGCTCGTCGGGCTTTTTATTTCGTAGAGATTTTTCAATTGGTGTAATTTTAAAGAAGGTCACAGTACAGAAACAGTGAAACCTGCCGCCAGGGCCTGAGCATTCTTCTGTAGGTACGGCTGATGGTGATGAAAGATTGAACCGGATATGGTATATATGAGAACTCAATGCGTCTGTTGAGGGGCAAATGGCCAAAAAAAATTGAATCATTGTAACTCATCTATTAATACCATTCATGGGGATACAGTTTGGGAAGATAGATCGAAGTAGGATAATAATCTTGTTTATACGCTTTATAATCAATAAGTAGAATATATGCTGTATTAATCGGAACTTATCTAAAACAAGAAATCGGGGGACTCATGAATGAAAAAGAGGCTCTGTTGGAAAAAATCAAAGCAAAGAGGGGAGAGGTTTCCAAATACCTGGAAAAGAATGAACCCAAACACTCGCGGTATATCACGATTTCTATAATTGCCGGAGCACTGGCAGCCGCATTAACGGCTGGTCCCGGGATGGTAGGCACAGGATTTATCGATTCAGCCAAAGGGGTTGTCTCGTTTGGTATTCCAATCTGGCAGGCTCTTTGTTTGATGGCTACACTCTTTTCCGTCTCTGCTGTGATTGCAAACGGGTTATTGAAAGAACGGGATCTTACCTCTCAAATTGCCCGTGTTCGCGGTTGTGATGCCAAACTGGAGGGGCTGGAACTGATGCTTGATCTTGGACAGATCGATTTAAAACAAGCCGCATCATTATACACACAATACCTGACGGAGATTTCTCATGTGAGGTAACGGTTGATTAGTTGTACACCTTCTCAATGATTTAAAAATGAATGACAATCCTGAATCTGAGATATCCCAAAAATAGACAGGTCCATATCGGTAGTTTGTGGGCCGTCCGTTCCACGGACTTCTCACTTCATCGCGACCGTCATTTAACCCCGCGTTAAAACACGGGGCTACAAAGCGGATGTCCCGTTCGGGACTGAAGGATTGTGAGTGGTCGATTGCTGGTAGATATGTGGACTGTAATCAATTACATCAGTTGCAATTGATTACTAAAATCCCCCTTTTGTAAAAGGGGGAATTTTCCAGCTCACTGTTTGTGAATAAAACCGAAATTTATAATCCAAGTCTCGGAGAGACGGCCGCTCTGTAGCCCGGCAATTCATTGCCGGGTATTGGCCGACATTCCTACCACGTGAAATCCGCGAAGCGGATGGTACTGCATGAGTTGAACCTAATTTAATCCTCAACAAATACCCGGATCGTACCGTCTTGTTGATTTAGCAGAAAGACCTGGTGATTCGGTCCACTGCCAAAACGTAAATCGGCACGCGGTGTAGCATCACGGCCTTGCTGTTCATTCTTTTCCTGGATGATGTCCAGGAAGGTGCTTGCGTTGCCAGACTCGTCTCGAAGCAGAATCCGCCGAATCCCCTCTTTCCCACCATTGGGCAGGATATTGGCATCGAAATAGAAGATCTCTCCGGAGACCGCATCCCCGAAGAGAACGTTATGTTTCAGTTGTTGAATCGGCCCATTTCTGTAGACGTGAATTCCGGTTACGGCAAGCTGGCTGAGCGTGAGTGGATCAAAGCGGCCAAACTCTGCCACAGGGTAAACGACATCAGAATCACTGCGGGGGTCGCTAACAGAAACTTCGCCAGGGTCAATAAAACGGAAGCTGCCTTCCCATGTATTCCACCCCAGATTTGCACCCTTCGGAACAAGGCTAATCTCTTCAACAACGCTCTGGCCGACATCAGCCACAAAAAGGTTTCCATTTCCATGATCCCAGCTAAACCGCTGGGGATTCCGTAATCCATAGGCATAGATTTCGTCTAATGCGCCGTCATTTGGATCCAGCGCGAAGGGATTATCCCGGGGTATGCCATAGCGCTCATTTCTGCTGTTTGAACCCAACGGATCAATTCGCAGGATTTTGCCATAGGGTCGCTGAAGATTTTGCGCGAGGTTGAGCGGGTCGCCGGTGCCGCCGCCATCTGCCATCCCAACATAGAGACGTCCGTAGTCACTATCTCCGGGATGGGCCAGCGGGTTAAACGCGATGTGTCCCCCGTTGTGATTTGTATACGGCTGGACGAATCGAATTAATTCACGTGGTGCAGCTCCATCGTACGTCTCGGCGAATGGATCCTCTGCAACCCATTCATGAAGAACCGTATGATGGGTGTTTTGTCCGCCAACGGGCCTGAAGTCGGGTGGCCGGGGAGCATTTTTAACGTCGCTTAATGTATAAAAGCGGCCGTATCCAGCGCGTCCGGGCCGTGCAAAATCGGGATGGAAAGCAAAGCTATGAAACCCTCGCTCTATTGCATCATATTTAACATCTACATTCCATTCGGATTGGCGCAGATCCAGATACCGGCTGACCTGGCTGCCGTCATACGGTAGGGAGTAGAGTGTACCGGCTACATCATTCACAAACAGACGGGATGTTCCCGGTTCATCCAGCAGCAAATTCATATGAGCGGGCCGGCCGTCGATACCTGGTAACGATGCAAACTCCTCCACATCTACTACGATTACCCCACGTTCCGCCTGGATTAATGTTGAAAATGGCGCATTTGTAATCTGAGCCGCTACAGGTGGTACAAACAGGGTGCACGTCAAGAGTATAGAGAAGATGGCTCGGTAGATGAAAATAGATTGAGCTGTCTTCGTTTTCACGGTAAATGATGTTTAAGGTCTAATGTCGATAAGTTTTTTAGCACAATTATCAGGCTAAAGCTACGGTAATTAGTCACAGATTGAAATTTGGACTACGGTTCTATCTGCTCTGATTTGGATCATTTTAAGGATAATCTTTACCACCAGTTGGAGAATCAGGGATGTAGCGTGCCAATCGAATGAGACGTACTATCGTAATTTGTACTATATTTGGGAATACGATAGGATTTCGAACCATCAAGTATAAATAGTCATGCCGCGATTTAAATTTTGGATGCTCATCCTCTCCACATTCATTGTAATCTCTGGTGCCGTGACTGTAACCAGTGCTCAACAGGCTGTGGAATTGAATGTTAACATATCCACAGAGTTCCGCAGCACGATTAATTCACCCACCGTACAGTCTGAGATTGAACTGGGCTATAAACATCGCGTTTACAGAATCAAGAACCAACTCTTCCTGTACGGCAAGGCCAGCGGATTTATGCAGATTGATCCGCTGACATGGTCTGCAACAGAAACCTTAGATGCCTCCCAGTACGACTACAGGCGATTTGGCGGGTCTGCCATCGGTGGATTGTCACTGCAGCAGGGTATTGTGACTCCGGAACTTGAATTTGGTGTTACGACACATCGAGTGGTGCTGGACAGAACGAGCACCGGCCTTCTGCCACCGGGCACGGAGCCAACATCTCCTGAACAAATTACCGACTGGTTTTACACCTTCGATACCCGCTTTACGCTCGGCCTGAGCCTGAGTAATTCGATAAACGGGCGATTTTCACTGCGGGTGCAGGCGCCCTTAAATGAAAGCGAGTACAACAATCCCAGGTTAAGCCCGACTCTTGGATTAGAGTATCTGTTTTAATGAAAACAGGCAGATTTAGTTCTGTCCCTGGTCCATTTATTCCCGGTATTTGCTGAACCAGCCGGTTATGTATCCGACTTTACGAATCAGGTTCGACGGCCTGGCAACAATCCCGTGCGATGCTCCCGTTATGCTGACCAGTGCGGCATCAATATCTTGAAGCTTCAGCGCCTGGTAATACTGCTCGGTTTCACTCATCGGTGTGCGGTAATCTTCTGATCCTGTTAACAGCATCGTTGGAGTTGTTACATTTCCCACAAGAGAGATGGGCGATCGCTCCAGGTACTGCATAGGATCCTCCCATGGCATCTCTGTGAACCAGTATTTTGCAAAAAACGGGTACATATCGGCTGTGAGTGTAAAACTGTACCAGTTGATCACCGGTTTGGCAACTACCGCTGCAGCAAAACGGTCTGTTTTACCGATCGTCCAGGCCGTGAGAACTCCGCCGCCGCTGCCTCCCGTGATAAACAGTTGATCTTGATCCACATACCCCTGGTCCAGTACATAATCCACCGTATCCATCAAGTCGTCGTAATCTTCGCTGGGATAGTTATGGTTGATGTAGCCCGCAAAATCGGGGTTGTAGCTTGTGCTTCCACGTGGATTGGTATAGACCACCACGTAGCCCTGGCTTGCCATAAGCTGTAGTTCCGGGGTGAAACGCGGCCCGTAGTTTGTGTGCGGCCCACCATGAATTTCCAGGATCATGGGGTAGGTTTCATCCGGATTGAAATCCGGTGGCGTTATGATCCAGCCGTGGACACGAAAATCATCCACGGAAGAATCAACCCAAAACTCGGACGTTTCCCCCACTTGCAGCGATTTGAAGAGCTCATCATTCAGGGTGGTGATGGTGCGTACGGTTGGTTGTGCTGAATGTTGACCAACAGCCAGTTCAGCCGGCCTTTCGCTGGAGCCGGCAGGCACGGCAAAGTGCCCATTATCCGCAACGGAGTAGGATCCTCCTCCATAAGGCCGGCCTATAGTTGCACTGTTGAGTTGCTCGGCTACGACGGTTACATCACCCTCAAGGGAGATATTGCCCACATTGCTGCTTCCCTCATGATCAAACCTGAAATAGAGCGATTCGCTGTCATTTGCCCAGGTGATATCGCTGACATCCACCTCCAGGTCTCCCGAAATGGTGCGAAGATTACCGCCATTCCGGTCGATTAGATACAACTCGGTAAGCTGATAGCCCAAAAATTCATCTTCGTACCCCGTGTACGCAATCTGTTCTCCATCCGGTGAAATAACCGGGTTGCCATGAGGTCCGCGTTTGTCCGTAATCTGTGTCATACGGCCTGATTCAACATCTATTTCGTAGATTTGTTCGTTGTTTGGATAAAGCGCCGCATTGCCGGTCCGATCCGCTGTAAACAGGATGGATGCACCATCCGGCGACCAGGATGGGGAGTTGTGGTTGTACGGGCCGTTGGTGATTTGACGCGGAGCGCCACCCTCAGCCGAAAGTATAAATATGTGCGAGTAGGAGAGATCGGTGTAGCCCTGGCCATCCTGCCGGTAGATAACGTGATCGATCACTTTTGCCGGTGAGGCCCAGTCTGCACCCTCCGGTGGACCGGGAAATGATCCGATCCGGGGCTTTTCGGCATCAACCTGCTTTGTGAACAGGAGATGGGTACCATCGGGCGACCAGGAGAGGTTGCCGGGACTTCCATCAAGATTTGTCAGGGATGCAGCCTGTCCGCTCTCCATCCAGCGAATAAAGATTTGTGTGGATCCCTCTGCAGACGATGTATAGGCAAACCGGCTGCCATCGGGCGACCATGCAACGCTGCCGTAGCTATCTTTTCCGGATGTGAGCGGCCGGTGATTGGTTCCCTCAAAATCGATCTGCCAAAGATTTACAAACCGGCGATCCGTCATCATATCAAACTGATGTCGTTCATAAACAATCGTTGAACCATCCGGTGAAATTTGCGGACTGGAAACCATCTGCAGATCAAATATATCCATGTAATCAAACACCTTCTGCTGTGCAGACAAGGGCGAAGAACTGATGATCAATAGTGATATGCAGGAAATGATAAAATGAAGGTAGTATCGTTGCATGCCGGGGATATTATTTTTTTAAAAACCTGGTGTGAATTTGGACATTACGCAAAAGACGGGAGATTTAAAAGTAACCTACCGGGCAAATTCGAAGCTTTGCCGTCAACTCCATATCTCTTTAAATTTTCGATGATTAATTTCCTTAGGTACATGTAATCAAAATGGATCTTCAGTTCAGTTTATATCTGTGACGAATAGAAAAGACCTGGGAATTCATTGAAAATGAAATGTAACAATGGGTTCTGAAATGCCGTACCTTTCATCGTGCTACCAAACGATTGATGTTTAATTCAAATATTTTAAGCAGAGCCGGATCGATTCGTCTATAAGTATTAGCTGCAAAACTGCTTTTTCTATCCGGCTTGATAAACAACCATAAAGAGATTTCTTATGCCTGACACAAATAATCCACTGGACGGTACAAACTTTAAACCGGCCTTCAATGCATTTTTAAAGAACATACGGATTATAGCTCTCGTAATAATTGGGGCTGTACTCATTTTCGGTTCTGTCTATACGGTTGAACCGGAGGAAGTGGGCGTTGTCCAGCGTTTCGGAAAATTCACAAAAACAACGGAACCGGGGCTGAATTTTAAATTCCCATTTGTTGATAATGTACGCATTGTCCCGGTAGAGCGTCAGTTGAAGCAGGAGTTTGGATACAGGACAACGGAATCGGGCGTCCAGTCGCAGTACGTGAAGGCCGGCTACGAAGACGAGTCGCTCATGCTCACCGGCGACCTTAACCTTGCCGATGTAGAATGGGTGGTCCAATACCGAATCGCAGATCCCTACAACTATCTTTTTAAGGTTCGAAACCCCGATAAAACACTCCGCGATATGTCGGAAGCGGCAACACGTCAGGTGGTCGGTAACCGAACGGTGAATGAAGTGTTGACCATTGGGCGTGCATCCATTGCAACTCGTGTGCAGGAGATACTGCAAGAACTGAACATAGAATACGAAACCGGGGTGAATATTGAGCAAGTTGTACTGCAGGACATTAATCCACCGGATGAAGTGAAGAGCTCATTCAATGCGGTGAATGAGGCCCAACAAGAGAGAGAGACGCTAATCAACAAGGCGCGGTCGGACTACAATCGCGTCATTCCCCGGGCAAGGGGAGAGGCTGAACAGACCATTCAGCAAGCAGAAGGATATGCGGTAGACAGGGTGAACAGGGCGATTGGAGAAGTATCTGCATTTCAAGACCTGCATGAAGAGTATGTTTTAGCTCCACAAGTGACCAAGCGCAGAATCTATTACGAAACCATGCAAGACATATTACCGACGATCGGGAGCAAAGTGATTACCGACCAGGATGGATCAGGGGTTTTACCGCTGCTTCAAATGCAAATGGATGGAATGAAATTACAACGTTCAAACGAAGAGAATTAAATTATGTCAAATACGGCTAAAATTATATTGGTAGTTATTACAATCATTGCACTCCTGGTATCCGGAGATGCATTTTATTCAGTTGATGAAACCGAACAGGTAATCATTACACAGTTTGGTGCTCCCGTGGGCCAGGCGATCACTTCTCCGGGATTAAAAATGAAAGTCCCATTCATACAGAAGGTCAACCGGTTTGATAAACGCTTTTTAGAGTGGGATGGTGACCAAAACCAGGTCCCGACAAAGGATAAAAAATTTATTTTTGTGGATTCGTATGCCCGCTGGCAGATTACCGATCCGCTGCAGTTTTTCCGTCGATTGCGTGACGAGCGCGGTGCTCAATCGCGTATTGATGATATTTTAGATGGAGAAACCCGTAACGCCGTTGCTTCTCATGATCTTGTGGAGCTGGTGCGAACATCGAACCGCGAACCTGACATGGAAGCCGATATTTATGAAGTTGTTGAGGATTCACTGGAGACCATAAATGTGGGGCGGAGTGCGATCCAGGATATTGTTCTTGAGGAAGCCAATAAACGATCTGAAGATCTGGGTATAGCTATTCTGGATTTCCGGTTTAAACGGATTAACTATGTGGAAGATGTTCGCAAAACAGTTTACGACAGAATGATCAGTGAGCGGAATAAGATTGCTGATCTCTTCAGATCCGAGGGACAGGGGGAAGCATCACGTATCGAGGGACAGAAGGAACGAGAGTTGCTGGAGATTCAGTCCGAAGCCTTTCGGGAGGCCAGGGAGATCAGAGGGCGTGCCGATGCACGCGCCGCGTCTATTTTTAACGAGGCGTACAACGCCAGCTCGTCCACCCGCGACTTTTATGACTTCACGAAAGCGATGGAAGTGTACCAAACATCATTTGATGAAGAAACGGCGGTCTTTCTCTCTACTGACAGCGACTTTTTCAAATTTATGAAACAAATTGAATAAGAGTTACCGGGCTCTCTGTATTTAGCATTGCAAGACGGTAGACTCTGGCTAACGCAACAGGTTTGTTGAGTGCTGAGCTGTCAAAACTGAAGATACGATTTGATGGTTATGCAAGTGTCACCCGCTCCGCGGATTTCATGTGGTATATTACAGCCTCCTGCAATATGGTTATCCGGGAGCGATGTGTGATAACAAACTGCACAGAATGCAATTTTGATTTCCAGTAAGGTATTTTATTAGAGTTATGATTGATAGAACTAATTTGATTGGCCTGTCGCACCCAAGGAATTGATGCCATGAACTCCATTTGTTGTGATATCTACCCGCAAAACCTGCGTCCGACAATTCTACAAAGGTAAAATACGAGATTATAACAGGTTCCCATTTTCATCCCACTCCGCAACCCGGTAGCGATCCTCTTCTTTGATGCATTCCTCTTCTGTTTTTTGGTCGTACGAAAACCCATGTTTTTGAAGTACATCATCCGGCACTCCATCCCAGAATCCCGGCCGGTTTCCTTTGTAGTCCAGGTATTCAATCCCCATTTTGGAGGTGAAAAACCCGGTTGCCGTAAGATCCCGCATCCTGTTGAAAAAACGGACGCCGTACTCCATTTCGGGATCGGCATCATCGGGCCAGGCGATGTCGTCAATGATCTCCATTCTCTGGGAGTCGCTGCACTCCAGGAATGGCTTGTCGAACCGGCGGAGGCACTGGTTGTTGAGCCACATGAGCCCGCCGCGGGTGGGAACCTGGAACGGGGGATAGTCCTTCATCATAAACTCAATAAAATCGGGCACCCCGGCCTCTGTCGCGCTTCCGGAGGTTTCATCGGCGGGAATAATAATGTCGGCGAGTATTCCCACGATTTGAAATTCGCTATCTGTAAAAAATGTTTCGCTTCGGATTTGCCGGTCGTGCTCTTTCTCTTTTTCCGTTCGTCCATATCCATAGCCGGTGCCCTGTTCTATGATCTCTTCACTGGTTTTGCGATCCTCTTCTGTGCAGGAGGTTCCCAGGAAAAGTCCGGCGCCCACCGATCCGGCGAGCAGAATTTTTAAATGTTCACGTCGATCCATAATCAGTTTGGTATTATATTTAAGGTTTCTATCATATCAAATCTTACATCTCATATTTCACCCTTCTTCATTTGATCCACAAGATGATCAGACGCCCGCCAGGAGAGGGCGAGAATCGTCCAGGTCGGGTTTTTATCTGCCTGAGATACAAAGGACCCGGCATCTACTACGTACAGATTTTTACATTCATGGGCCTGTGAGAATTTATTCAGAACGGATGTTTCCGGGTCATCTCCCATGCGTGTAGTTCCCACTTCGTGTATGATTCGGCCCGGTGCATGAAGCCCATAATTGGATTCTTCGCCGGGCTTCTCGCCAAGAAGTGTGCCGCCCAGGTTGGTCAGGATCTCCTCAAACGTATCGTGCATATGCCGGGCCTGTTTGCGTTCGTGATCGCTCCAGCTATAGTGGAATTTCAGGACCGGGATTCCATATTTGTCAACGGTTCCGGGGTCTACCTCACAGTAGTTATCATACATGGCCACACTTTCACCCCGTCCTGAGATACCGAGTGTTGAGCCGTAGAGCTTCCGGATATCCCGTTTCAGCCCTTTACCATACCCGCCGTTGGGTGACGGTTTTCCCATCTCATCGGTGACATACTGCCGCATAGAATCCATACTGAATCCGGTGCCGTACCCGGGCATACTCATGCCGCCCCAGTACTCCAGGTGATAGCCGCGCGGAAAGTCGAGGTTCTTATTGTCGAGCCACCATGGAGTATAGACGTGCATGCCGCCCACGCCATCTTCATTGTAGCGATCGCGGTCGATAAGCTCTGGCAGGATTGCCATTCGGTCAGCCCCGGTAGAGTCGTGCAGGTAATGACCCACCACACCGCTGCCGTTGGCCAGTCCATCAGGGTGTTGGGGCGATTTAGAGTTCAAAAGAATTCGGGCCGACTCACAAGCAGATGCTCCAAGCATCACTGCCCGGGCCGGAACATGCTTCTCTTTCATATCCCGTTTATCAATATAGTTAACTCCGTTGGCCAGTCCGTTTGAATCGGTCGTAACTTCACGGACCATCGCCATAGTGTAGAGTTCTACTTTGCCCCGCTCCATTGCAGGCTGAACCAGGCACGTGCCGGCAGAAAAATCTCCATACACGTTGCAGCCGCGATTGCACTGGTTGCAGAAAAAACAGGCGCCACGACGATCATTGACCGGACGCGTGAGAATGGAGAGCCGCGAGGGGATCACTGGAATATTTGCCTGTTCGGCTCCCTTTTTCACGTACATTTCGTGCAGCCGCGGTTTCGGCGGCGGCAAAAAATATCCGTCGGGATCATCTTCAAGACCTTCATTGGTTCCAAAAACACCGATCAGCTTATCCACGCGATCGTAATAAGGCTTGACATCTTCATAGCCGATAGGCCAGTTATCACCCAGCCCGTCTATACTTTTCCGTTTAAAATCCTTGGGACCAAAACGGAGGGAAATTCGTCCCCAGTGGTTGGTGCGGCCCCCCAGCATTCGCGCCCGAAACCAGTCGAAATTCGTACCTTCTTCACGAAGATACGGTTCCCCGTCGATTTCCCAACCGCCCCAGAGCGCATCAAAATCGCCGAAATCGCGTACCGTATTGGCGCCGCGTCTTGGTGATTCCCACGGCCAGCGCAGCTGTGTTCGGTATTCTTCTTTAGCAGGATCGTACTCGCCGCCGGCTTCCAGCACAGCCACGGATAGCCCGGCATCCGCCAGAACCTTTGCCGACATTCCACCACCGGCCCCGGAGCCTACAATTACCACATCATATTCCTGCTTCTTTTTGATACTGTTAAAGGCCATAATCGTTTGTTTTTAATTTAATACTGAATATTAACATTGAATTTCGTTACCTGAACTTAAAAAAACGTTTTTGTATTGGAGTAAATCGAACGTTTGAGCGGACAGTATTCCCGGGATTCCTTTTCCGAATCTCCTCCAGTAATCCGACACGGTCAATCGCTTTTGAGAGAAAAGAGATTCCACAAACCTGAGTAAGCAGGAATAGGAGGAAAGGAGAACTCTTTTGTAAGATGATACAATGGAATTGAATATCAAAATCTATACCGGTTATCCTTTCATAATTACACGGCTCAGGTAATCGCGGTGTTCGTCTGTTAGCTCATGATCCGGAAAGAGTGTAACGCCGGAAGCGCCGTTTTCCACAGCATATTCATACGCCTGAGATAATTCTATCGGGCTCAAATCGGGCATGTAAACCCCGGAGTAGAGGTCAGTCGTAGCCGGCAGTTCGTTTCGGCACTCTTGTACCGCTTTTCCAATCCACTGCACATCTTTATGGTAAAAGTTGTGATACATCATCGGAAAAACGGCGTCCAGATTCCATGCCGGCCAATTTTGGCGAACCAGGGACCTGGCAATAGTCGGAGTCGGGAAAACAGCCGCCGTCAAAAGTGTTCCTTTTTCGTGAACATCAAAGGCTACTTTGTTGACCAGATGCGTGATGCGATTGTAACGAAACCTGTTCCAAACCTCGTGCCCTGCGGGATCATCAATCTCCATAGGATCGATTCCATGCTGCTCCTTAAAAGCTGTGCGGCACGCACCGCAGTAGCAGTAGTCATATTGGGGGTACTCCTTGTCTTGTACGATTCCGTATGTTGGCTGAAGCTGAATGGGCAGAATCACATCCGGAAACCGGATATAGTCCAGGTGAACACTGGAAATTTCACTGTATTGCAGAATATTATCCACTTTGTCCAGTATATATTGGCGCGCTTCCGGCCGGGTAGGGCAGAGCCATTTGTAATAGTCTACATACGCCGGCTTGTCAACGGAGGATTCGCCGTTTCGGTTTACCATAAACCACTCCGGGTGGTTGTTGATCAAATAATCATCACCGCCTCGCTGCAGTGTAACAAACCAGGCGTGCACGTCCAGGTCGAACC
>JAAAOB010000072.1 GCA_009909035.1 Bacteroidota bacterium
CATGCGGCCTAAGACATACAAGGCCCAATTATTTTACAACGAAAAATCACTCAAATTGAAACATTTATTGGAATCCTTATTTTCTCACAGCCTCTCAAGAGGGGATTTTATGCCTTTCCTCCACCAGAAGAGGCAGCGGCTGAGCGTCCAGCGAAGTCGCAGAGGTGGGTCCACGGAGCCCATTTCAAAAAAAAGTAACCATCCAACGAAACCTCTCCCCTCCATTCACACCTGAAGGGAGGGGAGAATGAGAGGGGTGGGTTACCCCGTCTGCGGTAAGCAGATATCCCGGATAAAAAAATGGTGCATCCTGCGATCCATCTGGTGAAAATGAAGCATCACCAGGTAATCAATTGAACCGAACTCCCGTTCGATCGCCGGTTCGCTGCAGACTTTTGCACCAAAATCGAGGTATTTCTGAAATAGAATTGGAATCTCAGGCACCAATACCGGACGGTCAAAATTATTGCTCGGATAGCATTTGTGTGCACGTTTTGCCGAAATCATCAACCCTCTTGCAACGTATTTTTTTTGTTCCAGGCTATTCATCAACAATAGTCCTTCATCCTGATTTTTCGAAAAAATAGAGCAGCAGCAAAACAACGTGGTTTTCCCCATGGCAATCAGGCAGGCAGCAAGTCCTTTCCAAAGCATGTAAAGAACGCGGCCGTTGCAATGATCTCTGTGAATGCATCCCCTGCCAATTTCTACGGCCTGTTTTAAAAAAGGAACGGGTATCCCTGACAGTTCGAACTGATTGGATGAATAAAATCCAGCCCCTGCATGCGCCATCTCCCAGCTTTGCAGCCGGTAGGTTCCCACTACTCTGCCTGTATCTCTGTGCCGCACCACCAGGTGATGACAGTGCGCATCGTATGGGTCTGTCTCTACTTGTTCTGATGCAAGAGATTTTACTCCTTTCTGAAACTCCATCCGAAACACCTCATACCTAAGCCGGAGCGCCTCCCGGACCTCACGAATTCCGCGGGCTATCGTAACGTCATATGTTGAGTCTTTAAATGTAAACTGCGGACTTCCAATATCCGCTCTATGGCTCTGGCCCGTTGCTCTCTTTTTGTTTGCTATCATATGATTTCAATTCCTCACGTTTTTACGTTTACTCCTTCACCACATAATCTTGCAACATGTGGCTGACTTTATTCAACCAAAATATCTCCATGCAGTATTATGAAAAGATTGAGAAAGCGTTAAGCATGCATCACTGAATTGTAACCATTCACCTGCCCGCCTGGCCTCCAATTCATGTCATGCCGTCTTTTAAAGAAGAGGGATCCATACACAAACCTGAGCCGACAATAGCGGCCCAAAAAAGTTAATCCTATGATAACCGCACCACATCGGTTGCTTATGTATGTTTGTGAAATTAGATTCCTTACATCAACGACCATGAAAGCCTTTACAAATCAACCCATCCTACAATGAGTACACGATCCATTATCGCATTACTGCTGCTTCTTTTAACCTCGAATATCTCATTGGCCGGGCAATGGACCGGTCAGCCGGAAGTCATCACGGGCCGGGAAGGCGAAACCGTCACGGGGTTTGTTTTTGACGACAGTAACTTGAATTCAACGTTTGATCAGGGTGAACGTGGCGTGCAGGGTGTGCATGTCTCCAACGGGCGCGAGTGGGTTACCACGGATGAGACCGGCGCCTACGAAATTGAGGTGCGAGATGATATGGACCTCACGATCGTACAGCCATCCGGGTGGCGGGTTCCAACAGATGAGCGGATGGTTCCGCAGTTTTTTTATATCCACAAAGAGGGTGGCACGGGGTATGATTTGCGGTTCGGGGGTCTGCCGCCCACGGGCCCTGCGCCGGCACAGGTCAACTTTCCGCTCACCAAAAACGAAACTGCAGGCGGTGAGTTTTCATGTGCCGTGCTGGGCGACCCGCAAACCTACTCTAATGAACAGGTTGGATGGCTCAGAGACGGTGTACTGGCTGATGTGATCGCCTCCGGGCTTGGACCATCCGACTGTATGATTTTCCTGGGCGATGTGGTGGGAGATGATCTGACTCTTTTAGACCGGCTTCTCGAAGTCACGGGGTCAGCCGGCATCCCGCAGTGGAGCGTAATTGGTAATCACGATATCGATTTTGACGCGACCTCCAACAACGACAAGGCCGATAGCTGGCGCCGTCTCGTCGGCCCCACGTATTACGCTTTTGAACTGGGCGATGTACTTTTTATCAGCCTCGACAATGTTGTATATCCCTGTGGCGAAAAAGATGTGGCTCTTGGTCACTCCTACTGCGGCGACGAGGAGAATCCGCGATACAACGGCCGGGTGACCGAGACTCAGCTCGAGTGGCTGGAAGGCCTGATCGAAATCACCCCGGAGGACCGCCTGATCGTCCTCAATTCTCACATTCCGTTCGTCTCATTTGTTGATGATGGAAGCCGCACCCATCAAACCGATGAAGTAACTCGAATCTATGATATGCTTGAAGGGCGAAAGGCGCTGTCTCTCTCCGGCCACACTCATACCATCGAGAACCACGCGCCGGGACAATTTTTTGCAGGATGGACCGAAACTACCGGTGCCGGCCCTCTTCCATTTCGTCATATTATTGCGGGGGCCGCGTCCGGTGCCTGGTTTCAGGGTGATTTCTCCATCGATGGTGTGCCGATGGCTCTTCAGAGAATGGGAGCGCCCAAAGGCTTTCTCCGGCTCGATTTTGACAGCACCTCCTATTCTGAACAGTATATCGGGGCCCGCCTCGGACCCGGCCGCGGGCAATGGATTGGCCTGAATACACCGTCATTTCGTGAGTGGTTTGATGCAATCATGGTATGGAATAGCGAAGATCCCGGAAAGCGTAGTCCGGTTCCGCCCGTTTCCATCAACGACCTGCCGGACCCCAACATCCTCACGCCGGACGACCTGGCCGACACGGTCTGGCTTACAGCGAACGTCTGGGCGGGCTCAGCCGAGACCACCGTGGAGGCCCAATTACCGGACGGTACAACACTGACCCTGGAGCGAACGCAACAAGGTCAGGGCGAAGTGCAGAACAGCGGGGCCGAGTGGGCCGATCCGTTTGCTGCAGCCCGTCAGCTCTCCGTGGCCCGTTTTGCATTTCAGAGCCGGTCCGGCAATGAGCGGGCCCAGGGACATGAACTCTATCGCGGAAACCAATTCGGCCCGGCCCCTCCGCAGCCCCAGCGATCCATTGCGCACAGAAATATGCATCTCTGGCGCGCCGAACTGCCTGACCTCCCCTTGGGCGTGCACCAGGTCAACGTTACCAGCACCGATCGGAACGGCCACACATTTTCCGACACCATTATTATTGAAGTACGCGAAGAACGTCCGCCACGGTACTGGCGCCACGAGCTATGGGAGGAGTGATTCTATTTTATTGATAACTCAGTCACTCTCAAAACCACCTCTCCTCCGCGGGAGGAGACAGCGGCTGAGCGTCCAGCGAAGTCGCAGAGGTGGGTCCGCGGAGCCCATTTCAAAAAAAGTAATCATCCAACGAAACCTCTCCCCTCCATTCACACCTGAAGGGAGGGGAGAATGAGAGGGGTGGGTCCCAGCAGTGAAAACGAGAGGAGTGGGTGGCAGAACGTTGGATTCACCTAAGCTCTCTAAAAACAGTTTCGAGACCTTTCAAACACACCCCTGAGAAATCGCTAAACGCGATTGTCTCTGTCCCCTCTCAAGAGGGGATTATATGCCTCTCCTCCGCCGGAGGAGACAGCGACTGAGCGTCCAGCGAAGTTGCAGAGGCGGGTCCGCACAGCTCTGTACAAAGCAAACGAATCTTCCAACACATAATCAGAGTGGGTCACACCAAATCGATATTATAAAACGTTCCGCGATTCTCTTTCTGCTCCATCGACTGACGTATAATAAGCCAGGAGACATTAATCATATTCCGAAGTTCTCCAAGCTGCGGCGAGAGCGTGGTGGTCCGGTACAGCTGTTCAGTCTCTTCATGGATCACTTTCAGCCGTTTTTCTGATCGCTTCAGGCGTTCATTCGATCGTACAATGCCAATGTAGTTGTTCATCAACCGCTTCACCTCTTTACGATTGTGATTAATCAGAACCCACTCTTTTGGTTCCGTCGTGCCTTCGGTTTTCCAGTCGGGAATATTGTTTCGAATCTCGAGGGAGTTCAGGGTACCATTCAGATCCCTGAAACAGCGGTCCGCAAACACCAGTGCTTCAAGAAGGGAGTTGGAGGCCAGGCGGTTGGCGCCATGTAACCCTGTCTGAGCCACCTCTCCACAGCAATAGAGCTGATCAATCGTGGTTCTGCCCCATGCATCCGCTTTTACCCCGCCGCACATATAATGCGCCGCAGGAGCCACCGGAATCATCTGTTCAGCCACATCGATTCCATACTCTCTGCACGTTTCATAGATCGTAGGAAAATGATCTTTAAACGCGTCGATATCCAGCTCGCGGCAATCCAGGTAGACGTGCTCTTTACCGCTGGCCTTCATTTCGGTGTCGATGGCGCGAGCCACAATATCGCGGGAGGCAAGAGAACCGCGTTCATCATACTTTTTCATAAACGGCTTGCCGTCGCCGGTTTTCAGAATTGCCCCAAATCCACGAACGGCCTCAGAAATCAGGAAAGCACGGTCCCCTTTGCTGCCATAAAGCGCTGTAGGGTGAAACTGGATAAACTGCATCTGGCTTACCTCCGCCTTGGCACGATACGCCATTGCCACACCATCACCGGTGGCCACGGGTGGGTTGGTGGTCAGATCATATACCTGTCCCGCCCCGCCGGAAGCGAGAACAGTGGCTCCTGCAGATACTTTCAGGACTCTGTTATTTTCCAGGTTCATCACATAGGCTCCGAAACACCGGGTGTCTTTGCGGCCGCGGGTCACCTTTTCGCCAAAATGGTGCTGGGTAATCAAGTCAACCGCAAAATGGTGCTCGAGGATATGTACGTTCTCCAGCGTTTTAATCTTCTTCACGAGGGAACTCTGAATCTCATATCCGGTCATGTCCTGGTGATGAAGAATCCGGTTTGCCGAATGTGCCCCCTCTACACCAAGCTGGTACTCCCCGTTCGGATCCCTGTCGAACTGAACGCCCATATCCACGATCTCACGCAGGCGATCCGGCCCCTCTTCCACAACAATGGAGACGATCTCCTCATCACAAAGGCCATCTCCCGCAATTAGTGTATCCTGCTTGTGTTTTTCAAAATCATCATTCAAAAAATCGGTCACCACCGCGATGCCGCCCTGGGCATATTTGGTATTACTTTCAATAAGTACGTCTTTCGTGATTATGGTAACTGTCTTTTCTGGAGAGGAGAGTGCCATCTTCACGGCAAAACTTAATCCCGCTATTCCCGAACCGATGACAAGGATATCTGTTTTAAGCAAAATTCTTCATATTTATCGTTAGCTTTACCCACACAGCGTGCATGGTGAACAAACATTCAAATGTACACTTTCATTTCAGTTCTTGTAGATTTTCAAGCCTCCATGTTAGGGAATAAGGGTCGCAAAAAGTGCATCCAAAAAAACTTCCAACTTGTGAACCCCAGTATTTTCAGCGATTTTAGTCTACATCAGCTGATAATCTGCAGGCCCTTAACCCCGCGGGCAAAATTGGGGTTAAGTTGATTGCATTTTTTTATGATAACAAGCTATATATTTCTGGCCGAAAACCTGGCTCCTAAGATTGTTCTGCGACCATGAATGTACGTTTTGAGTTCAGATAACAAAAACTTTGCCTACTAATAATGATAAAAAAGCTGAAAAAACTCTTATCTCTCTCCGTCAGCGGAACCACGAATAGTATGCCTGCAGATAATGACGCCCCTCCTCCCGGGAAAGTACATCTCGGAGATTTAAACAGGACAACTCCAATCAGCAAGGAGTTTGGATATGACAGGGGCGGGCCTGTTGACCGGTATTATATCTCCCGGTTCCTGCAGCAAGAATCGGCCTATATTCGCGGACGAGTTCTCGAAATCGGCGATAATTCCTACACCAAGGCCTATGGAGGGGAGAACGTCCAAAAAAGCGACATTCTTCATGTGGATGATAGTAATTCGTCCGCAACGTTTGTCGGGGATTTAAGTGACGCACCAAACCTTCCCGATGATGCTTTCGATTGTATTATTCTCACACAAACACTCCATTTGATCTACGAATGTAAAAAAGCACTTACCACATGCCACAGAATTCTAAAACCGGGGGGCGCTTTGCTGCTTACCGTACCCGGTATTTCTCACATCGACTATAACGATTGGGGCACAAACTGGTATTGGTCTTTTACGGACCGCGCGATGAAGAAGCTGATGAGTGAAACCTTTCCGGGAGGTAGCGCTCATATAGAGACGTATGGAAATGTCTTGACAGCAGCAGCTTTTTTATATGGCCTGAGTGAAGTAGAACTAAACAGGTTGCAGCTTGACCCGCATGACCCGAACATGCAGCTCATTGTTGCCGTCAGAGCTCTGAAAAACGATTGATGTGCATCTCCAAAGACTCAAAAATCTATTCCGAAACCGGGCAGCCGTTTTAATGTATCACCGGGTTCATACCCCGCAAACCGATCCCTGGGATTTATCTGTTGATCCTGCCCATTTTGAAGAACAGATTAAATTCATTTCAACCAACTATACCATCGTATCGACCGGTGAGCTGATGCAACAGCTCCAAAATGGAAATATCGAACATAAATCCATTGCATTAACGTTTGACGATGGGTATATCGATAATTTCGAAACTGCAAGGCCCGTCCTGGAAACCTACGACGTACCTGCCACGTTTTTTATCACGGATAGCAATCTAACTGAAAACCGGCCCTTTTGGTGGGACGAACTGGAAAACATCATCGTTCATGCAGACCAGCTCCCCGGCCATCTAACACTCACGCACCGTGGAGAAACGATCTCTTTTGATCTTGGTGATGAAAAACTATTAGGCCCGAACCTGCGTGAAAAGCATAAATTTTACCGGGCGTACAATCCGCCGACGAAAAGGACCCGGCTGTATGTAAAACTCTGGAAAGTGTTTAGCCTTTGCACCAAAGGGGAACAAGAAGAGCTGTTAACAACTCTCAGGAAGTGGGCCGGTTTATCCAATGATGAGCTTGAAATCGAAGGATGCATGGATCTGGATGAATTGAAGATTCTGGCCAAAAATCCTCTTTTTACGATTGGCGGTCACACGAAGACACACCCATTTCTCTCAACCATATCTGAAGAACACCAGCGATACGAAATTGCTGAAAACAGGCAGGTACTTGAGGGAGCCACAAACAAGCGAATAGACCAATTTGCCTATCCATCGGGAAATTTTGACGACTCAACTCAAAAAATACTCAAAGAGGAACACTTTCTGGGTGCCTTCACGACAAATAATGGCTGCGTTTTTACCGATACCGATCCATTCGAAATTCCAAGACTGCACATTAAAAACTGGAGTGCGAGAGACTTTAAAACAAACCTGAACAACTGGTTTATAAAGTGGTGATTTGAGTTAAAGCGTGCAAGCTATCAACGTTGAACCCCAAACGATCCAAAATCTGGCATCATCTTTTCCGGGCCACGGCAGGTTCTGTCTTGTCAAAAAAAGGGTCTATGTTGATTCGTGTGGGTAATCAAATTGGAGTTTACCACAGGTGAAGTAGATCATGTTGATAAAATTCCTGGTATTTCTGTAGCCACGGGCTCTGCGTTTGATCAATTGTATCTTTGAGTTAATTCCTTCCAGTATACCATTAGTCAGTTTCGATGTAATGTAGTTGAGGATCCCATCCCAGTGTTTTTTTACTGTCTTCACAAAC
>JAAAOB010000052.1 GCA_009909035.1 Bacteroidota bacterium
GCTTCATGCGGCCTAAGACATACAAGGCCCAATTATTTTACAACGAAAAATCACTCAAATTGAAACATTTATTGGAATCCTTATTTTCTCACAGCCTCTTGAGAGGGGAGAGATCAAGAGCGTTCAGCGATTGATCAGGGGTGTGTCGATTCGGGCTTTTAACCTGAGTTCAACTTAAACCAAGCTTTTAAACATTAATCAATCTAACACCCCACCCTTCCGAAAACCACCGGAAGGACTCCCCCGCCGGCTGGCGGGGAGATTTAAGGATATCATACAACAACACAACCAATAGGAGAAATCTTATGTATTTCAAACAATTTTTTGACGAGAAACTGGCACAATATGCCTACATGATCGGCTGCCAGGCAAACGGAACGGCTGTCGTCATCGACCCGATGCGTGATATCGACCAGTATATCGATCACGCGGCCAAACAGAATCTCACGATTGTAGCTGCTGCAGACACGCATATCCACGCGGATTACATCTCGGGGCTTCGGGAATTTGCCGACCGGGGCGTGAAGGTGTATGCCTCCGACGAAGGGGATAAAGACTGGAAGTATGAATGGCTGAAAAGCAGTGATTATGACTATCAATTGCTGAACGACAGAGATGAATTTTCCATCGGCAATATCACTATTAAAGCCTGGCATACGCCCGGCCACACGCCGGAGCACCTGAGCTATTTTATTACCGATGGCGCCACTGCCGATGAGCCGATGGGCATTGCCACAGGTGACTTTGTATTTGTGGGCGATGTTGGACGTCCCGATCTATTGGAATCCGCTGCAGGGCAGCAGAACGTTATGGAGCCCTCGGCACGCACACTTTTTGGATCTGTGGAAGAGTTCAAAAAAATGCCGGAGTATATGCAGATCTGGCCGGGACACGGCGCCGGTAGCGCCTGTGGCAAAGCGCTTGGAGCCATTCCGGAGTCGACCGTGGGCTATGAACTCCGCTATAACAACTCCCTGAAATCGGCTTCCTCTGAAGACAATTTCGTGGATTTTATACTTGAGGGTCAGCCCGAACCGCCTCTCTACTTTGCCCGCATGAAACGCGACAATAAAATGGGCCCCGCACTAACCAACGGGCTGCCTAACCCGGAGCGTCTCACGCTCAAACAACTTGAAAAAGCGATAGCTGAGGAGAACAACGTAATTCTGGACACCCGCGAGCGGAACGAGTTTGCGGATGGCCACCTGCCCGGCTCACTCCTCTCACCGCTGAACAAGCAGTTCAACACGGTAGCCGGTTCGTATATCACAGAGGATGAGCAGATACTGCTTGTGGTGGATGAACACCGTCTGGATGAGGCCGTCCGCGATCTGTTCCGCATTGGTCTGGACAAGGTTGCCGGCTACATCACCCTGAAAGATCTTCAAATCTACAAAGAGAAAGGCGGCGAGCTGGAGAAGCTTGAAACCGGCACATTCGAAACAGTAGACCATCAATCCGACGGTGAGGTACTGGATGTACGGAAAGCATCGGAGTTCCGGGAAGGCCATGTAGATGGTGCATCCAACATTGCGCACACGCGCCTGCTTTCCCGAAAAGAGGAACTGAACAAAGATTCCAGGTACTATGTCCACTGCCAGGCCGGCGCCAGATCCGCCGTAGCCTCAGCCTTGCTTAAACGCGAAGGGTTCAACGTGGTGCTTATTGATGATCATTTCTCCAACTATAAACGAAAAGCAATGGCGTAAAAAAAAGAAACCTTCCAACGGCTGACGGATCAAACACGAGTATTTAACACCCCTCCCTCCGCCAGCCGGCGGAGTACTTCCCTCAAGAGCCTGTGAGAAAATTCGAAAAAAAATTCGACTCAGTTAAACTTTAAAGGCAAAATGATTTATTTCGAAGCTCCCCTCCATGTCAATCCGCCGGCTGGCGGAGCGACAGGAGCCTCTCCGGCTACCGGTGGAAGGGTCGGGGTGGGTCAGTAAGAAGTGGGTCCGAAAAGTCATAACAAACCAAAGTGAAAACCATCAAATCAACCATCTTTAAATTCATTCCTATCCTGGCCACCCTGCGTGACTATCGAAAGGAAGAGTTCCGGGGCGACCTTACCGCCGGAGCTACCGTGGCAATCATGCTGGTGCCGCAGGGGATGGCCTACGCCGTTCTGGCCGGCATGCCGCCGGTGTATGGACTATACGCCTCCATTGTGCCGCTCTTCCTGTATGCCGTGTTCGGAACCTCTCGTCAGCTTGCCGTGGGTCCCGTAGCCATGGTCTCCCTGCTGGTGGTGGCCGGTGTGGGTGAGATCGCGGAAATTGGGAGCGACCGCTTCATCCAGCTTGCGATTATGACCGCTCTTGGTGTGGGCCTTTTTCAATTTTTGATGGGTGTATTCCGGATGGGCTTCCTGGTCAACTTTCTGTCTCATCCTGTTCTCAGCGGGTTTACCTCCGCTGCCGCCATCATCATCGGGGCAAGCCAGCTTTCAAACCTGCTGGGGCTTGATCTTGCCCGGTCCAAGCAGGTTCACGACATTCTGATCGGAGCCATTCAAAATGCCGGCACCATCGATCCTGCCACTGCGTGTATTGGGATCGGATCCGTGCTGGTAATTCTTTTTTTAAAGCGATGGAACCGGGCGATCCCCTCAGCCCTGATTGTGGTTGTAGCCGGAACGGCCGTGACGGCCCTGTTTGGCCTGAACGGTTCCGGTGTATCTATCGTGGGTGATGTGCCGCAGGGCCTGCCCGCCTTTCAACTTCCCGGACTTGAGTGGGCGGATTTCCGCACGCTCTTTCCCATCATTCTTGTCATCTCCCTGGTCAGCTACATGGAATCGATCGCCGTGGCGAAAGCGATCGCCAACAAACGCGGCTATAAAGTGGATGCCAACCAGGAGCTGATTGCCCTGGGTGGTGCAAACATCGGCGGTGCCTTATTTCAGTCCTTCCCCACCACCGGGGGGTTTTCACGAACCGCCGTTAATAATCAATCCGGGGCAAACACCACGATCGCCTCCGTAATTACAGCCCTTCTGATTGGAGCTACGGTACTCTTTCTCACCCCGCTGTTCTACTACCTGCCAAACGCCGTGCTGGCGGCCATCATCATGGTTGCAGTCGCCGGCCTTTTCGATGCAAACGAAATGGTTCATCTCTGGAATACCGACAGGAAAGACCTGGCGATGCTGGCGGTTACGTTTTTTGCCACACTGCTTCTCGGCATCGAGGAAGGAATCGCAATTGGCGTGCTGCTCTCGCTCGGTATGGTGATCTACAGCAGTACCCGACCTCACAATGCTGAACTCGGTCAGCTGGGAGACACAGGCAACTACAGGAATATTAGCCGCTACCGGGAGGCCCGGACGGATCCGGAGGTGCTGATTTTCCGCTTCGACTCCTCGCTCTATTTTGCAAACGTTGAACATTTCAGGGAGAGCCTTGATGAAAAAATTGCAAAACGGGGAGATTCACTGAAACTGGTGATTCTCGATGCGTCGGCCATCCACCAGGTCGATTCTACCGGAATCCACGCGGTGAAAGAGCTATTAAAAAGTTTACGCACAAAGAATGTTGATCTCTACATCGCCGGGGCCATCGGGCCGGTACGCGACCGGCTGAAAACAAGCGGTATACAGGAGGCACTCGGAACGGGCAATTTCTTTTTTGACGTAGAGGATGCGGTGGCTTATTATGCTGACAGCGGCAAATCGATGTCCGAACGAAAATTTTCGCCCCTTCAATCAAATGTTTAGACGTACAACATGAACAAATCAACCCGCATATTGATATTTGTGATGACGGCAGTCATCGGTATTTCAATAGCTTTTTATTTTAATCAATCTGAATCTGACAACATGACCAACTGGAAAGAACAAATAGAGAACAAGCCGGGCATCATCATCGATGTTCGAACCCCCGCCGAATACCGAAAGGGCCACCTGGCCGTTGCAGACCTGCAGTATGATTTTAACAGTGGTGAATTTGAAGAGAAGGTTGATGAGCTGGATAAAGACCGGACCTACTACCTCTACTGCCGTTCCGGCAACCGAAGCGGCAAGGCTGCGGAGATGATGAAAACACGTGGATTTGAAGACGTCCACAATATCGGCGGTTATAACGACCTTGTCAGCGCCGGATTCGAAACCAAGTAATTTCAATCTGCAAATGAGGAGGCTATGAACAAATTCAACATATCTGAATCGGAATACCAAGAGATCGAAGACGCAATCGGCAGCGAAGAGAGTGTGGTTGGGATTGATGCAAAGAAAACCCACATCATGATTATTCACCTGCTGCATGAGCTACAAACCAGTGTGGAACGCCTTGAAAAGCGGGTAGATGAACTGGAGGGAAAGCAATCCCAGTCGGAATAGAGTGGTGCCATGGTGAAAGCGAAGTCCCTACTTCCACTGCCATGGCCGGACGGGTTACTGACCTTTAGCTGGTAGCTGCGGGCCAATTGAATCCAAACTCACTGTCAGGCCGTCATACCGCCATCGATCGAGTATTGAGACCCTGTGATGAACGAACTTTCATCAGACGCCAGAAAGAGTACGAGATTTGCAATATCTCTATTCTCTGCATACCGTTTCAGGGGTATCATCTGCTCAAAATCTTTCTTTGCCTCCTCGGCGGCACCGGGAGCAAACCCTTCTTCCAGAGAGCGCATCATCCGGTTATCCACCGGTGACGGATGAATGCTGTTTACCCGGATTCCATGTTCAGCACCCTCCAGCGCCGCCACTTTCATCGATCCCGCCACAGCGTGCTTGCTGGTCACATACGCCATCACGTTTGGCGTGCCCTGCAGCCCGGCCACTGAGGAGGTGATAATCACGCTGCCACCGTTCTCTTTCATGTGTGGAAATGCATGTTTCAGCCCCAGCCAGACGCCTTTCACATTTACGGCGAGCACCTTGTCGTACATCTCTTCGGAGTAATCGGTCAACGGCATGACCTCGCCCTCAATTCCCGCATTTAAGAAGAGCACATCTATTCTTCCAAATGTCTCAACTGCTTTCTGCGTGTACTCTTTCACGTCTCGGTTATCGGAAACATCTGCGGAAAAGTAGGATACATTGTCCGATTCCAGCTGTTTTGCCGCATCTTTTAGCGTTTCCTCATCAAGATCCACCAGGAGGATTCCTGCCGCTCCCTCATCCAGAAAGAGCTTGGCTGTTTCGAGCCCTATGCCACCGGCTCCTCCCGTTATTACCGCCACTTTATCCTTGAGTCTCATCACATGCCCTCCGTTCGTTTAGCGTTTAACTATAATTACTAAACCCATATGTAGATCGGGTGAAAAATCTTATAATTATGATTCTCTATTTCACCCCGATCACTGTTTTTGAAGGGTATAATTTGGGCTGATACTATTTAAATCAACTGCAGGTCGTTTATCAACTTCTTAGCCCGGATTTCTCACCAAGAAATTTTTGCAAGTCAAAAATAGATCCCCTGCTTATGTATCGCAGAGTTACGCGGATGATTTTGCTGATTCTCGCAGATAATCTGCGAAAGAACAACCGATCATATTCAGGTTTTCTAACCTCTTTTAAATTCTTTTTGACGTTTTGGAAAGCTGTGCAGCTCCTTGGTATACAATACACAATAAATAAATCAACAAAATCATTGTGAGAAATCCGGGTTTGTCACTGCCGAACATGAGCTGCAATCCTCAGGGGAGCCCCGCTTCCGTTCTTGATTTTCATCGGCAGAGCCACAACATACGCTCCGGTCGGCGGCAGCTGATCCAGGTTGGCAACATTCTCAAAACCCGGGATGTCGTCTTCAAACAGCACCTGGTGTGTCTCAAACCGTTCAGACCGGCCGTAATCAAGACTGGGAGTGTCCAGGCCGAGTGCGTTTATCTCCCGGTTTTCCACCAGCCAAAGGGCTGCATCGGGATGAAGACCGGGAAAGCTCAGTTCCGGCAGCGCCTCCTCTCCCCTTGTTGCCGTACCCAGATACTGCTCTGCATCGGGCCAATACCGGCTCAGGCCGGTGTAAAACAGCAGAATCGTTCCGTCAGAAAGTTCACCGTGCGTTTGTTCCCACTGCTCGATGTCTTCTACCATGATCTGGTAATCCCGATTTTCCTCCACCTTCTCGCTGACGTCAATCACCGACGCATACCCGGTCAGCCGATCAAGGCCTATCGCTTCCACCGATTGTTTACCCTCTGCAAAGTGGACCGGGGCATCCAGGTGCGTGCCGCCATGCTCGGCCGTACAAAATTCGTACGATTCATAGTAAAACCCGGCGTCGGTCTCCCCAACAAATACCGTATCCAGTCGAAACGTGCTCGAGGTTGGCCAGAAGAGCGTCTCTTCCGAATACTCATGCGTCAGGTCGATCCATTCGCCATCCTCCCAATCCGTCTGTTCAACAGGTGTGCAGCTGGTCATAAAAAGGGCAAACAGCAGAGGCAGCAGACTATATTTTTTCATTCGATACGAGGTTTAATTAGCGTTTCCTTCTAAGTAAACAGATTCCTCCCTAAGAGTAAAGAGATCGACTCCCGATCATGATAAATAGTACCTCGTCAAATCAGTTCCTGGGAGCGGCCTTTAGACCATGGAAAATAGCCATAGATTATTTTCATTGTTGCCAGATTCCAATTAAGCAGCCATTCTTATGTTGGAAGCCTCAGCCGAATCCCCTGCCTGTCTGCGTCATTAGGATCCATAAACGCATTGCACTCCTCCAGCTGCTGCCGTGCCCGCTCATAATCACTCCAGTCGATCGATTGGGTAAACGTTTGGCCAAAATCGAGGGTCCGTATCAATGGAGTGGAATACTGGTCGTTTGTGAGGGTCTTTAAAGCCGCAAGGTAGTTGTTCCGGAACACAATAGGAATGATGACCTTTTGCTCCTCAGCCGATACCAATTCTGCATTCATCATGATGCGGGCCACCCGGCCATTCCCGTCTGTAAATGGATGAACCTCACTCACTAAAAACATCATGTACACTGCTTTCTGAAACGAGGTTTCCAGCGCGCGATAGATCTCAAATCCCTTTCGCAGTGTTCCTTTCACCAGGTCAGGGTGTACAAAATGAGTAGTGCCGGCCACATTTACTTTAGTTTTGAACTGACCGGGATGTTTATCTTTTCTTGCCGCCAGGATTTCGGCATGCCGGTATTTTAATATGTCGATAAAATCATCATAGTCTTGCGGTACCCGCTTCATTTCGTAATAGTTTGATACCACCCTGTATGTACCCAGTACGTCATGTGCATCTTCGGGCCTTTCGGTTGGTATGGCATTCCGAAATACAATATCAGCTGCTTCACCGACCTCAAACTCTGTGCCTTCAATAAAGTTTGAAAAATAGGCTTCAAAAAAGGAAAGGTTGATCTGCTCCTGTTGAGATAGCTCTTTCGCTGATCTGAAGCCCGGAGCAGTTGCCTTCAGATCATCAAACAACGAGAGGAAAAGTTCAGCGCGAACCGGGTCGTAGGGTTCGTCGCCTTTTCTGGCTTTTGCTACGTCCGATTTCAGATCAGATGTTCTTGTACCCTGCAACGTGCCAATCAGATCGTCCAGTGTCTGAAACTCCTCCATCATATCCAGTTCTTTTGCAATCTCCCTGGCTTTATCCCTGATTTGATTGACGTGGTCAGCCCCTTTCAGACGAAAAAGCTTATCCAGCTTTTCTTCCAATTCCTCACGGGAAAGTGTACGGCTGACGTCTCCCTTCCTTGCACGTGAAGGCCGAATGTTCTCGAGGAGTGCCCGCGGTTCAGAGCTGATCCACAGATCGTTGATAAAAGGCAGGTCACTTTCCAATGGTCCATGACCTTTACGCGGATGAAAGATCAACCCTGGCAGCTCCGTTTTCCTCTTTTTGGATGAAATTATAAATACCGAACCATCTCTTGCCGGACTGTTCTCCAGGGCCGTCCGGTCGGCAATCAGCGCATCAGGATAATACTCCTTTAGAAGATCATACCAATGCCTTCGGACAATCACTTCGGGATCATCCTGCATATTTTTTGTATATAACCTGGAGCCAATTTTTTTGAGCTTCCCATCTGCCACCGCCCGGGATACTTGTGAAGATATCTCCGTACTGGATACAAATATTTCTGGCAAAGATTCTAAAAAAGTGGGCATTACGCGCGTTTTTCTTTTGAATGTATTAAACTTTCGGGGTTTAACGAAGTCTTTATTTAAACTTTCGGGGTTTAAGGGTGAATGCCATGTAACCATTTGAGTTGCCGGGCGCGGATACTTTAGGTCTGTTATCTGTGAATGATTTTTACCCAAAGATATGATGATTCTCCAATATAGATTTTATCATATTGTGGTCAGTACAAGACATAGATGTGGTGCATATTTTTCTCTCTCTTTTTGTTGGCTAAATAATAAAGGCTTCGCCCAAAATAAATTGAGCAAAGCCTTTTTCTGTATCGTGGGGCGGACTTGAACCGCCGACCTCCGGGTTATGAATCCGACGCTCTAACCACCTGAGCTACCACGACATATCATCAAACACATTCAAATTAACTACAAACTCATAGTGGGGGACGTACTTTGCTTACATCCCCGCGGGAGTACCGCCGCCCCGAATGTTTTCGGGACGAATATGAATCCGACGCTCTTGTCAGTTCATCCCTTTGGGAAACCACCTGAGCTACCACGACATCTAAATCAATAAAATAAACACAATAAAAATCAGCGAACTTTGGAGCATCCCTTCGGAAGATCCACCACTTCTTCAGTTTTTTGATTGGTTTGCACCCCGAAAACCAAAGAGCATCAAATATAATAGTTTTATGCGTAAGGGTGAAGCTGATCTATCAAATTTTTTTGCCCTCTTTTTCTGTCCCTATCATTGTTTATCTTAGAATGCTTATAAACTATCACTTCAATCAATTTCAGAAAGCAGCAGAGCAACGGAATGGCAAAGCATATCACCGATCGGGACAACGATTATTCACAATGGTACCTTGACGTTATTAAAGAGGCAAAACTGGCGGATCATTCGCAGGTTCGCGGTTGTATGGTCATCCGACCCCACGGGTTTGCCCTCTGGGAACATATGAAGGGTGCCCTGGATGGCATGTTTAAGGATACCGGCCATGAAAACGCTTATTTTCCTCTTTTCATCCCAAAATCGTTTCTCTCGAAAGAGGCCCAGCATGTGGAAGGGTTCGCCAAGGAATGTGCGGTGATCACCCACAGCCGCCTGAAAAGTGTGGACGGCGGTGTAGAGGTAGATCCGGACTCAAAACTGGAGGAAGAACTCATTGTGCGGCCTACCTCAGAGACTATCATTTGGGATTCTTACCGCAACTGGATCCAGTCCTACCGCGACCTCCCGATCCTGATCAATCAGTGGGCCAACGTGGTTCGCTGGGAGATGCGCACCCGGCTGTTCCTCCGCACCATGGAATTTTTGTGGCAAGAAGGCCACACCGCACACGCCACCAAAGAGGAGGCGATAGAGGAGACCGAGCAGATGCTGGAGGTCTATCGCACATTTGCCGAAGAGTTTATGGCGATGCCGGTCATTACCGGGCGAAAAACGGAATCCGAACGGTTTGCCGGGGCGGTCGACACCTACTGTATTGAAGCGATGATGCAGGACGGAAAGGCGCTCCAGGCGGGCACATCACACTTTTTAGGACAAAATTTTGCAAAGGCTTTCGACGTGAAATTCCAGAACCGGGATGGCGAACACGACTACGTATGGGCCACAAGCTGGGGCGTCTCCACCCGCCTGATCGGAGGACTGATCATGACCCACTCCGACGACAACGGGCTTGTTCTGCCACCAAAACTGGCACCCTACCAGGTTGTCGTCGTTCCCATATTCCGAAGTGATGAACAAAAAGCCGCTGTTATGGAATACATACAGCCGGTCATCGACACCCTGAAAGAAAAAGGAATTACCGTGAAGCTTGATGATCGCGAAAATTACAACCCCGGATATAAATTTGCCGAGCACGAAGCTCAGGGTGTTCCGCTGCGAATCGCTGTCGGGTCGCGCGATATTGAAAACAACAACGTTGAACTGGCCCGCCGCGACACGCTCGAAAAAAATATCGTCTCCAAAGATGGGATCGAAGACCACATAGAAACCCTGCTGAAGCAAATTCAAACCGATCTCTATCAATCTGCCAAAGATCGAATGGAGAAGCGAACCCGGTCTGTGGATTCATATGAAGAGTTTAAGAAAGAGATAGAAGCGGGCGGGTTTATTTATGCCCACTGGGATGGAACGGCTGAAACAGAGGAGATGATTAAACAAGAGACCAAAGCCACCATTCGTTGTATACCTCTTGAACCCGACACAGATTCCGGCGCGTGCATGGTAACCGGTAAGCCGTCCGAGCGCCGGGTACTGTTCGCACGAGCCTACTAACCATTACCAAATCATGCCCATGAGCATCTATTCTCCTAAAAACAGGTTCTTGAGGCTTTGCACGGCAGGCCAAAGCCGTCAGCTTGATGACGATACCATCCACTCGTTTGGTCTTGATGGATCAATCCTGATGGAGGTCGCCGGTCTGAAAGCGGCTGATCTCATCCGGCAGCGGACAAGAGCCAATGCCCACGGGCTTTTTGTGTGCGGAAAAGGAAATAATGCCGGCGATGCTTTTGTGATTGCCCGGTACCTTGCTGATCAGCCCGGCCACACCATCACCATCGTCCTGGCAGCGGGAGATGAGGGCCTTTCGCCCGATGCGGAAAGAAATCTCGGCCTCCTACGTACACTCTCTGAACAGAATGCCGGCATCCAATTTACAGATGCGGCTGAACCGGAGCTCTACAACAGCGTGGATTATATTGTAGACGGCATGATCGGTACCGGTCTTTCATCCGATGTTCGTGAGCCGCTTCTGGGCTGCATAAAGCGGGTCAATTCATCTCCTGCCCAAACCTTCTCGCTGGATATTCCCACCGGGCTTCATTGTGATGACGGCCAGGTTCTGGGTGACTGTATCCATGCGGATCACACCATCACATTTGGCACCAATAAAATTGGCTTTTACCTGGAGAGCGGGCCGGATATGTGCGGCGACATCCACCTGGCGGAGTTACCATTTCCCAAGCACCTGCGGAGCCACAGCGGGATATTAATCCGCCCGGAACTGCTGAACGAAACCCCTGAGCCGAAATCACCCCACAAAGCCGAACATAAATATCAAAAAGGGGCTGTTCACATCATCGCCGGTTCCGAGGGAATGACCGGGGCCGCGATCATGGCAGCCCGCAGCGCCTGGAAAGCCGGGGCGGGCGCAGTCTTTCTCTACGCCCCGCACAAACTGCTGCCAATATATGAGCAAACGTTACCTGAGATTATCAAAGTCCCGGTCGGCACAGCCGACAGCCATTCGTTCAACCCGGATCACAGTCGCAGCGTGCTTAAAAAAATAGAAGAGAAACCGGGAGTTGTGCTTGCCGGCCCCGGGATCGGCCGGTCGGAAGAGACTCTTCAGTTTATTCAAGAGGTTGTATCCCGGCTGGACCAACCCCTGCTGCTGGATGCGGACGCACTGTCGGGCTGGAAGGCCCTCGCATCACTCGATAAATCGTCGTGGACCATCACGCCGCATATCGGGGAGCTTCGGAATGCGGTTGGGTTGTCGTTCAAGACAGATGCTGACCGCCTGCGGGAGGTCCGTGAGCTGGCAGAGACAGAAGGATGCACCGTATTATCGAAAGGGTACCCCGCCTTTTTGGCTGAACCCGGCCGGGAGTTTTTTTGTACCGGCTACGATACGCGACTGTTTGCCAAAGCGGGTTTTGGTGATGTTCTTGCCGGAACAATCGCAGGAAAAATGACTGTAAGTAAACAAAAAACAGATTCAATCATCACGGCTATGCTCGACATCTACACCATTGCAAGCCATTTTCCAGATCCGGAACCGCGGGACATCTATGATAGGTAAATCTGTACTATTTATTGCGAAACACAAAACGGCGTTTTATTCCCTTTTTATCATCTTGACAATCGCTACCCTGCTTCTGACTCTTACGCCGTCGGACGCCATCGACCAGGAAACGATTCATCATTACGATAAAGTTGGCCATATCGGGCTTTTCTTTGTCTGGACCTTTATGCTTGGATTTTCTTTTATTATACAGAAAAAAAGACGGGCACCGCTCCTCGCCATTTTTATCGCAGCAACTCTTTTTGGCATATCCATCGAGATCAGCCAGGAGCTTATGTCGAATGGCCGATTTGCAAGCCTTCTGGATATTGCCGCCAACATGGGCGGAAGCGTAATGGCCATCGCTGCTCTCCGGGGAATACAAACCCATTATCAATCGTACCTGGAGCCCTATCTCTCAAAAAATAATATAAAGCAGAGGAACACGTTGGATAGTTAGTTGTAAAAAATGTATACTTATTGCAAGCTTTAACTTTATTGAATAATTATTATGCAACGAAAGAAACCGGAAGCCGACTTAAGCAAGTATTACACCGTATTTCTTCAGCTTGGTATGATATTTACACTGGCCATCTTTATACTGGCTGTGAATATTGATATTACCAGTTATGCCACTGAAGAGTACCAGCTGGACGAGCAGGAAATTGTTGAGATGGAGGAGGTCATACAGACTGAGCAAATCGAAACGCCCCCACCGCCACCACGGCCCCCGGTCCCCGTTGAGGTTCCCAATGATGAGATCATCGAAGATGTAGACATTGATATCAGTTCCGACTTCGATCTCAATGACCGCCTCGACATGCCGCCACCAAAACAGGAAGAAGAAGAGCCCGAGGAAGATTTCTTCGTTGTTGTAGAAGAGATGCCTCAGCTGATTGGCGGACTGGCATCCATTCAGAATGAAATTGAGTATCCTGAGATGGCACGAAGAGCCGGAATTGAAGGCCGTGTGTATGTTCAGTTTATTGTGAACGAACAGGGTCAGGTTGAGGACCCGAAAGTGATTCGCGGAATTGGCGGCGGCGCTGACGAAGAAGCCCTGCGTGCTGTAAAACAAGCCAAGTTCAAGCCGGGCATGCAGCGCGGACGACCCGTACGTGTTCAGTATAGTTTGCCGGTTGTCTTCAGGCTCCAGAACTAAGCAAACACTGCACAACCCTGGATAAATTTGATCTTTTAACTAAAGGCCTGCTGTCTAAACCAGCGGGCCTTTTTTATGGCCCTGGTTAGTCAATTGAGTACATCATCTTGTAATCAGTCCCATTTAGAGAGGCTGTGAGGAAATACATAGTCAAAGTATATCAGCCTTTAGTTTTTGCCACGAGGACGCAAAGTCACGAAGGGGCACGAAGTAAAACAATATCAATGAAATAACTTCGTGTAATCTTTGTGTCGTCGTGCCTTCGTGGCCCGCATAGCGAGTAATTGTAATGCTTGTTGTTCTATTTTTTTACAGCCTCTAAAATGGGGGTATTTTTATTTTTTTCGAACCAAAAGATCGGGTAATGTACCCCATTATAATTCATTCCCCTACCCGGCATGGTCTTCTGTATACCGCTGAAGAAGATCTTTTAGATTCTGATACCCCACCCGTTCAACTGCTGAAGTGATCTCCACCCATTCCACTTTTTCAATCCCTTCATCGGCCTGAGGTGTAAAGGGTCCCGCCTGACCCGGAGCAGACATCACGAACCAGTAGGTCCTTTTTTCAATTTTTCTTCCATCCCGGACATACGTGTGCAGTGTCGTTCCAAGGTTGGCATCGATCACAGGTTTGCTCTTCATCCCGGTCTCCTCCATCACCTCGCGCACAGCACAGGCTGGTATTGATTCCTCTTCAAGCTTTCCTTTGGGCAGATCCCATACTCCGTTTCTGTGAATCATCAGGACCTCCCTGGCGGCAGCCTCCTTCCGGGTCACGACACCGCCGGCGGCTTTCATCGTAAGTGGCTGGTCCGTTTTATTCGGCATCACCGCTGCTTTTGTCCTTCTTTTTCTCTTCGGCAAAAGCAAGTCTGAGTTTGTTCAGCGTCTCCGTTACATAGCTCGAAATCTCCTTCGGCAGGTTGCCTTTCGTGTACTTTTCAAGCATCACGATGGTATCTATGGCATATTTCGCCGACTTCAGATCGCGCTCGGTCTTTCCTGTCTGCGGATTTTCAGATTTGCCAAGCCCCATCATCGCAATCTGTTCATGCTGTTGAATCAGCATGACAAACAGCAGTTGTTGTTGCTGATCTTCATTTAATTTTTCTCCGTTTTGATCCACCTTATCTGTCATGTGTCTTGTTTTTCTTCAGTTGATGTAAATTTACAATACGTTGTTATGGCAAAGGTTTTGTATACTTAGCCTTTAATAAAAATACAAAATATCACATTTAATCATGGCAACGATTCAACCTTTTAAGGGCTGGCTTCCAAAGCCTGATCAGGTGGACCAGGTAGCGTGCCCTCCGTACGATGTAATGAGCACAAAAGAAGCCCGCCAACTGGCTGAAAATAAACCGACAAGTTTTCTACACGTCGTGAGGCCCGAGGTAGACCTTCCCGATGGCACGCCGTATTACGATGACGCCGTTTATCAAAAGGGGGCTGCGAATTTAAAAAACCTTCTCTCTTCAGATCTCTATTCGCAGGATGAGAAACCAGCGGTCTATATTTACCAGCTGGAGGATGATTCCCATACACAAACCGGTGTTTTTACATGTGCTTCTGTTCAGGATTACAATAATGATGTGATTCTGAAACATGAATTAACCCGCCCTGATAAAGAGAACGATCGAACCAAACATATTCAAACACAACAGGCACATGCCGAACCGGTTATGCTTACCTACAAAGATTCGGAAGATGTTGCGTTCCAGGTGGAAAAGACGATCGCTACGGATCCGCCATTTATTGAGCATACCGATGCTCGCGGAGTAACTCATAAAATCTGGAAGCAGTTTACCACGGTAGAATTTGTGAAAGCGTTCTCAAAAATCGAGAAATTCTACATCGCGGATGGGCATCATCGCTGCAAAAGTGCCTCCCGCGTATCAGAAAATTTACGCGAGCGCGACCGCTCATTTCCCGGCGAGGCCGAATACGACTATTTTCCTGTGGTACTTTTCCCGATGAGCCAGATGAACATTCTGCCCTATAACCGGGTGATTATCCATGCCAGGAAAAACCAGGCCGAAGATCTTTTTAACCGGCTGTCAGCTGTCAAGACGGATCGGAAAACGCCCGAGAAAAAAGGGGACATATGCGTCTACTTTAAAAATGAGTGGTATAGCATCACCCTGCCGGAGGCAAAAGAGAAAGGCGTGGTGTCCGGGCTGGATGCGGCCCGCCTCCAGCGGTTTATTCTGGGTCCCGTGTTCGATATCCACGATCCCAGAACAAATACCAATATTGAGTTTGTAGGCGGAATCCGGGGAACAGACGAGCTGGAAAATCGAGTAGACAGCGGTGAGGCGGATCTCGCAATTAGTATGTATCCCACATCGATTGAAGAACTTGTTGATGTATCAGATGCCGGCGAGCTGATGCCGCCTAAATCTACATGGTTCGAACCGAAACTGCAGTCCGGAATGATTGTCCACACGTTTTAAATTCTATGAAACGACTTCACAACTTTTGTGCGGGACCCGCCACCCTTCCTCTGCCTGTACTCCAAAAAGCAAAGGATGAACTGACCAACTATCGCGGTAAAGGTGCGTCCATACTGGAGATGAGCCATCGAAGCCCGGAATATTCAGCTATTCACCGGCAGGCCGTACAGCGGCTCAAGCAATTAACCGGCGCCGGCGACGAATGGGATGTACTTTTCCTGCAGGGAGGTGCAAGCTCCCAGTTTATGATGGTTCCTCACAACTTTCTGAACGGCAGCCGCACGGCCGACTACATCGACACCGGTAGATGGTCGGACAACGCCATAAAAGAGGCCGGACTTTTTGGAAATGTTCATGTCCCGTTCTCCTCTAAGGAATCAAACTACTCCCGAGTCCCCGCAGAGGGAGACCTGTCCTACTCCCGGGCACCTCAGTATGTCCATTTTACCAGCAATAACACCATCTACGGCACGCAGTTTGCGTCCGAACCCGACGCCCCGGCCCCGCTTGTTTGCGATGCATCATCCGATTTCCTTTCCCGGCCTCTGGACCTGGATCGATACGGCTTGATTTATGCCGGCGCACAGAAAAACCTCGGGCCGGCCGGCGTCACCGTTGTGATGATCAAAAAATCATTTGCCGACACCCAGCGGTCTGAAACCATTCCCACCATCCTGGATTACAAAACACACCAGGCCAGGATCTTCAATACGCCCCCGGTGTTTGCGGTCTACATGGTAAACTACGTACTTGAATGGATTGAGGAGAGAGGCGGCCTGGAGTATTTCCGCGATATCAATGCCAGGAAAGCGGCACGTCTGTACAGCGAGCTGGACCGGGATGACTTTTACCGCGGCACCGTTCACAAAGACTCCCGCTCCAGGATGAACGTCACCTTCAGGCTCAGAGATAAACGGCTTGAGCCGGAATTCTTAGATCGTGCAGAGGAACATGGCCTCCTGGCACTCAAAGGACACCGAAGCGTCGGTGGTGTACGGGCCAGCCTCTATAACGCCTGCGAAATGGAGAGCGTGGAAGCGCTCGTGGAGTTTATGCAGCAATTTCGCGCAAAGCACGGGTAGCCCGGTGCCCCGGGATGGGATCGCCAAAACAATGAACTACCTTGGGGCAGAGCCCGCGAGGTATCAACTAAGAACCCTTAACTTTTTGGTCAATCCAAAGCTAATGTTGGAGTGTCACCCTTCTCCTGCGAGGTGTCCCCATGGAAGAAGGTGGCAATGGGAAGTCTCCCTTTGAGGGGAGTACGGCGAAGCCGGGAGGGGTGTTATTCGTTAAGTTTCTGGACCAAGTTCAGGGAATTTCTAAACTGAGAGAGTCATCCCCCAGCTCTCTCCGTTCGCTTCCGTCACAGTACGTTTACAGCAGCCCCAGCACCGATAAGATATGGTCTAGTGCGTTGGGTACAAAGAGCAGCATGTAGAGTAATCCCCAGATTGCGCCGGCAATGTGGGCTTGATGGTTTATATTCCCGGCCCCTTTCTTGCTTTCGTAGACGCTGTATGCCAGGAATGCAATGCCAAAGATCCACGCCGGAATAGGTATGGGTAAAAATATAAAGTAGATGCTCTCCGTAGGGAACAGAAAAATGAACCCAAAGAGTACGCTTTCCACACCGCCTGAGGCCCCCAATGTTGCATAGTTGGGGTTCTCTCTGTGGTACAGCATGGATGGAAGTGAAGAAACCAGCAGGCCGCTTACATAGAGTGCCGCGTACTGCTCCGGCCCCAGGTTATTCTCCAGGAACACACCAAAAAAGAACAGAACAAACATATTGACAAGCAGATGAGAGAAGTTGGCATGCAGAAGGCCCGCTGTGAACAGTTCATACCAGGTATTCTGGCGCACAACCCGGTAGGGAATCAACATCCCGATGGTTTGAATACGCCTGTCAATATAGAGAGCTGCCAGCGAGACAGCCGACGTTACGGCAATAAATGCTACAGTGATGGTCATAGATGATTATTTTTGAAACGGAGCAAGCTAAGATAATGAAACTGTCTGCCGATTACGACTTCCTGTTGTTTTCTACCCTATTTTCTCGATATATTTGAGGCTGTACAAGTTTTCACTGCCGAAGTAGCTCAGGGGTAGAGCGATTCTCTCGTAAAGAATAGGTCGTCGGTTCAAATCCGATCTTCGGCTCTCATTTCACGTCCAACGGTCCGGGATCTATGCACAGCTACGCCAACAACTGCTCGCAACGGCTTGGTCCGGGTCAGAACCCCCTTTGGATCACCGCGCTTCTACTTCTATTGCTTCTGCAAGCGTGTGGTGTCGTCCGTTCCGGTACCAAAAACACTCCGGTGCTCGACAGTGAGGCCGAAACAGGCCGCATGCTTCAGAGCGGTGTGGCCAGCTGGTATGGGCCAAACTTCCACGGCAAAGCGACGGCTAACGGCGAAACATTCAATATGAACGATCTCACGGCTGCTCACAGAACACTCCCGTTCAACACGGTTGTGGCGGTGGAAAACATGGATAACGGCCGGTCCGTTCTCGTCAGAATTAATGACCGGGGACCTTACGTGGCAAACCGGGTCATCGACCTGTCGAGGCGCGCCGCCCGCGAAATAGATATGATTGGCACCGGCACAGCCAACGTTCAGATCTACCTCGTCGAAACCGGGGACCGACCCGTGCCTGACGGTGCTGTCACGAATAATGAAACATTTACCGTGCAGCTCGCTTCATTCAGCACGCAGGGTGAGGCGGACCGGTACGCTCAAAAAGTGCCGGGTACCCGGGTTGAGCGCGTGACATTCGGTGAGGCCACGGCCTACAGAGTCTACTACGGCACCTTCTCATCTATTGGTGATGCACGGGCTGCACAGCAGGAATTAGCGAGCCAGGGATTCCGCGGGTTTGTGAAACAGGCAGAAAACTAACGAAATACCCACTCAACGTACCCTTTTGAGATATTCCGTATTGTAAAAGATGAGATCGAGCCGCTTCATCTGCAGCTCACCCGCATACTGAAAATCGTTTGACCCGCCATTCACTCTTGAACCAAGTTTCACCACTTTTTTTAGGTGATCCGGATTGATCTGACTCTTTTTTCAGTTATCAATCCTACTAATTTAACTGACGGCGTATGAAAAAAGATATTATTGTAATCGGCACTGGCTTTGGCGGGTTAGCCACGGCATCGCGGCTGCTTTCGCAGGGACACAATGTAACCATGTTCGAAAAACGCGATAAACCGGGCGGACGTGCCTACGTTTATGAAGTGAATGGATTCACATTCGACGGGGGGCCGACAGTCATCACCGCACCTTTTATGTTTGATGACATCTTTGCTGCGGCCGGCAAAAACCGCGAGGACTACATTGAGTTTGTGCCCTGCAACCCGTTCTACCGGATTTTTAACGCCCGCGGCAAGAGCTTTGATTACAATAACGATCACGAGTTTACGCTTGGCGAGATTGAAAAGATCAACCCGAAGGATAAAGAAGGCTATGAGAAATTCCTGGGCACCACGAAGGCCATCTTCGACAAGGGGTTTGTGGAGCTGGCCGACAAGCCGTTCCTGAAGTTTACCGACATGCTGAAAGTGGCGCCCGACCTGATCAAACTGCAGTCCTACAAATCGGTCTACAAATATGTATCGCAGTATATTGAAGATGACTTTCTGCGGCGCTGTTTCTCTTTTCACCCCCTGCTGGTTGGCGGCAACCCGTTCGATACCACGTCTATCTACGCCATGATCCACTACCTGGAACGCGAGTGGGGTGTCCACTACGCCATGGGCGGCACCGGTGCGATCGTGAGTGCCATGGTAGATTTGATTGAAGACCAGGGCGGATCCATTCATCTGAACTCGGAAATTGATGAGATCCTTGTTGAGAATGGAAAAGCGACCGGTATACGGCTGAAAAATGGTGAGACCCACAAAGCGGACATTGTAGTTTCCAATGCGGACGTGGCGTTCACCTACAAAAACCTGATTGATAAAAAACACCGCAAAAAGTATACGGACCGAAAGATTGAACGGACGAAGTACAGCATGTCTCTGTTTGTGATCTACTTTGGAACCAACAAACGGTACACCGATTCCGGCCTGGCCCATCACAACATTATCCTGGGCGACCGCTACAAGGGGCTGCTCAGCGATATCTTTCACAAGAAGCACCTTTCGGATGATTTTTCGCTCTATCTCCACATGCCGACCCTCACCGATCCCTCCCTGGCCCCGGAAGGCCACGAAGGGTTTTACGTGCTCTCGCCGGTGCCCCACCTCGACAGCGGCACCGACTGGAACGAGATGGCGCCCACCTACCGGGACGCCATCCTGCAGTTCCTTGAAGAGAACTACCTGCCCGACCTGCGGGAAAACATCGTGGCCGAGCACTACATCGACCCGCTGCATTTTCAGGACACGCTGAACAGCTATAAAGGCTCAGCGTTTTCGGTGGAGCCGATTCTGACGCAGTCGGCCTGGTTCAGGCCGCACAACCGAAGCGAAGACGTGGAGAATCTCTATTTTGTGGGAGCAGGTACCCATCCCGGGGCGGGGTTGCCGGGAGTACTTTCATCTGCGAAAATTGCGGAGAATTTGATTGGGGAGATTTAAAAATTCAACTTAACGCTTTCTTTACATCCCCCGTAGGAATTCCGTAAAAATCAGGCTCCTGCAATCAGCCTTTCAGACTTTTTTCACAAAAGCATCCTTAAGGTTACCATCAAATGATGAGCATACACAGCTATAGCTGGAATTAATTTTCTTCTATATTATGCACATGCCATGAATGCCGAATAAACTATTACTTGCTCAAAAATGTCAATCAATATTCAAGTAGTAGGATATAATGCCTATAGTCCCATTCTCATCAATTAATGACAATTCATAAAAGGTTTCATCCGATCCAATTGTGTGGGGCCTTGCATTACCGATATTCAGCAAACTGTTTAAAACGGATGTACCGTCTTCTCTTAAGATATCCATGTACATGTCTCCCGATTTAAAATCCGACAATACAATAACGAGCTTTCCGTCGTAAGAACGAAACCTGATTACGGATGAACTTACATAATCTGAAATCTTATCAAGATCGGTAAACGGATTAAAACTGTTCGGGATTTCCGGTTCTTCATAAATATTATTTTCGGGGTCAAATGCATCCACCAACTCCCCGTTCAGATCAAAAACACTGACACTTAAATCGTACGGATGCGACAAGACATACAGATTCCTGCCAATGATTTCTACACCCTGGAAAAAGGTAGTTGACAGGCCGGCCTTAAGTTGATAGTGAACCGGAGAGGTTTGGCCAAAATCCCGGATAAATTTACCCGTTTTAATATTAAATTTCGAGATTGAAAAACCATCATTTCTGAACGGGTTGTATAAATAGATATGTTCATTATCTGCAACCATATCTATAGCCGATCTTTGTACAGAAAACAAGCTGACTATTTCCCCGGCAAAATTAAAAATAGTTACCCTGGAAAGAGTTCGGTCAAAAATGAAAATAAAATCTTTGTCCGCGTAAAGAGAAGTTGGTCTCATCATTTCCCCCGGTCCCCGGCCTTTTTTTCCAAAACTCTCAACTATTTTTCCTTTTTCACTGAATATAAAAACGTTTGATGTTGATTTATCCAGAATGATAAATTGATCTTCTACTCTCTCTAATTCAAGAGAAGAAGACATGAGCGCCTCCAGGGGAATCGTCTCTTTTTTTTCCAAATTGCCTGAATTTTGCCCCAGGACAGCAATTGCCGGCAAGATAAAACCTGCTAAAATAATTAGAATTCGGTTTAAATATTTCAAAACAGAAAATTAGTACAGAGAAAGATCCCATATCGGTCTATACAGGATCTTTCTTGTTTAGTTTATCCTTCACCTAAATCACTATCTTCGCAGGGAGGAGTGCAACCTGTACATGTTGTACCATCGTCATCATCAGACTCCAAACATGCAGCGTCTGTTACTTTTCCTTTATCATCGGTACAAAGAAACAGGTAGCATTCATCACCGTCATATACATTAAAATTGATAACCTCAGAGTTTTCTATAAAAACTTCATTATTAACTTCCTGATTTACGCCAATATTTGTTGACCCTGCCATAAAAAAGCAGATACAAATAAGAATTAAATAGTGTAAATAATTTTTCATGATTTTCCTTGCTTTCGGGTTATTATTTTATTTAAACAGTATGTTTCTATCTAAATAGAGAGAGAGAAATCACATTTCTATAACAAATTAATAACAAAATTATATATAGTCTGAGCATTTTTAGATATAGTGACTAAAAAATTCATCCATAGACTACATTAATTCATAATTTCCACTGATTCCAATATTGAAGGGATAGGGAATAGTAAACATTTTAAGGTTAATTCATTTCCCATTTTATACAGATTTAATTATGGATCTGTATCACCCGCACAACCGAAGTGAAGATTTAGAAAATCTCTACTTTGTGGGAGCGGGAACTCATCCCGGAGCAGGGCTGCCATGTGTACTTTCATCTGCGAAAATTGCGGAGAATTTGATTGGGGCGCCTGAATAAGTCTCTTTAACCCGGCGATTTCATATTTCCTCAAATTTCATCCGATAAACTCCGACAGAGAATTGATCCGGATTATCATTTTCAAGTAAATATATATCTCCCTTACTCGATACTCCTAAAGGTGCATACGGAAGTTGGATCTCTCCATAAAATGCAAAAGGGGGAGAGTTGTCATACACAGCAAAGTAATTCTCTCTCAGATTGGGATCATATTTTTTTACCTGTCGGTCAATACTTTCAAAAAACTCTTCCGTAAAATTATGAAAATTAAAAAAAAGATAACGTTCTGATACAAAAGGAGGTCCAACATTACTTTGGTTTAGGTTTTTTTCATCTCGCTCCTCTCTTGAATCTGTTTGTACAACTTGATCTTTTGCATATTTGAAATTTTCAGAAACCACACCAAATCTCTGGATGGTTTTGCCACTATCTGCCGAAGCCACTTCAATTATATGATATGAACTATAAGTGATAAATACCCTTTCTGTATCTCTTTGATGAGTGAAATCCGGATGATTGTAAAACAATTTACGTTCTTTCAAATCATTTCCATAGCCGCCAAATAATGAATGAAGTTCTCCTGAAGGGGCAAGACTGGCTACAACAGACGTATCCCATATATCCCCTTGCCCCACTGCTTGTTGAACTCCAAACAAAAGATTATCATTACTGTTAAAAATCCTGCCTGAACGTATCCACAAGTCCATTTCTAACAGACCCGGTCGTTCTTCAATAAGATTGCCCTGGAAATCAAATATCTTTATCAAATCGAGTTTCCAGTCATAGACCGCTACGTTATCAGAGCCATAAAATCCAAATGCCGTTATATCTCTGAATTCTCCAGGACCTGCACCTTCTCTTCCAAAAAAATCAACTACATTTCCCTGAGTATCAGTAAGGAAGAGCTGGTTTTGCATCGTGTTTACCCACATCAATAGAGAATCATTTGCACTAACAGCAACAAGGTCACGAATCGAACCGAGACGTAGGCCAGAATCCGGTTTAATTTTGAAGTCCGAAATCTTTTCAACTCGTAGCTGAAACTGATCAGATTTATCATTCGAAATGATATTGTTAGTCTTTCTATTTTCTTTTTCAGCATTCTGACACTGAATCAAAGCTATCCCGCAACAAAGAATTAGTAGAATACATATCTCATGAAAATCATTGCCTCTATTAGAATTTCGATTTTTATCATTCATACAATAATTCTAACTAAGTATTATTCTATAAATACTATTATTCAGCCCTATTGGGATACACAGATTAAAAAATAGGGAGGTATTTTTTAAAATTAGCAACCTCCCTATTACCAAAATCAAACACTATGCATACATCAAAAAGATGACCCAATTCCAATTTTCAATGCTAAAGCGACTTAAGAGATAGTGAAGCAATGAGTGGCTCATCCTCATCGTCATCATCATCTCCATCACAAGGATAAACTATAAGACAGTTTGTTCCAATGATATCACACCAAAGTTTATCATCAAATCTCATCTCCATGCAAGTATCAGTCTGATCTTGTGCTATGCCTGGCTTAATAATTAGACTTGAGGTGATTATAATACGATTACCGATATGATTATTGTAATGATCGTTTTCATAATAGGGTGGGGTGTTTTATTAGGGTTATGATATTCAAAAAAAAAACGATTAATCAAATTTTTTAAGTATTCGTAATCGCTAAATTCCGTAACACAGTTGGAATGGTCTGAGCTACCAAAAACATGGGTTGTCTAATCAACTTTGTATTTTTGAGGTCAATACGTCAATAGGATCCGGGATATCAGGAATAATTGAGCAGCAAAATTCGAAGTAAATTTGCGTGGGGAAAATGGATACCGGACAAAACAAAGCTTTAGCTCAACAATCTGTTTGGTGCTTACATATTGAAATGCAGAATAACTTCATACCGTGTCCATCAAGAGTCAAACCCTTTACTTCTTCGATTCTGATTGTTGCTCAGCCGGAGCTTTCAGCTCATCCGGCAGGACAATACCCAGCTTTTTAGCCCGCTCTCTCCACTGTTGACGTGCCAGTTTCTGCATATCTTCGATAGCGTCAATTTCATCCACAATCTCCATTCCCAGAAGCGTCTCCACTACATCCTCCATCGTCACCACGCCGGAAAACCCGCCATATTCATCCACCACAACCGAAATATGTTCCTGTTTTTCCAGAAGCCGTTCAAACAGGAGTTTCAACGAAAGCGTCTCCGGCAAAATCAATACATCACGCCTGATCTCCTTCAGCTTCTTATCCCCGTTTCCCTGTGAGAGGTTGTAGTAGAGATCATTCTTCAAAATATAGCCGGTAATATCCTCCTCATTATCTGAATAAACGGGCATTCTGGACACTCTCAGCTCTTCATCTCCATCAAAAATATCGTTGATGGTTTTATTCTCGTCAAACTTCACAACCACAATCCGCGGGGTCATGATATCCTTGATTCGGAGTGATCGAAACCGGATCAGGTTTTTAAAAATGTTTGACTCCTCCTCTCCAAAAACGCCCTCTTCAAACCCGATCTCGGCCATGGCGCTGAACTCCTCACGGCTGACCGACGGCTGTTTATCTTCGCTCGAGAGCCACTTTGTAATTCCTTTGGAAAGCAGTACCAGCGGATAGGTAAGATAGATTAAAATCCGGGTTGTTCTTGCCGCAAAGCCGGCAAGCTTTTTCCAGTAGGTGGCCCCCAGGGTTTTGGGTATAATTTCAGAAAAAACAAGAATAAGCAGCGTAAGCACGACGGATGTTATACTCACATATGCGTTCCCAAATACCACGAGAGCCTGGGCACCTACACCTGCCGCACCGATAGTGTGCGCAATTGTGTTCAGGCTCAATATGGCTGAAAGTGGCCGGTCAACATCCTCTTTCAGTTCGCGCAGTATCTTTCCGCTTTTAGCCTTCTCCCTCTCCATTACCGCAATAAAGGACGGTGTTACAGAGAGCAGCACCGCCTCCAGAATAGAGCATAGAAAGGAGACCCCAATTGCCAGGAATAAATAAAATAGTAATAAAGCCATAGCCACAAGATATAATAAATGTTGGAGAATCTGAGTGAGATATTTTGAGAGGGTTCAACCCCGCTGATCTACATCAACACACGCCCAGTGCTGCAGATGTTCCCACTACGATTCGATAGCCGCGTCCGTTACTGTTCACTGATGTCTAAAGATTTCAGGAAGTTGGCCCAGGCGCCGGCATAAATTTCTCTCGACATCACAAAACTGCTGTTGTGACCACCCGGAAGCTCAACAAACGATGACGGTTTTTTCTCCGAAGCAATGTCATGCAACGTTCTGCCGTGCCGGATATTTATAATCCGGTCGTTCGTGCCGTGCAGGATCATAATCCGGCTCGCGTTCGTGTTTCGCAAATCCTCGTCCACCGGAAAACGAATCGAAACCAGGAATGAAGGAACCAGCGGGTAGAGGTCGCCCGCAATCTCCGGTCCGTTTAAAAAAGCGGAGTCCAGGACCAGGCCGGCTCCATTGAAACGGGCAGATTGGCGGGCAGCTACGGCACCGCCAAGGGATTTTCCGTAAAATATCATCCGTTCCACGGCAATTCCAAGATTTCGGCGCAAATAGTGAACCACCGCTTCTCCATCTGTGTAAATTCCCTGTTCATCCGGTTTCCCTTCACTCTTTCCATATCCCCTGTAGTCGTACATAAACACAGACGCACCCTGCCGTGCTATTTCACCGGCGATCTCCACCCGTCCGCTGATGTTTCCCGCATTACCGTGCGAATAGACCACCACGGGGCCTTTCCCGGGGTCTCCAACGAGCCAGCCGTGCAGATCCAGGCCGTCGGATGTCGGTACCCGGTGCTCGCTCCACGGCAAACCGAGCCGTTCCGGCGTGCCGGTTATTTGAGTTGACGGATGAAAGATCAACTGATTTTGAAATATTACCATAAGTCCTATAACAAGCAGGTATCCGGCGATCAGCCAACATAGCACTACCAGCGGTTTTACTCTCATTTGGGATACTATCCTCTGATTTCCTGTTGATTGTTGAAAAACCGGCGATATTTATTCCGACGGATCTGACCGAATCTGGTATGACTCGCTCCACTCATCATAATATACGGTCAACTGGTTCGGCTTGCAGCACACCTGACAATCTTCGATATAGGTTTGCCTATTGCCCTGAAAAGGATCAACAAACGTGCTGATGGCTTCCCCACAGTATGCGCAGCGGTATGTGGCAGCTTCAACTTTTTGTTTATGTCTGTTCATAAAAAGCTATAACACGAGGCCTCATCATCTCCATTCGGTTTCCGACGGTTCATTTCAACTGTTCAAGCATGCCAGGCCGGGTTTACTCTTTTTTGGTAAAATCGTGGCTATCAAATACCTCCGACAGGATGGCTTGCTCAACAAAACTTCGCTGCGAAGTTTTTGCGGGAACCCGAACAATAAGATGAATTTCACCTGCTGCGGGCGTTGAAATACTGACTCTTGGATCTACCGACGGAATATCGAGGCCGCGCCGGTCGCTCAGCTTTTCCATAAATGTCCGGGCATCTTCAAGATAGGGCGCACATATTTTTTCAGCTGAAGCCTGCATCGCTACCTGGGCTGCCTTCCAGTTATCCTCCCGTTTGAAGGGAACCGTGAAGACATGCAGAATATATTCGTGGGTAAAGCTTTCATTAACCACCGGCTCCGACAGAAACAACGCGTTTGGGATTATGGTTATGCGTCCGGTACGCTGCTGAGTAAGTTTCCCAGGGCCCACCTCGAGAATGGTTGTTGCAAGCAGATTCTGATCAATAACATCTCCCCGAAATTCCTTGACCTGTATCCGGTCCCCGATATCGAACGAGCTGGCCCCGGATTTCAGAATTGAGCCCGTAATACATGAGATCAGCTCCTTGGTGGCAATTACAAGAGCAACTGCAATGGCCACCACCGATATGGCCAGGGTCCGGAGCTCATCACCCCAAATTAAAATCATTCCCAGTAGAAAAAGTATGATCAGTCCATTCCGCGACTGCACAATCCACTTTCGCCGCAGTTCCCGCGATGCCACCGAATTGAGAATGTAGCGCCTGCTCAAGAGCCGCAACACAACGATAAACAAAACCAACAGTGCAGTACTGATAAGCAGCCGGAATTGAGCGTAAGAAAAGGATGAATTCTCGAACAACGCTTGGATGCTTTCAATCATAGGAAATGGTGTTTAATATAAGATGATAACCTGCAAAATTTCGATTGCAGACTGTTTATATAGTCGGAAAAAACAGCTGAAATGCGACCCGGAATAAAGTTAGAGTTCTATCTTTAGTGTTATGTAAAAGGCTGAATTGTGAGGTTAAGGAACTATTCTTATCCAATAAACCCGCCACGATGTTGAGGACACAACTATAATAGGTTTTTGTAAACCCATGTGGAAAGAAAACAAACTCAACTGACGTTAAAAAGTTACCTCTTTATTTTGTCTTGAACCCCTGGTACAAAGCTCAGGGCAGCCGGCACGAACCAATGCATTCAACGGCGGGGCAAGGCTGTGAGATGCTGTCCACCGGCAGATTTAATGACATCTTATCGCTTCACGGTAAATCCATGAACCGGCGTGCCGGTGGGGTCATCCCGCTCCACTTCGCTGATATCATCCACGCGGGCTGCCGCTGGACCGGACGATAAATGGCTCACCATTTTATTCACATCGTTAACCGTTCCCTCAAGCAGTGCCTCCACGTCCCCGTTGCTTAAATTCTTCACCCAGCCATTTATCCCCAGGGAACGCGCATGCTTCTGCGTAAAATACCGGAATCCAACTCCCTGTACACGACCCTTGATCCGTACCTGTTTTTGAATTTTATCCATAATAGTTGAATCTTCTATTTCTTAGTATCTTCCGATGGTATCAACAAATAAACTAAGCATGACTCTTACACAACTCAAATATATCGTGGCGGTAGATAAGTATCGCCATTTTGCAACAGCCGCAGACAAAAGCTACGTTACCCAGCCGACACTTAGCATGCAGATTCACAAACTCGAGGACGAACTCGGTGTGGTGCTGTTCGACCGTTCCAAGTCACCCGTGGTGCCCACCGAAATTGGAACGAAGGTTCTTGACCAGGCTCGGGTTATCCTGCAGGATGCCCGAAAGATCAAGGATATCGTCCAGTTCCAGGAAACCACCCTGAGCGGAACGTTCCGGGTCGGCGTGATTCCCACGGTGGCACCCTACCTTGTACCCCGCTTTTTACACGCCTTCCTGGTTGAAAATCCTGACGTGGAGCTGGTTTTTGAAGAGTCTCTGACGGCCACGATCCTGGAGGGGATCGGCAATGATGAGCTTGATGCCGGCATCATTGCCACCCCGGTCAAAACCGCACATATCTACACAGAGGATCTGTATGTGGAGCCATTTGCCGGCTACCTTTCGAAAAATCATCCACTCACCGCCAAAGATGTTCTCTCTGTCGACGACCTGGAACAGACCAATATCTGGCTGCTGAATGAAGGGCACTGTTTTCGCGATCAGACCGTAAAGTTGTGCAAAGAGGCCAAACGCAACACCGGCTCGGAAATTGAGTTCCGCAGCGGGAACCTGGAGACACTAAAAAAACTCGTGGAACAGAATTACGGGATGACGCTGCTGCCCTGGACCGCCACCCAACACGTCGACACCAACCACTCCGGCGCCATCATTAAAGAGTTCAGTGACCCGGTTCCATGCCGCAAGGTCCGGCTTGCCTACGGCCGCAAACATTTGAAGCAGTCTATCCTGAAGGCCTTCATCAGCTCCATTAAAGCATCCGTTCCTGAAAAGCTGCTCACTTCGGAAAAGCGAATGGTGATCGAGTAGTCCCGTCATTACCTGCCAACCCCTATCCAACCTGTTGACATGCTCACTTCATTTTCTGCTCAATGGTTTACCGCATACTATGCAGCCCTCGGCTCCCTGCTCATCAGCTGTGGAATCTACCTCATCCTGAAGCAGCATTCTCTGGCCGGTACCCTCCGCGAGATGGCCCGGCACGACGATCCCCCCGGGGCGTTCCGCTCGGTACTCAAATACCTCCTGCTCTTCACCTTGCCGGGGCTGATTCTCAGCTTCTTCCCGTTTTCATGGATTGAGCTGATCTTCTCACTCTGGTGCCTTGTAATTATCTACACGCTTGGCCAGATGCTTCTCCAGTGGCGTGTCGTTTCCAAACAGATCCTGACAACCGGTGACAGGCTTCATAAAAAGATCCGGTTTGCCGGGATCAATATGATCTCTCTCGGTGTTGTGATGTACATGCTCTGCTATATTTTGATCTCTAAAACGAGGTAACCCTATGCGTCTTCAGAAAGCCGGATACCAGGGAATTTACCTGCCTGATCTCGGCATTGCGATGGACGGAACGCATCCCGGCGCCACGCACACATTCGTAACCCACGCACATGCCGATCATATGCACCGAAACCGATCGGTGCATACCTACGCCACCCGGCCCACCCGGCGGCTGATGGAACTTCGGGGGTTCAAGGGCGAAAGCACAGATCTTCAATTTCATGAGACGCTGGAAACAAACCACTTCAGGGCAACGCTCTATCCCGCGGGCCATATCCTTGGATCCGCAATGATCTACATCGAATCCGACAACGGATCGCTTCTCTATACCGGGGATTATAAAACACCGCCATCACCGGCCACCGAGGGATTCGATGCCCCCGGCCAGTCCGACTACGTCATTACGGAAGCCACCTTCGGTCTGCCGATCTACCGGTGGAAACGGGTCAGCGACCTTGCCCGGCAGATCCGCACTTTTGCCACTGAAACTCTCCGGGAAGGGTACACGCCGGTCTTTCTTGCCTACAACCTTGGCAAAGCCCAGGAAATTATGCACCTGCTGGCCCCGCTAAATCATCCCGTTATGATCCATGGCGCCGGGTACAACCTTTGCCGCGTGTATGAAGACGAGGGAATCGATCTTGGATCATACCAAAGTTACGACCGCGCCACGTGCAAGGACAACATCCTGGTTTGCCCATCGTCTGCGCTCTCAGGCGGTTTTGCCTCTAACGTGAAAAAGAAACGAATTGCCTACTGCAGTGGGTGGGCGTCGCTCGAATCCCGCCGCACCCAGCTCACAGTCGACAAGTTGATCCCGATATCGGACCACCTCGACTTTTACGAGCTCGTCAATTTTTGCGAACGGCTTAATCCCAAAACGGTATACATCACGCATACGCCCAACCCGGATGTTGTGAAGCATTTCCTGGATGAACGCAATATCGAAAGTCGTTTCCTTGAGCTGGAGATGGACGTTGATGATTGAACTACTTCGGGGCAGAGACCGCAAGGGATCTCATCGAAGAAGAGTCAATGAGGAATGATTTGTAGGGATTTGACCCCTTCCAATGGATTATTGGCCTCTGTAAACGCCTGCGGTATCCATCCGCTCCAAGGATTTCCCGGAGGCAGGACCTCGCATTATGAATTTCGGTTTGATTCATCAACAAGTAGCTCAAAAAGCCCCCTTTTGTAAAGGGGATTCAGGAGGATTTCAGCAGATCTATTAAAACAACGTAAACAGGTTTACAGTCCACATACCCACCAGGAATCGAATGTCCCAGCCATTCAGTCCTGAACGGGACGGCAGGTGCAAGTGTCGCGTCAATTCTAAGCCGGCCCCTCATC
>JAAAOB010000128.1 GCA_009909035.1 Bacteroidota bacterium
TAATCATATGGATCCAGGACTGAACGCCATGCCAAACCGAATATCCATTGTTATTCCCTGCTTCAATGTGGAAAACTATATTGAAGAGGCGCTGGCATCCGCTTTCGGCCAGAACTGGGCTGATACAGAAGTAATCTGTATTGACAATAGTTCTACAGACCGGACCTGGAGTCGGCTCTTACAGGCTCAAAAGAGATACAGAACACTCAGGATCGAGAAGGAAACCTCTCACGGAGCACCTGCTGCGCGGAACCATGGATTTTCAATATCGAGTGGTGACTGGATCCAGTTTCTCGATGCCGATGATCTTTTGATGCCGGAAAAACTGGTTCACCAGGCAGAGCTGATTTCCAAAACCCCGGATGCCGCCTTTGTGGCAGGTGCCTACCGCAAACGTCCTCTCCTGGGCAACGAATCTATCGTCAAACCGCTGCCGGACGATCCGCTGAAGGCACTATTTACAACCGACCTCGGTATTACCTCCTCAAATTTATGGAACCGGGAATATCTTGAGGCTGTCGGCGGCTGGAATGTAGAGCTTGAAAGCAGCCAGGAGGCGGATCTTATGTTCAGGATCTTGAAGCGCAGTGAAAAGGTCATTTTTGATCCGGAACCGCTGACCATCGTTCGGGAACGGGAAGCGGGTCAAATCACAAACCGCGATCCCGTGAAAAAATGGTGTCAGTATATCGAAGTTCGCCTCCAAATACTGCAATGGCTCCGGACGGATCGCCCAGGATATCTTCAGAAAAACCGATGTTTTTTTGACGATTCACTTTTTAGTTTGATCCGGATACTTGCCGAATATGATCTCCAAAAGGCTGAGGAGTTCTATGACCGTCACCTTGGCAAAACATACATTCCAACATCAAGACAAACACACTCCGGAAAACCGTACCTGGTGCTGCAAAAGCTATTTGGGTTTCGAAAAGCGGAGCAGATTCGGAAGTTCATTGAGTCATTGAAAGTATCATAGGCATCCTCACCCGGTCCAGAGGTCCCTGCGCTCTGCCCACTGCATGCTGTCAAAATCAAACAGGTGGTCAAAGTATTGGACCGCACTCTCTTTTGTCCACGTGCCTTTTACAACCTGGGGCCAAAACGCTGCATCCTGTGTTTGGACCACCACCGGAAAATCGATACGCACCGGGACTGATTTATACTCAAGAGCTGCTAAGGCCGCAAGCCTGTGATGCCCGCCCACGACCACATAACGGTAGTCATCTTTCCGCCGGATGATGTACCCGCGAATATCGCCATCCCAGCCCGGAGATCGGCTGTAGCCCGCGCTGCCGATCGATTCCTGAACGGTTTGAAGGCGGTGGAGCTCAATCTTACCTTTGCGGGCTGATACCGGCCCGAAATGATTAAACCCCTCTCCCGCAGTGATCTCATCAAACCCGGCATCCCTGTTCTCCGATTCCATATACTCCAGCACCTCCCGGTGTCTTTCGTCCAGCGTTTTTGGGTTCCAGGGAACAACATAAGCGAAAGGCTCGGCCGACTGAAGGTCCGTGTCTGCCGAATCGGCCGCTGTTCTGAGGAGCGCTTCAGCGGCGTTATTGGGCTGCCAGGAGTCGTAGTAGGTTTTTAGTACTGAGTCGCTGTAGGAGAGCTGCCGGTCTCTTTTCATCTGACGAAGAGCTGCCACAAACGGGTGCCACTCCCCCGGGCCAAATCCGAAGCCGAACTCGCTGACACACCGCCCGATGGAACAGTCAAAGGCCGTAGCGTCACGATGCGACACCGGCCGGTGATAGAGAGCCGTTACAGGGTCGGCGTAGACGTCTCCCGCTACGTCGTGTTTATCCTTCCGGTCCGGTTGTTTCACTATATCAAACCCGGCCATCCGAAAAGGGAGTTTCAATAGTTTTTTAAACATATTATCCGCCATAACATTACATTTTCTCGCCTCTTCAGTTTCTTCCTCTACTCATTTGAGTACATCACGCCTACAGTCATCACGTTTCGTCCCTTTACGGGAAACATCAAGCCAGAATCGAACCTCGTGTTACAACCGTTTGTGCCATCAAAAGATACATTGAATTTTAAAGAATCATTTGATTATAGATCTCAAGCAATGATAGCATGCATTTTTTCCCTGCCCCGACCGACATAGCATCAATCAACAACTTAATGCAGCGTGTATGATACCGATAAAGAAATAAATTTATTAGCTTTTAGAGAGCAGTACAATAAGTGCCTGATCCTTGCTGATCATCAAATGAAGAGACAACCAAGAACTGATCGAATACCATCCCGCCTGAGACAACCGTGGCGCTCCCTGCAAAGAGCCGTCAGACGATGGTTCAACCGGTTTGAAAATAACTACATCCTGCCAAAACTTTCCGATGACATGCTCTACAGGTACTACGCTGTTCAGGCACGTCTGCTCTCCACACGGAGTGACGCAAATCCGCTGAAAATCGTGTGGGTCGATCCGGACCAGATTACCTATTACAACAGGAACGCGCCGTTGGATTTCGGATGCGTGGCCGGCGGAGATTGGGATCTCGGCGTGGAGGCTTTTGAAGACGATATTCTGTTTCGATCCCTGGAAAAACGTTTCAGGAAGGGTGCCGGCTGGCCTGAAACGGACCTCTATCGTGCTTACGCCTCCCGTATCGATGAGCCCTCACAGAAAATGATTCGTCGTGGAATTCATTCCATCGAGACCCTGGAGAACTACTTCAAAAGCATCGAAAAACTCTACCACAACCTTGCAAAGAACGGCTTTAAAACGCAAAAACAACTGGTAGAGGATGAGATTCTGACTTCTGATCCCTCCCGCGACAATCCAAATCCCATACTTAACGAAATTACCGTAAATATTTTTCGTGATGGTTCATTTGGGAAACGTCGATCCGGAAACCACCGGCTGTCGATCGCCAAACTCCTGCCGTCTATTACGACAGTACCCGTACTTGTGAGGGTTCGCCACACCGAATGGCAGAAAATTCGTGATCAGGTGCGATCGGCATCCAAACTTGAGGATCTGAACCCGGAAATCATGAGGCATCTTGATCATCCCGACCTCCGGGATATCGTTCCCGGTGAGTGGTTATCCGGGAGGTGAAAAAAGCAGCGACATGATTCATCTGCTTGTGCAGCTGCGAATCACTTCAAGGTTGATCCGGGCAACGGCCTCCCAGGTATATCGATCTGAAATCAACCGGCGGGCCGCCTGTTTTTTTTCTTTCAGTTGATCCGGCTTCATCTCCAGCGCATCCAGGAACACCGCGTTGAGTTGATCCTCACGGCCCGGCTCCATCAACCACCCCGTCCTGTCCGATACCAGCTGCGATACCGCCCCAACGTCCGTTCCCGCCACCGCAAGGCCGCGAGCCATCGCCTCCAGGATCACGGTAGGCATCCCCTCGGAGTAGCTCGGACAAAAAAGCACATCGCAGCCGTCCAGGATCTGCCGGATCCGCGTCTCCTCATAGACCGTGCCGTGGTAGTGCACCGATTGCGCGTTGATCCGTTCCCGTTCAGGAATCGGCCCGATAAACTCAAATTCAAATTCTCGATCAAGATTTTGCTGAATCACCCGGTGCAGCAGACCGATTCCCTTCCGTCGTTCATATCGACCCACAAACACAAACCGCCGGGGGTGAGAAACATCAAACCGGGCGTTATCCAGCCACTTTTCCTCAATGCCAATCGGTGTTTCCACAACCCGTGATTTACCCGCTACCTGTTCCAGGAGCGGCGTCAGTTTTCCGCCAAGCGAATAGACAACATCGGCGCGCCTGAGGCAGAATGCGGCCGCAGGCCGGAGCATCCTCTTTTCAAGTGCTGAGCGCAATCCGTCGGCCATTTGGTACATTTCCACACCGTGAAAGTTAACACCCACGGGCGGCAGGTCCTTCCACCTTTGTTGCAGCAGATACCAGGCGGTGTATCCCTGGGCGTAGATAAAATCGCAGCTGCTGAGCCTGCCTTCTACCATCTGCCAGATATGGCGCGAATAACGGTAGCTGTCATACAGGTAGTGGCCTGGAAAATAGGGCGCTTCGGGAAATTCGGCCTCAATAAACGCGATATTCTGCGACTCCTCCGCCGTGAGAACGTCCTCCGTTTTGGGCCTGTCTGAAGCTAAGCGTTCCGGGATCACGATCTCTACCTGAACACCCAGCCGGGCCAGGTATTTGCCGAGGTAGTAGGAGTGTTTCTGCATACCACCGACCGTGTGCGGGTAGATGCCGTCTGTTAAAAGCAGCACCTTCATAAACTCCTCACACTTTCTAAAACTTTTTTTGCGTTGGATTGCCAGGTAAAGTCATGAAACACCCTGTGCTGAAGCCTCCGGCCCGCTTCTTTCGCCTCTCCGGGATGATTCAGCATCCAGCCCAGTCGTGCGGCAATCTCAGAGGCAGTGCCATCGGTCAAAAATCCCTCCTCTCCGTCCGTGATCACATCGCGGACAGGGGCCGTTTTCGGGGCGAGAACCGGCTTGGCCATCGCCCCGTATTCAAACAGCTTAATCGGGGTCTGGTACCATGCGGCTCCGGGTGCGGTACAAATATCCATCACCGAGATATAATCAAAAATATGCTGCTTTTCTACCTTACCGGTAAACAGGATATCTCCGCTCCTGCGGCTTTCCCTCGCTTTCTGTTTCAGGTGATCAACATGCTCTCCAAATCCGACAATCAGCAGCGTTGTGTCGCGCTGTTCCAGCATCTCAAAGGCCTCTATCAAACTCTCCAGGTTGTGCCATTCAAAAATAGACCCCACAAAACCGATCACCCTCCTCCCCCCGAGATTGTAGCGCTGCCGAATACGCTCGCGGTTGGCATCATCCCGGCGGATAGAGTCCCTGTTGAAGGCGTTTGGCAAAACCAGGAACCTGGAGCTATCCAGGCTGTAGCGATCCATGAAATACTCCTTGAGCGCTGTGTTGACCGGCAGAATCAGGTCTGTGCTGCAGAGCTGCTCGCGGTCCCGCTCCCGGTTTTTCTTATGAAGAAAGCTCCGTGTTCCGGTGAAGCGCAGCCGCTCCTCAAGCTGTGGTGTATTCACCTCTAACACGTGAGGAACAGAACTTTTCCGGGCTGACCGGACCCCGGAGAGCTGAATGTAGCTGGCTCTTTCATAAATAAAATCGGGTTCTATCGTTTTGATATTCTCCCGCAGGCTCGATTCATACGACCGGTCGGTACGCACCAGGTTGACATCTTTCAGGGTTTCCCACACGCGGGCGCCTACAACCCGTTTCAAACCATTTTTCAGGGGCGAACCCGGGGAGCCGGCTGTCTCATTTGGTGCAGTTGCCCCGCCCATGATGATGGGAAACACCTCGCAGCCAAGCTCCCTGAAGGCCGTTATCATCTCCCTCATATGGGTGCCATAACCGGACAAACTCTGTAAATTCAGGTCTGGGTGAGGAGAGTAGTAGATCAGTTTCATTCGTCTGCAGTTTCATCATTTCTATTGCGCGGCAATCCGGGGTCACTGATTCCTGCCACCGGTTCACGGTTCGATTACTCAACCACGGCGATCAAATCATCATATGAATGTTCGTTGATCAGCTCTCCATCACCCAGTTCGTATATTTTGTCGCACTGCTTCAGTGTGGTTACCCTGTGTGCCACAATAAACAGTGTAATATTTGTTTCCGATAGCCGGTTGATCGACGCCGTGATCTCCTTTTCCGTTTGATTATCCAGTGCGCTTGTGGCCTCGTCAAAGACCAGCAGCTCCGCCTTGTGATAGAGCGCCCGGGCAATTCCCACCCGCTGTTTCTGTCCCCCGGACAGCCTGGAACCGTTCTCTCCCACATGCGTGTGGAGGCCGTCCGGCAGCGTCTTCACCATCTCAGTTAGCGAGGCCAGCTCCACCGCGCGGCGGACCTCTTCCGGGTCCGGGTTCTCATCTCCAAGAGTAATGTTTTGCTCTATACTGCCATCCAGGATGAAGACATCCTGGCGCACATACCCGATCTTTTCCCGCCAGCTCTCCACGTGGCGATGCGTGATGGGGGTGCCGTCCACAAGGATCCGGCCTTCTGTCTCCTCATAAAACCGAAGAAGAATATTCATCAGAGTCGTCTTGCCCGAGCCGGATCGGCCGATAAACCCGACAGATTCCCCTTTTTGGACAGTAAACGTAATATTTTTCAAGATTTTTTTATCGGAATCCGGGTAGGAGTACCCGAGGCCTTGCACGTCTACACGATCATGGAATGTCAGCTCTTCTGAACCATCCTCACGGCGGTTCTCAATCTTCGAAAGGTAATCCTTATAGAGCTCCAGGTGTTCCACGGAGTACTGGTTGTTTTTGATGGTCATCAGGGAGCTGAGAATCCGGTTCACGGAGGGCATGATCCGGTAGGCGGCAGCCACAAATACGCCAAGCAGAACCAGGATCTGCTCCGGTGAGCTGCTAATAACAAGAGAGTAAAGAAATATCAGCACCACCCCGCCAATCGCAATCATTTCGATAGCCTTAACAGGCAGTTCATTCAAGATGGCTGCCCATACTTTCAGGCGGTACGCTTTTTTTCGGTTCAAATAGTATTTTTCAAGGAACTTGTCCTCTTTGCGGGTCAGTTTCAGGTCTACGTATCCTTTAAATGCATCGTTAATCATGCTGTAGCCGACCGGGGCCAGTGCATCGAGCCGGTCGCCCAGCTCCTGTGTTTTCGATTTCAGGCTGGAATAGATGAGCCAGGTTGAAGGGCCGAGCACCCCCATCATCAACAGGAAGAGAACCGGTTGATAGAGCGCTACAGCACCGATGATTGTTGAAGCAACCACAACCTCGGTAAACACCTGAAAAAAGTTAAAGAGGTACTTGGTTGTAAAGATCTCCGGCACGCGGTTTACATGGTTCAGGATCGTAGAGACCCCAACCTGATTAAATTTCCAGAAATCGAGTGAATAATATTTTTCGAACTGCTTTTTGATGATTTTTAGCGACAGGTCCGTGGAGAAACTGAGCTGCTTATACCGGATCGCCATCATAAACACGTTTTTAAAAAGGAAGAAGAAAAAAATACACCCGACAAGAAACAGCAGGAACGCGTTTTCAGATTCAAAGCCAAAAAAGTCGAAAACCGGCTTGATGTAGCTCTTCTCCTGGATTATGGCTGGCTCCATCGCAATTTGAATTACGGGGATAAGAGTGGCGAGTCCAAACACTTCTAAAAATGAGGCAATAAAAAAGAGAACCAGGATAAGCACGACATTGCGTTTATCGCTTTTATCCAGGTAGGACGCAATAATCCGGTATGAACTTTTTCGCGTTTTCTCTGGCATCTCTTACTCTTTTGGCTGTAGCCGGTTCGGGCATTTCGATTGTTACATCTGAACCCGTAATAATAAGAAATTACAGCGTATGCAAAAGCATTGTTAAACAGTTATAATCCGAGACCAGCCGCCACTGATCGTTGAGTGTTCGCTTACCCGTACATTGAACTGTGGAGTATGCCACCGGCACGTTGAGTGCACTATCGCGCGTGGAACTGTTGAACCGTTTCTTCGACCTCTACATGCCATGTCAATGTTTACGATTCGATGATTCAGTGATTCAACACTCGAGTCTGCGTGCCGACCCTCGCGCAGTCTTCCTCCCGATGTGACGCAA
>JAAAOB010000116.1 GCA_009909035.1 Bacteroidota bacterium
GAACCGAACCCTCAGTTTGGCAACAGAATGCCCCAGGGAGGCCCATTTTTATCACAGGAAAGAATCGATCAAATACGCGCCTGGATAAACCAGGGTGCTGAGAACAATTAATCAACAAATTTTATTATGACAACTTTTAAACGTGCAGCCATTTTAATCATCTTTCTGCTGATCAGCAGCAGCGTGAATGCGCAATCATTTATGACCGAGGAGGGAGATGTTGAGTTCACGTCAAGTGTTCCGCTGCATACGTTTACGGGGACGTCAAGCCAGCTGAAAGGATTAATCGATTTCGATGAAAACCTGGTGGATTTTTACATCGACCTGCAGACACTGGATACGGGTAACGGCCGCAGAGATCGTGATATGTATAGTACGCTTAATGTAGAAGATCACCCTTTTGCTGAGTTCACCGGCAAACTCACATCTGATTTTAATCAGGATTCAGATTCCGCACAAAAAGTCACGGTTGAAGGAGAGTTTACAGTGCACGGAGTAACCCGTGAAATTTCGGTAGATGGTGAATTAACGCTGAATGGCGATGTGCTAAAGCTGAGTGCAGGCTGGATTATCAATATTACCGATTACAATATTGAGCCGCCTGGTATCCTTTTTTACAAGGTAGATGAAGAGATGGACATCAATATTGAAGCTGAGCTGCAAAAAACTGAAGAATAAATAAAATATAACGGATTGGATAGTATGAGTATAATCGTGAAACAACTGGCATTAAAAATACTGGCAGCAGTCTTTCTGTTTTCCCTGGCACCGGAGGTATCCGATGCACAGCTAAAACGTGAAAGGTCCGTAACAAGCGTCCTCGCGGAACCCGCTTTTAGCGCCACAAAAAATATAGGGATAAGCACGATTATAAATCCTTCAGGCGGAGATCTGCACTACTCTATTCTCCACACATTCGGACTTGTGGATGGCGGAATAGACCGGTTTTACGGGTTGGACGACGGGGCCAACACACGATTGGGTTTAATCTATGGCGTAACAGACCGGTTCTCTATTGGCGTGGGAAGGATGACATTCCGAAAGGTTGTAGATATATCTGCGAAGGTGAATTTGATGCAGCAAACAAAAGATGCCGGCCGCCCGGTGAGTATCGCCCTGAAAGGTGCCACAGGTATTTCCACTGTATCGGGTCAGGGACTCGATTTCAATGAGCGCCTCAGCTACTTTACCTCCGTGATGTTTGCAAGGAAGTTTAATACTGTCGGGATACAACTGACCCCGATGTACTCTTACTTTAACCGCGTTTTGGGTGAGGATGAGCAGCATTTGTTTGGCCTGGGTGTGCTTCTTCAGGTTGATCTGAACGAACGATTAAATCTGAGCTGGGAGTACCTGCCGGTTTTAGGCAATCGTAATCCGGGGACGGATGATGCTATGGCGCTCTCCCTGAATATCGATACAGGCGGACACGTTTTTCAGATCTTTTTTGCAAGTTCGCAGTGGCACAACGAGCAGTATATCATGGCAAACAACAGTGATCGTTTCTGGGAAGGCGATTTTCGGTTTGGATTCAATATCCACAGGGTTTTCGGTCTTTTTTAACAGTATCAATTCACATAGATAGCTCAGCCCTGAGCCTTAAGGTGCATAAATAAGAGGTGATCAGCAGCGGAAGGATTGGTATCTTTACGGCTTGTAATGTTTAACAGGCCACAATTTCCCAATGAAGCCATCGTATATCTATTTTGATCTCGACAATACACTTCTGAATCACAATAAAGCCGAAAGTGAAGCCCAGAGAGAGACATTTACCGGATTCCCTGAGTTTGAAGAAACAGACATCGATTCCTGGCTGATCGCCTATAAAGAGGAGAACCATAAACTCTGGCTGAAGTACCAGGAGGGCAAAATTGACCGGGAATTTTTGCAGTACCAGCGTTTTCTCCGGCCCATGAAGAAACTCGGGCTTTCTACAGACAGAAGTGCAGAAATCGGGCGGGCCTATATGCAGAACTACAGAAAATACTGGACGTGGGTTGATGGTGCGAAAGAGGCGCTGGAACTGGTTGCAGATCAATTTCCTGTTGGGATCGTAACCAATGGCTTTCTTGAAACACAGCAGAAAAAAATTGAGGTGATGGAGCTGGAGCAGTACACCGACAACTTTATTATTACCGAAGAAGTGGGTGTAATGAAGCCTCACCCCAAAGTTTTTGACGTTGCTACAGAGCGCTCAGGGGCTGAAAGAAATACGATCCTCTACGTTGGAGACTCCTACTCTTCAGACGTCATTGGCGGACGTGATGCCGGCTGGCAGACCGCCTGGTTTACTGCATTTATGAAGGACATTGAGGAGAACCAAACCGCCGATTTTATGTTCGATCGCTTCCCGATGCTTACGGATTACCTGAACGGAAAATAGAGTTGGCGCAATTTGTATTCGTGGCACCACTGCACGATTTCAGTTTTAAATTAAGTGATGGACCCTTGAGTGGTGCCACGAACTTCCGGAATCCAGTCTACAGACAGACATACTACATCTAATCATGGTGTTGCAATTACCTCCTAATCTATGTAGTTTCATTATGTAACTATAATGTAACTACATTATCATGCCTACAAACATAACCATTCGCGACATTCCTGACGAGGTTTACAAGAAACTAAAGCAGCAAGCGGAACTTCATCACCGAAGTATCAATAGTGAAGTTGTCTTTTATTTAAAGCAAATGGTTCGCAGTCATTGTCCTGATCCCAATGAGGTTATAGCCCGGGCAGAGAAACTCAAACTACAGGCCAAAGGCTCCCTTACCATAAAAGAGATTCAGCAAGCCATTAATAAAGGGCGTCCATGATAGCAGTTGATACGAGTGTCATTGCGAGTCTTTGGGTACCCAATGACATGGAAGAATTGGCATATCAAGTCTTGAGAAAAGACCCTTATTGGATAGCGCCTTTACTCTGGCGATCAGAATTACGGAATGTAATGGCTCTATATCTCAGGAAAAATATTTTAGACATGACAACGGTATTGCAATCGATGCAGGAAGCAGAACAACTAATTGGATCAAATGCTTATGAGGTGAATACCACACAGGTTTTACACATGGTCCAAAAATCCAGTTGCTCTTCATACGACTGTGAGTTTGTTGCTTTAGCAGAAGATCTTAGTATTCAATTGGTATCATTTGATAAACAGATTTGTAGAGAATTTTCTGAGATAGCTATTCATCCAAAAAAGTTTGTCAATTAAATCCAAACTAATGTTATAACAATCATTTCCTGATGGTGCTTCGTTCGTGGGATTCCTGCACGATCAGGAATTAAAATCCATTGATGAACCTTTAAGTGGTGCCACGAATCACTGCTCCACGAACACAAAGTCTTCACCGTCAAACAGACCTTTGTCGCTCATTTTCAGGCTTGGAATCACCAGCAGAGCCATAAATGAGATTAGCATAAAAGGAGCCTTCAGAGTGCTTCCCATCTCTCGCGAAATTTTACTGAGGCGCTCGTATCCCTTAGCTACAATTTCTCCTGAATCATTGCTCATAATACCACCCACCGGAAGCGGCAGCACATCTTTTTGATCTCCGTGAACGGCTGATATTCCGCCCCTCGACTCCATCACCAGGTTCACCGCCTCACAAATGGCTTCATCAGAAGAACCTACGGCAACGATATTGTGCGAATCGTGGGCTACGGAAGAGGCTATAGCTCCGTTCTTTAGTCCAAAATTTTTAATAAACCCTACGGCAGGTGGCTGTTTTTCATAACGGTTAATAACGGCAATTTTGAGGATATCCCGGTCGGGGTCCGCCAAAATTTCACCGTTCTTTGAGCGAAGCGTTGCGGTTTCTTTCTGCGTGATAAGCTGTCCGTCTTCAGCCACGATAATCTGCTGCTCAGATTTTTCAGAATAGAGTTTAAAATTTTTCGGCTCAAGCTGATAGGGTTCAAACCGGTTGATTACGGACGAGTCTACATCCGGAAACAGTATTTCGCCTTTTTGATATACCGGTTTACCGTCAATCCAGGTCTGAAGTACATTCATGGTTCCGGGAGAATCTACCACAATGAAGTCGGCCGGGTCGCCGGGCTGCAGCAATCCAACGTTCAAATTATAGTGCTGAACCGGCAGCACAGCGCATGCATGCAGTGTATCAAACAGGTTATAGCCCAGTTTCAACGTGCGGGCAACAATTTCGTTCATGTGTCCGCGAATCAGATCATCCGGGTGCTTGTCATCCGAGCAGAACATGATTTTACCGGGATGTTCTCCGAGCAGCTCTATCAGTGCATCGTAATTTTTTGCAGCGCTGCCTTCCCGGATGGAGATAAGCATTCCCGCCTTTATTTTATCAAGGGCTTCTTGTTTGGTGAAACATTCGTGATCCGTTGAAATACCCGCAGACGCATATTTTTCTGCTTTTTCGCCCTTTAAGCCGGGTGCGTGACCGTCCACAGGTTTACCAAGATCATGAGCCGCTTCAATTTTGGCGAGTACGTCGGGATCGTCATTCAGTACGCCTGGCCAGTTCATCATTTCTGAGAGGTAGTGAATTTCATCCCGCTCCAGTAATTCCTTAACAGCGTCAACATCCAGAATGGCACCAGCGGTTTCAAACGGCGTAGCGGGGACGCAGGAAGGTGCTCCAAAATAGAATTTGAGCGGGACCTTGTTGCCGTTTTCAATCATATATTCCACGCCCTCAATTCCACAAACGTTGGCAATTTCGTGCGGATCTGACACCGTGGCCACGGTTCCATGCTGAACGGCCAGCCGGGCAAATTCCGATGGGACAAGCATGGAGCTTTCAATGTGAATATGGGAGTCGACCAGCGGAGGTAAAATATGGTGGTCGGGCACATCATCAAGCTCCCTGATCTCTTTGATTTTTCCATTCTCAATAACGATTTCACCCTTAAATTGTCTTCTCTGAATTGGGTCTGTGAGGATGCCTTTAATGGTAGTCATGACTAAAATTTTTTCGGTTTTACCAATAATTCGTATGGGTAGTTTCCGTCGGTTTTGGTTCGTTGAAATCCTGTTCTTTCAAGATAATCATTATGATCCTTATTCCCTGCCGTTGTTCGGATAGCCCGTATATTTCTGGACCTGAAAACTTCCAGTTTCTCCGTGAACAGGTATTTTCCGATTTTGAAATCACGGTAGTTTGGTATCACAAAGTCCAGGTCGATCTTTAATACCCCGGTTTCGTCAATATTTCCCTGTACAAGCCCGGCCGGTACCATATCCCGAAGTACGAACAGCGAGAAGTTTCGGGGTTTATCAAAGGAGTATGAGGGCTGGTAGTTTTTTATATGATCTTTATAAAATTGCAAAAATGCATGTGTATAATTACTGTTTTCGTCTTCCTCCAGAAGCTGAAAATACTCCTCATCCCGATAGATCTTCAACAGGTAATAGATATTGATGAGGACGATAAAACCATTCATGGCAGCAACGGGAATGGATCCGATCAACACGCCGTAAACAGAAAAGGTGAGGGCGCCGATCATGTTTACCACCCTTAATTTTACAATAGCGCTCATCATTAAGGAGACAGCTACCAGAATGGAGGCGGCGTAACCGATGAGTTCGTAAACCAGATTCGTTTCCATGAGTCGTTAAATATTTTTTGTTTATAAAATTATCTGTCTGATCTCATCAAACTGAATGAGATACCTGAATTTGATTTGCCTGATTAAGCGTTTGAAAAACCACGCAGTAGCGTTCCGTTAATTTCAGAAGGGTTGTTATTTCTTCGTCGGAAGCGTCTGTGGTAAGGTTGTAGTGAAGGCGGATTTCTTTAAAACCAACAGGTGCCTCTTTAGACACACCGAGTGTTCCCCGAAAATCAAGGTCTCCCTCAGCCACAACTTCTGCATCTTTCAGATCTACATCAATAGCAGCTGCAACGGTATTGAGGGTGACTCCGGCGCAGGCAGCAAGAGCCTCCAGAAGCATGTCGCCTGAGCAGAGCTGTGTTCCGTTCCCGCCTGTTGCGGGGTGAAGTCCGGCTTCAGCAATTGCTTTTCCCGTGTTTACTTTGCAGGATAGATTTTCGCCTATTGTACCTGACGCCTTTAGTGTGATGACTGCCGATTCAGGGTTATCCCTGTATTTTTGTTTGATCGGTGCCTGTATAGACCGTATATCTTCTGATTTCATCAGCTCATTTGTTATTTCAAAAAATTGGAATGATAAAATAGCGTTAAATAACGCCGGATAAAAAGAGGGTTGAATGGTTGAAGTGAAAAAAGAAATCCCGAAGCGATGAATTCCGAAAAGGCAGCACATTCTGCCAAGGGATGGAGGGGGTGTCGTTGGAAAGTGACCGCCTGTAACTTATCAACAGGAGGACGACCCAATTCGTAAAAGTTTACTATTTAAAAATAATTTGGCGATTCTGATTGATCCTGTTGACAATCGGCTTTCACCGGTGGCTTCATGAAAAAATCAACGCACAAGGCCTTCTCCCCCTCGAATTCATTATTTATTTCAATTCAATTTCATCGCCTCGGGGTTATTTTTGGTACCACTTCTACCCACGGTTGCAAACACATCGCAAGCTCGTGTTTTTACCGCAGCCTGCCCCTCATAGCCTTGGCGACGTGGGGGGGTTGGTATTTCGGCCTTACAGGCCTGTTCAATGGCCGTTCCAGCCATGGTTTCAGACCTCATCAGATGAATCGCAACAGCTAGGATGCATAAATCCAACCTTAATTGTGTGGTATCATCTGATGAGTATCCCTGCAAATGTCACGTTAAAACATGTCGCAACGGGTGGATACGCCGACGAAAATCGATGATTTTCAACGCAACCAGAGGAATGAGCTGGTTATCTAATCGCGTAAGTACAATAAAAGCTCCAACGGAGCGAAAGAACACAGCCCCGGGCAACGTGAGCCTGCGAACAGCGCCCGGGGAATAACGGGAGCATTAAAAGAAATCCCGAGGCGATCAATCACAAAAAGGCAGTACATTTTACCGAGGGATTGTTGTAAAATTGCCGGAAAGGCATCTTCAACATCCCCCGAAAAGGTGGATAACCCACACCCATTTTTCTATCTATCCTATTACCCGATACATAGTCATCGATTCAGGATTGCTGGATTTAATGATTCTTTCATGGGCGCCAAATAAAACCTCAACAACGCCTTCCGTCATCTCCCCCTCGAATCCATCTTTCATTATAATTCAGGGTCATCGCCTCGGGGTCTTATCAGGTGCCACCTGTACCCACGGTTGCAAACACATCGCAAGCTCGTGTTTTTACCGCGGGCTGAGTTATTGCGGCCCTTCAGGCCTGGCCAATGGCCGTTCCGGCCAGGGTTATAAACCCTCATCCAATGAATAACAACTGGCACAATTCATAAATCCTCTAAATATGTGGTATCATCGAATGAGGGGCACTGAAAAATGCCGCGTTTCAAGTTGCCATATCATCGGATGAATAGGCCAACCAAAAGGCGATGAATTGCAATGTCTGCAAATGAAATTTTCGCTCTTGAATTCACAAATAAGGCAACTACAAAAGCTCCAACGGAGCGTAATAACCCAGC
>JAAAOB010000064.1 GCA_009909035.1 Bacteroidota bacterium
TTGTCCCGAATGGATGCCATTAACAATAAAGCGATCAACGAAAAACAGCTCCGGGATAAAAAGAGCACGCTGCAAAAACTGGAGCGTGCACAGCAGCGCTGTAAAGAAGATACGCTTGGGAAATGCTTAAAATGTGGCAACGAAATTCCGTTTGGCCGATTGAAAATCATGCCGTATACCACCCGGTGTGTACAGTGCGCAGGCAGATAGCACTGGTTTTCATGATGCAGTCAACGAATCAGCCGGACGCAACGCTACATGCAAATGATCCGCTGTGCCTTCATGCCGGATTGTTTCGAATCCCATCAACTCAAGAGACCCTTGCAACATTGCATTGCGAATAAACCCACGGTTCAGCGTCCGGATATCCACGGCGTGTACGTACCCGCTTTCCTGGCGATAGTGATAAGAGGTTTGCTTGACGGGCAGTCCCATTCTCTCATAATCATCCCGAACCCGTGCAATATCGGTGATCACAAGATCATTGTCTGCCAGGGTTGCGGTAGTAACAGCAACCCTCAAGATCGGGTGCATGGAGCGGTAAACAGATTGCACATCATCGTTTTTTGCATGGACACCCGATAGGTAAAAAAGAGAGAACAGGGAGTATCCAAGCACCATACCACTCACCCCGGCGAGGCCAAATGTAATCAGCCTCCGTTTGCTTTTCATTTTGATGAAGAACAGAAAAAGATAGAGTAACAGCAGGCCGATGGTAGCAGCAATTCCGCCAATCAGTGACGGCCATGCCGACAGGCCGGCATTCAGGTTCAGGTAAACAGAGAAGCGTATTAACAGAAAAAAGGGCAGGATAATGAGGGCAACAAGAGCACTCAACGCCATTGCAATCCGAAAAACCAGCCGCTTCCATCCGGCGGTTGATGAGAATCCTGTGTATGAAACAGGGCTGCTATCTTTGTGCAGGTTCAGCAGCCATTCAACATCTTTTTGCGAGTACTTTTCCATGGGTAGTTACACGAAAAATAATCTACCCGGTTTCGGTTAGTTCAAAAAGAGGCTGATGGTTCGGCTTCCCGGGATGTCGTACTTCAGGTCTCTTCAGATTTGCTTACAGGTGCTTCTCCATTCTCCATCTCCATATAAATCCGCTGCTTCACCGCATCACCGACAAAACTAATCCCGGCATTAATGGCAACCAGGCCAAAAAGCCCAATCCAAAACCAAAGAGCCATGTGTCCCAAGTCAAACTCTGCAGGGCTGTCTCCTTTAATTATGATTGCTTCGCCCACCAGGTTGATTCCCAATCCTACCAGCGTTACTCCAATGACTGAGTGCCGCCACCATTTTTTCTTATAATCCATCGGTTTGTTTTTTATTTGAGTTTTTAGCGCAGGCCAATGCGCAGCGATTTGAAGGCAGAAAGAAACCGGTACCAAAAATCATAAATTGTATGAGGGCACCACTTTTTTCATTTATATTGGCAATCGGCCAGGCGTTAGATTCACGCTTATGATAATAAATCTACACAGGCTTTGGCATTTTTTCGTTTAAATTGTAAAACAAAAAAGGTGATTATGGTTCACGTTCTTCAAATTGGTATCGGGGCACTCGGAACGCAGGTTCTTGAATACGCAGATGCAAGAGAGGGTATTCGGATTGCAGGAGTTGCTGACCTGAATCCCGACCTTCACGGGAAGACGGTGCAGGAAATCCTTGGCCGGCCCGGCAGTTCAGCCGTGGTTTCCGGTTCAGTTCAGGAGGCGGTGGAGGCGGCAGAAACAGAGCCGCAAGTTGCGGTAATTACAACGGTTTCATCTATTTCGGGATTAAAATCGCAGGTGGAAGAGGCAGCGGCGGCGGGGCTTCATATCGTAACCACCTGCGAAGAGATGATCTATCCATGGAATCAGCACCCGGAGGCGGCTCGTGCCATTGATACCATATGCAGGGATCACGGTATTGCCTGTGTGGGTACCGGCATAAACCCCGGGTTTTTGATGGACTACCTGCCCGCAGTTTTTACCTCTGTCTGCCAGGATGTTACATCCGTTACCGTGGAGCGGGTTCAGGATGCATCGCCGCGCAGAATTCCCTTTCAGAAAAAAATCGGGGCCGGGTTAACGCATCAGGCATTTGAGGAGGAAAAGAAGAGTGGCCAGCTGCGCCATGTCGGCCTCCCTGAGTCGGTAGACTTGATTGCAGCGGCAATGAACTGGACGCTGGATGAAAACCGGGAAACCCTGGAGCCTGTCCTGGCAAAGAAAAAAATTGGAAGCGGATACCGGCCAATCGAAAAAGGGCAGCCGGCCGGTGTAGAGCAGGTGGGTTCCGGAATTGTGGATGGCGAGGAGGTCATTCGGCTTCGGTTTCGAGCATCCGTGGGCGAGGAGAGATCGTATGATCGCATAACCATAAACGGAGTGCCAGATATTACTACGGAGGTGGAGGGGGGCGTGAATGGCGATACGGCCACCTGTGCCATTACGGTAAACGCGGTGAAGTCGATTGATCGATGCAGCCCCGGCCTTCACACGATGCTCGATATTCCTGTGCCGGCCTATTTTTCAGCCTGATAGCACCTGGGAAAACTTTTTTAAACTGCAGAACAGTGCGATCGCCTGGCCGGAACATGTCACGAAGATGGGCCGCTATTGTTCCGGGGATCGGCTTCCGTGGTTGGTACAAAAATTTTACTGACTTCGGCGTGAAGATTTTCAGCCAGCTCTTTTCGGTTCGTTGATTGAACCGGGGATGTGCCAAAGCGGATTGTGCACTCCGTTCGGCGTGTCTGGGCAAATTTCATTACGTGAGTACCAAAAGACTCCCGGGCTCCGAAAAAACAGACGCTGTCAACAGCAGGAAGGTCACCGGGGGCTGTTTTGTAGTGAAGCGATGCCGTATGGACCGGCAGGTTTGTGGCGGCAGGATACTGGAGAAGCGGGGCATGGAATTTTTTAACCTCCGTTCCCCCCGTTGATGTGCCTTCAGGAAAGACGATTAATCCCTGGTATTGGTTTAGTGACTTTGTAATGAGGTTGTTTACACGTTTTACATCGGACCGGCGGGTTCTGTCCACAAAAATCACCCCAACAGAATCCACCATCTTGCCAAGAACCGGCCAGCTTCGCACCTCTTTCTTGGCAACAAATGTACACCGCAGATGCAGGTACAGCGGAATAATATCCACGTAGCTCATATGATTACAGACAATAAAAAATGGGGCCTGCGGCGGGTCGCCCTCTTTTTTTATTTTGATATTAAAAATCAGGACCGATGCGTGTGCCCAGGAGCGCATAAAGAGGTTTCTCCATGGCTCATATCGAAAAGGAGTCAGCTTTAAAATCCCAAGCCCGATCATATAAATCGACCACGTAGTAAGCGTGTAGAGCGTAAACAGAAGTAGTTTCAGGAAGCCTATTGTTTTTCTCATAAGGATGATCCCGGTTCACAATATTGAAGATAAAGTTCAAAATATAACACAATTGCGAAACGAATGTCTGTTGCAGGCCGGCATGCGGATGAACCGACGGGCCTGGAAATGATGGCAGCTTCGGAACGTTTTCGATCGCAGGCAATTTAAGGCGAGTTGAAAATGTAAACCAGCATATTGACACCAAATTGAAGCGCCGATTCTACAACATCATCAGGGTTGCTGTGTTGATCGAACGCCCAGCCGTCGGATGGATTGGACTCGTAGGTGTAAAGGAGGACCATTCGTCCGTTCCGGAAAAGGCCGAATGCCTGGGGCGGAAGCCCATCGTGCTCGTGCACTTTTGGGGGGCGGCCACCGGGAAATGAATAGACGTTGGTGTAGATCGGATGGTCGGCTGGAAGTTCAATCAGCTCTTCATCGGGAAAGATGCGTTTAATCAGCGGGCGTACGTATTTATCCATTCCGTAATCGTCGTCAATATGCAGAAATCCGCCTGACTCCAGGTATCGGCGGAGGTTCTCCATTTCGGAGCTGTTGATTGCAATGTTGCCGTGGCCGGTCATGAAAAGGAACGGATAGTTGAATATGTCCCGGCTGCCAAGCTGCACATCGTCATAATTTTCGCTTATGGACAGCGGTACCTGCTCTTTAGCAAATCGCACAAGATTGGGTAGTGCCGATGGTGAGCTGTACCAGTCGCCACCGCCGCGATATTGTACCCGGGCGATCTTAAACTCCCCACCATCTTGGGCATGGAGCATAGGGACAAGTGCCAGCGGTAACAAAAATAATATGGTGGCTATCAGCTGTTTCAAGGCGATGGCGGATAATGTTAATTTTTAGGTGGTTTCATTCCCCGGCCCTCTGGGTCGGACAAGATAACAGTCCCCCTCTCCCCATCGGGATCCCTTCTGGAGAAGGGGGAAGCGAACGGAGAGAGCTTGGGGATGACTTTCAGAATTTAGAACTGTCAACTACTTGGTTTAGAAACTAAACCTATTACACCCCCATCCCACGCAGAAAAACCCGCGTGGTACTCCCCCGAGGTAGTTCATTGAATAAACAGAACGTATAGTAATGTACGTAGGATACTACGATTATTGAAAGGATAAATTATTCATCGTGATCAATTGTCAAGTTAAACAAACTCATCCAGACTTTTCTTTTTATTGGCTCCCTCAAGGATAGAATGCGCTTCATCGTGCGCTTCATCCGGTTCAAGATGGATGGTGATTACAGCGTCGGTGTTGAGTGCATCAATGAGTTTACGCTCCAGGGTGGTCGCCTCGTCGTGGGCGTGTTTCAGGTTGATATCATCTTCAAATACAAGATGAAATTCAATCCAGGTGGTATTTCCGGATGTTCGGTGGCGCAGGTGATGCCACCCTTTGGCTTTTGCAGGCAGTTCCTGCTCGAGGACACGTGTCAGGGAATTGTCAACGGATAGATTCCGGGTATCCATCAGGCCTTTCACGGAAAACCGGAGCAGCTTATAGGCTTCGTACATGATATAGCCGGCAACCATCAGGCTGACGAGCACGTCTATAAAAAGCCACCCGGTGAGGTGAATCAGCACCAGGGCAATCACAACGCCTCCGCTGGTCCATACGTCCGTAAGCGTATGTTTGCCGTTGCTTACAGCGATCATGTTATTGTGTTTTCGCCCCATCTTGAGAATGTATGTGCCAAGAAGAAGATTGATGATGGCAGCAGATGCCAAAAGAAAAATACCGGTGCTTATGTTTATAATCTCAATACCGGTGATTATGCTCATAAACGCATGATAGAGAATGGACAAGCCGGCCACAATAATGATGGCGCCTTCAGCTCCTACGGATAAAAATTCTATGCGTTCATGGCCATAATGGTGATCATCATCGGCGGGTTTGATGCTCAGATAATAGCCGTATACCACAAAAAGAACGGCGAATAGATGGACTACCGACTCGGCTGCATCCGAAAGAGCAGCGGTAGAATTGCTAACCACAAATGCCGCAGTTTTGAGCGAAAGCGATAGAACTGATCCCAGCAGGCTAATAAGAAGAGCCCGTTTAATATCATCAGCAGGACGAATGGAGGGAGACATATCTGCAGCTGCGAATCAAGTTTTGAGTGAAGCGCAAATTACCAATTTTTCATGCAATCGTCGAACTTTCAAGTGGTTCTATTTTTCAATGGTGCTTTAACCATTGCTTTGCCTATCTTTTAATGCCACGGACTAAAACCATCATGTTGTATGACAGAACTGATAACGGTGTGTGCCGGTGGAGCCATCGGGGCTGCACTTCGATACCTGACGGGTATTATTACACGACGAGTCTTCAAAAACGCCTCTATTTATACCGGAACGTTAGCAGCAAATATCCTGGGTTGCTTTTTGGCGGGCATCCTTCTGGCGTTATCAGCAGTTTCGCTTCCCCTGCCGGAACATGCCGTGCTCTTCCTGACAACCGGCATGGTGGGGGCATACACTACCTTTTCTACATTTGCGCTTGAATCAGCCAGGTTATTTTCAGGTCCGTTAGATGACCTGTTGATCTACCTTTTTTGGCAGATTGCAGCTGCATTTACAGCCGTTTGGGCCGGATTTCAGCTGTATTCTACAGTTTTTTGGGGTGGGGTATGATTTATCGCCATCTGCCGAATATTCTGTGGGTTGCATTTGGGGGAGCCTGCGGCACTCTTCTTCGTTACTGGACAAACCAGCTGTTTAAGCTGGTGGCAGGTGAGATGCACCTGCTGAGTGCCGCAACGCTTGAAAATCTTCTCGGCAGTTTGTTGATGGGGATACTCGTTACTGTTCTTACACAAAAAAAAGAGGGTGGATCAAGCCTGAGGCTTTTTCTTTTAACCGGTCTGCTGGGCAGCTATACGACCTATTCGGGATTTATGACGGAGGCATTTATTCATTTTTCTGAATCGTACACGCTGTTCTTTTTCTATCTCTTTTTCCAGGTGATTAGTGGAGTGGGCCTGTTGCTGGCGGGAGTTCGGGCCACGAAATATGTAATGAGGTCCCCTTAACAGTTGTCCATAAAATCAGAGTCCGCTGCCGGCCCCTTTTTTATCAGACTTTTTAAATCGAACCGTAAATGTATGCTTTTCGTCGCCCTCGGTGTAGTTGTATTCAGCCTCAAGCTGCTGAGAGAGCACGTCAATCAGGTGAAAACCGGCGGCAGCCCGGCTCTCTCCAAGGATTCGGTTTCGTATTGAACTGCCATTATGAGAGATGGCAATGACCACGGACAATCCATCATCGGATTCGCTGAGCTTCAGATGGAAATCTCCTTTATTGACAGTTGAGAACCCGTCTTTAACCAGGTGAATAATCACCTCGTTCACAATAAGCGAACAGGGAATTGATTGATTGATGCTGAGGTCCACTATCTCACAATCAAACGAAGAGTCTACCCTGGATGAAGCGTTCAGGCTTTCGAAAGAGCCTTCAGTGACTTTTTGAATATTGTCAGCAAAGTCAAGCCTTGAAAAATTATCAGATCTGTAAAGCTGCTCGTGGACGGTTGCCATACTGGAGATTCGTGCAACATTTACCAGCAGCTTGTTTTGCAGACCGAGATCTTCCTCCATCATGGCCTGCATCTGAATCAGGCTTGAAACTACAGCCATATTGTTTTTGACACGGTGGTGGATTTCGGCCAGCAACGTTGTGCGCTCTTCATGCAGGCGGGCGTTTGTAATGGCAATTGCCGCCTGGTTTGTGAGGGCTTCAAAGAGAGGAATTTCCTCTTTCATGTACTCCTCGGAGTTTCTCTTGTTGATTGCCTGCAATACCCCAATCACCTCTTGCTTTTGATTGAGGAGCGGGGAGCACAAGATATTTCGGGTTGTGAAAATTTCAGGGTTAAAATCACCCCTGAAACGGTCATCACTGTTTACACAGTTAACGATTTGTGATTTTGCATGTTTGGCAACCCAACCTGAAATTCCCTCACCCATGGGGAACCGCTTGCCCGTAATAGAATCTCCGGCGGGGCCTGTGGGGATACTCAATATCATTTCGTTGGTCACATCATCAATCAAAAACACCGAACAGGCTTCACTATCGGTAATAATTTTTGCGGCATCAATAATGTTCAGCAGAACTTTATTGATATCC
>JAAAOB010000036.1 GCA_009909035.1 Bacteroidota bacterium
GAAGAGCTCTACACAGGGCCGGCACACACCTTCAGCGGGGGCAGCGACCAGTTCAACCCTTACTTTTTTGTACCTGATGCCAACCAAAACCTGCTGATTGTGCCAAGTCCAGCATTTGTTAACGATGCGGATCCAAACGACCAGCGGCTCGATCTTAAACTGCTGGAGCGTAGCTCAACAGCTACCACTCCCGATATACCCGGGCTGCAATCGGACTTCCAGGACAACCGGTTTAAGACAGCTACCTCTCCGATGCCGTTTATCCGGAATGAGGAGCTTCTGTTGATCTACGCCGAAGCCAATATCCAGCTTGGCGGAGCCAACCTGGATGATGCTGTGGACGCACTCAACATCATTCGCGAAGCCTGGGGGCTTGATCCCTACTCCGGACCTGTTGAGCAGGCGGCACTGATTGATGAGATGCTGGAGCAGCGAAGATACTCGCTCTGGGGCGAAGGGCACCGCTGGGTTGATATGCGCCGTTACGACCGTCTGGATGAGATCGACACCTCAGTTGATGGCGGACGCGTGGCCACACAAATTGGCCGGCCACAGGGTGAGATTGACTGGGAAGAGTTTGCCAACTAATCCTGGTTTTCGCCACTGGTTTAACTATTTCATTAAAAAGCCCTCAGCTGATGGGGGCTTTTTTTATGTATTGATGTCTTGTCAGTGCAAACCGTTGGTTCTTTATGGCAAATAGATGATAAATGATGTTAAACCAGAATTCGAGTCATAAAAATAGGTATTGACGTCTTACGCCGGCTGGGCGTAGAGATTTTAAAGGCAAACACCCTGATGGGAGGTCAAATACATGTTAATGCCACCTAAAACCCGCGCCCCCGAAGGGATCCCACGGGAGAGCCGCGGCTACATCCGGACGTCTCTTCGAGATTTTTTATCGTCGAAAAAACATGCTCTTATCGGAGTTTCGGGAGGGTTTTTGTCGAATCGGTCCTTACCAACTCGACCGTCGAAAACCACAATCGACGGTCGAGGGATCGATCCCTCGTCGGACGATTGGTTTTTTCGTCCGACGAGTCTTGAGGACCAAAACCCGGATGGCAGAGGAAATTGATATAACTCGTGATCAACTCCAAGCGGCGCAGCGGAGAGCGTTGCTATGGCAATAAATGGAATGCGCCGCGCCTTCACCCAGAAGCACCTGTCATTTCGAGCAACTAATTTTGCCCCAAATACGGGGCAACACTATTTTGGATACGATAGTCTCCATAATCCCCTCTCGAGAGGGGAAAAGCATAAACGAAACGGCGAAGCCGGGTGAGTTTAGCGAGGGGTGTGTTCCATAGCTTTGATCGTGAACCGTAGCCGTTTCAGGTTCCTTGCCCCCACGGACACACCCCTGAATCCCCCTATCGAAGAGGGGATTTCATAGTCTTTCATGACTCCGATTTCACATTTTAGCAATCTGTCACCGGTAGCGGAATGCGGTGGTTTTCCGCGTGTAGTCAAGAAGTTTCCCAGCGTCTGGAAGGAGTGTGCTAAAGCCTTGTTCAAATTAGTTCTAAGAACAGGGTTCATCTTTTCCCCACGGAGCAAAGCGCAGTGAAATGTCTTTCCCAAGGGATCCCTCACGGGGCGACTCCATCCCGGTCAACTACACCGGGATTTCGCTCGACATGACAATGGCCGGGTATCTCAAGGATATCCGGATGCAGCCCCGGACAATGTGCAGGTTATGGGAAATAATCCGGAAGAATTATTTGTATTTTCAGAGCTATGAGAATCAACCGGCTAAAATTACGAAACTTCCGCAATCACCTGGACAGCGAGATCCGCTTTGCGCCCCACCTGAACCTGATCACCGGGCAAAACGGGGCGGGGAAAACCAACCTGATCGACGCCATTCACTACCTTTGCATGAGCCGGAGTTTCGTGGCCTCAAGTGATCAATATGTAGCCAACCGGGATGAAAAATATTTTATGATTGAGGGAGATTTTGAAGGAGAAATCAGGCAGTCTTTCAAAGTATCGTGCAGCTACTCGCGGGGAGAAGGGAAGAAAATATTTGTCAATGACAGTCCGCTTTCTCGCCTGTCCGACCTGATTGGGATGGTGCCCGTGGTCGTTATGAGCCCTGAAGATCTGAAACTAACGGCTGAGGGTCCCGCGGAGCGCCGGTCATTTCTCGACAGCATGATCAGCCAGATATCTCCAAAATACCTGAGGGATCTTCTGAAGTACCGGCATATCCGGCGGCAGCGCAACAAACTGCTTACGGAGTTCAGGGGTCCCCGGGACCTGCTCATCAACTACCTGGAGCCGTGGAATCTGCAGCTGACGGAGACCGGTGCAAGGCTGATCGCAAAACGATCGGAGGTCCTGGACCGGTTCAAACGATACCTGGAGTTTCAGTATCGCACCATCTCGGAGCTGAAGCTGAAGCCTGACCTGCAGTATCAAACCATCGTAGAATCACCCGGCGACGAGGACGACATACGGGATGCGTTTCGAAAACAGCTCGGGGAGAATATCGAAAAAGAGATCGAACGGGAGCAGACAATCATCGGACCCCACCGGGATGAGGTTGTGTTTTATCTTGATGATATGGAACTTCGGAACTATGGATCGCAGGGACAGCACCGGCTGTTTTCGATGGCAATGAAAATGGCCCAGCTGTTCTATTATTCGGATCAGCTGGATGATTTGCCGATTATGCTGCTCGACGACCTGTTTGGTAACCTGGATCAACAAAAAGTGTCCATCATCATGGAAACACTGACAAAACATTCCGGCCAGACGTTTATTACATCTGCTGCGGAGAAGCCTTTTTTAGAATCACAGTTTAAACAGAGGGCCGATAACCGCTGGTTCAGGGTGGATAACGGTCAGATCACAACCAAGGAATAGGAGACAATATGTCGTTCGGAAATAAACCGCAGTCGATGGATCAGCTGCTCAAAACGTTTATGAAAAAGATCCCGCACCGCACCAAGCTCCAGCGCGGGATGGTGCTTCACGTTTGGCCGGATGTTGTGGGTGATAAAATTGCCACGGTCAGCAAAAACCTCCACTTTGAGGGAAGCCGGCTTGTTGTTGAAGTTGAGACATCCGCATGGCGCCACGAAATCCATATGAATCGCTTTTCGATTGCAAAAAAACTGAATGAAAAGGTAGGGTCTAAAATTGTGAAAGAAATTGTGGTACGAGCTTCATAAAAAGAGTTATACTTAGCGCTATGGGTATTATTCAAACAATTAAAGATACGTTTTTGGGAATTGTTGCCGGCCACTGGGGTCTGGATGAAGACGATGACAGCAATTTCTTTTCCAAGCAGAAAATCATTGTGTTTCTGTTTGCCATGCTTCTTTCACTCAGCCTCTGGGTGATTGTCAATATGGGGCGGGACTACAACATTACAATGATAATCCCGATAGAGATCACAAACATGCCGGAAGATATTGCTCTTAGCAGCGAGATTCCCGAGAATGCAACGGTTAGTGTCAGCGGGGAAGGGTGGAGTTTATTTAATCTCTACATGAACCCACCGCTTATTTCCCTTAGCGTCGAAAATCAGCAGGTGAACATGTTTGAGCAGGTTCGTCAGCAGGTTGGATCCATCTCCGACGTAACGGTGATGCAGGCCGACCCGATGTTCCTGGAAATCGAAACGGAGCAGCGTATTACCCGCAAGGTTCCCGTTCGGTCAAAGGTCACTCTTAGCACGCGCGATCAGTATGGTGTGCTCGGAACCCCCGGGTTTTCACCCGACAGTGTAACCATTTCGGGCCCGGCCTCACGTGTAAATGCGGTAGAAAACTGGAGTACGCTGGAATCTGATGTTGAGAATGTGGATACGGATCTTGAGCTAACCATAGAGCTGGAGGAGCCGGAAGCGGGAATCACCATAGAGCCGGAGCAGGTTGTTCTTGAAGCCCGGGTTGCGGAGTTTACGGAGGCCCAGGTCAGAATACCGGTTCGTTCGCGTAATCTCCCCTCCGGTGTGGCCATCACATTCTCCCCCTCATCGCTTTTGGTCCGGTATAATGTTCCCATCCAACAGTATAACGACGTCCAGAATATCCGTCCGTTCATAGCCTACGTTGATTATGAACGGATCGAAGCCGATACAACCGGGCTGATCCGGCCGCAGGTTGAGCAAGTAACGGACGAATACGACGTCAGGCTGCGAAATTTTCAGCCAACCCGGGTCTCCTACTTCGAAATCCTTCCCGATTAAGACGGCTATGTAGCAGCGGCCATTGTTTTTTCAAACGGTTCAATCACACGCTCTAATTTGCGTGTATTGTCGTAGAAGGAGAGAATTTTAAGGAGCACTTCGTCAACCAGCACATCGGGGCATGAGGCACCGGATGTCAGGGCAATGTTCAGGCCTTCTTTCTCCACGGGCAGCCACTCCTTTGTTTTCTTCATCTCTTTATCCCACTGGTTGAAATGTGAAATTTCAGCGGGCGATTCGAACTCGCCGGCATCCCGTATGTGGTAGGTGGGGCAGTGCTGTTCAAGAATTTCGACAAGATGCATGGTGTTGGAGGAGTTGTATCCGCCTACAACGATCGCCAGGTCCGGGTTGGCATCTGCCAGTGCGTAGGTGGCCGACTGGTTTTCGTTTGTTGCGTAGCAAAGCGTGTCGGAGGTATCGGCAAAATGATTCTGAACGTTCTCCTCGCCAAAACGCTCTTTCGAGGCCTCCTTCAGGATATCCATCACCTCCTGCGTTTCGGTGGCAAGCATCGTGGTTTGGTTGATCACCCCAAAGAACTCCAGGTCGGTCAGCGGATCAAACCCCTCTGTGCTTTTATGGCCAAAGTAGGTTTCGAAATCGCCTATTGGCCGCTGTTCAGTCATAATCTCGGCCAGGATTCGGGCCTCGCCGGGATTCAGCACCACGACAACCGGCGAATGATCAGCGCTGTGTGAAAAGGTGGCGCGGGTCTCTTCGTGCTGATGTTTACCGTGCACCACCAGGCTGTAGCCTTTTTTGCCAAGCTGGTTGCCGCGCTTCCACACTTTTTCTACAAAAGGGCAGGTGGTATTGTATTGATAGGGATCAATGCCCTGCGCCTGCAGCTTCTCCTGGATCTCCAGGGTGGTTCCGAATGCGGGCACGATGACAATATCGTCCGGGCTGAGCGAACCGATCGGAATCCGCTCCGTGCCGTCCGTATCGAACAGGAACTGTACACCCTTATCCAGCAGATCTTCGTTGACGGTCGGGTTGTGAATCATTTCACTGAGCAGGTAGATCTTTTTATCGGGGTTTTGCTCAACCGTCCGATAGGCGATATCAATCGCATTTTCAACACCATAGCAAAATCCGAAATGGCGGGGAATGTACACCTTCAGCGGACCAAAATCGAGCTCCGACGGCTTAAGATCTTTCTTTCGGGGATCGGTCACCTTGTTCGCCTCTTTTACTTTACGGATGACGGGTGAGCGGTACATTTTTGGAATATCAAATGACTTTCTGGCCATAGGGAATGTGGTAAATCAGTAGAGATTCTATTCTAAAGATACGGATTACAAAAAAGAAACGTGTTTGAACAAACAAAGATTCGTGCTTGTCAAAGAATGATCAACTTGTGGGCTCTCTATCGTTGGTACGCCGGAAAAGATAGAAACGGCTATACGGCAATTAATTTTGTAAAACATACGATTCCTTTGGTAAACTGATTTTCTATCCTGAACCCGGCTCGTTCAAAGAGCGCGTTACTGTCATCGAGGGTCCAGAATTGAATACCGCCCAGCCCGGCCGGCCCCTGCAGAAGGCGCCCTGCCACGGAGTCCGATTTCAGGAGATGCATCATAAAAAAGATCCCTCCTTTTTTAACAATTCGTCTGCACTCGTAGAGCACCTTGAGCTCATCGGTAAGTTCGTTCAGGGTTCCTCCCATTGCAAGGCCGTCGATGGTTCCGGCAAAGAAGGGCGCCTCTCGTGCGTCGGCCCGGATCAGGAACAGGTCGGATGATTCGTCCGCCGCCTTTTTCCGTGCCTGCCTGAGCATCGGCTGAGAAATATCTATTGCGGCCACCACAGCACCGGGAGCTCTCTTCTTAATCATACGGGCGTAGAGTGCTGTAGAGCATCCTACATCAAGATAAATACCATTGTCCACGGGGTGGAGCCAGTCCGTCAGCAGATCTTTTTCGGCCTCAATCGGGAACGATTCCCCGGTGAGCAGTGATAGAGATTGGGTGCGCCAGAGATCCTCATACACCGAAGCGGTAAAGCCGAAGTGATTGCTTTTCTGCGCAAGAGAGTAGGCGTATTTTTTTTGAAGCAGGTCGGCTACATTGCCTTTAATCTGGTATTCATTGCCGTTGCCCGAGGTCAGCGTTCCGGTGTAAGGTTCATACAGCCTGGACGCTGCTTCGGGTAGCAATAGAGAATGCTGATCACTGTCGGGTGCCCTGAGTTTGAGATCCATACTTTTTTCATTGCAGTCTGTCTGTGTTACGTGCCAACACCGTTTGTGTTACAAATGTTCTGCTACTTTCAACCGGTTTTCAGCGGCACGGCCGACTTCGCGATTCGGGCTGATGAACGATGAGATCCGGCAAGGCAGGGGCTTGATCTTCAGGGACTATTTTTGAATGACAATGGAGATTTGTGCTCCCTTCTCCACGCCCAGCATTTTATGGGCATCTCCTTTATTGATAGCGATTTCGAGCATTCCGGCGCTCCCGATGTAGGCGGCCGGTTCTCCCTCGGTTACTGACCCGAAGGTTTCCACGATCTTATCAAGGATCGTATTGCCAACATAAATTTTTAGTTGCGCCTCGGTTCCGGTCTCCCGAATCATCTCCTCCGGGATATTTGTAACGAGATTGCCAAATCGGTCGATATGGACGACCCAGCCCTGGATGCCATCCTTGTCGGAAATGGGGACGGCCCAGCGGTAGGTTTCAAGACTTTCAAGCGGATCGCCCAGTTCATCAATCCCGGTTCCATTGGCCAGGTGAGCGGCGACCGGCGCAAAAATGTCGCGTCCGTGGAATGTACTCGACGGATCAGACCGCCAGAAATCTGAATTTTTTAATTCCACCGAATAGTGGTCGTGCTCATCGGCAATCAGCGAAAAAATTCCGTTATCGGGCCCTACGAATAGTTGGTCCCTGATTTTCATGGCAACCGGTTTGCGTTGGGTGCCCACGCCGGGATCAACCACCACCAGGTGCACGCTGCGGGGAGGGAACAGCATAGCTGAATTACGGACAACCCAGGCTCCGGCCATAATATCCTGTGGCGGAATGTCGTGGGAGATGTCGATCATCCTGGCATTGGGGCAGATGGATAGAATAACGGCTTTCATCACGCCTACATAGTGATCCTGAACTCCGAAATCGCTTGTAAGAGTGATCAGTGACGACATCTGTCAGGCGTAGCTGTTCAGCATAACGGGCATCACGAGCATCAGCATCTCTTCACCCTCCTCTTGATCAACAGGTTTGACGATTCCGGCCCGGTTTGGAGTTGAAAATTCGAATGTTGCTTCATCGCTGTCCACGTTTCCGAGAATATCGGCCAGGTATTTGGCGTTGAAACCGATTTCCATATCGCCGGAATCATATTCGCAGCTAATAGACTCCTTGGCCTCACTGCTCATATCAATATCTTCGGCGCGGATCGTTAGTTTGTCGCTGCCAAGCTGAAGGCGTATCTGGCGCGTGGTTGTGCTGGAGAAGACAGCTACACGTTTTACTGTTGAGAGCATCTGGTTTTTATCAATCCGCAGTACTTTGTCGTTATCGCGCGGGATGACAGATTCGTAGTTGGGATATTGCTCGTTGATCAGGCGGGTGATGACAATGGTGCTGCCACTCTTGAACTGCACGTGATCGTCGGAGATGGTGAGATCGCAGTCCGCCGCATCGAGCGCTTTGGAAACGAGATTGAGTGCTTTTTCTGGTACGATGAAGCTGAGCGGTGTATCCGAGCTCAGGTTCGAATTCACGAACCGCACCAGCCGGTGCCCGTCGGTGGCCACGAATTTGCTGCCGGAGGTACCGATATCAAAATAGACGCCCATCATTGCCGGACGCAGATCATCGGTGGAAACGGCAAACATCGTTCGTTGAATAGCGTTCACAATCAGGTCAGTATCTGTGCTCAGCCGAACGCCCTCGCTCATATTGGGAATTTCAGGATAGTCATCCACATCTTCCCCAACGAGCTTGTATTTTCCTTTATCCGTGCTGAAGGTGACATTTTGATTTTCGTCAACTTTAAAAAATACCGGGATGTTGGGCAGCTGCCGGAGAGTTTCCTGAAGGCGTTTTGCAGGGATGGCAACCGCACCTTCTTCTTCAATATCCGCTTCAATATACTCAACAATAGAAATTTCGAGATCTGTGGCGGTTAGTTTCAGGCGTCCATCCTCGCTTTCGAACAGGATGGTTTCGAGGATCGGCAGGGTTGCTTTTGTTGGCACCGCTCCGATAACGGCTGATAGCCCTGCATTAAGGTCACTGCTTGATACATTAAATTTCATAGCCCGGGTTCAAATGTTGATAAATAACGGTCGTTTACAGTCTGATACAAACCAGTTTAGAGACATCATATACTAACAAATCTTGCTTCACGGCGCAACCGATAAAGAGATCTAAATTTGACGCCGCGGGCGGAGAACCGCTGTTGACTTGAAGCCATCGAAACAGCAAGAATGGTGCTCTGTTCCTAAAAGAGGCTGGTTTGCCCGGCATCCTGATCAGACGTTCTGCCGCTTCGTGGTTTTTCCGGCCGGCCGGTATCCCTGGTTCGATAAACCGCCAGCATTTCTTCGGTAAACGGTTTGCCGTAGATCCGTTTTGCCACCCCCTGAAGGGCCTGCTCTCCGCTGGAGGTGAGGGTTAGAAAGCCGTTTTTATCTTCCTTTAAAAACCCGAACTGTTTCATATCGTTAATCAGCAGGTAGGCCAGTTTCGGTATGGTTCCGGTGTTTTTTTCTACGTATTCCCGGTGGGGTGGTTCGTTTCGATTCGAATAGATAAGCCCCAGGGCATTCATTTCGGCTTCTGTCATCGGGTATCCGCCGGACCCTTTTGTCAGGAGTGCATCCCACGCCTCCTGGCTGTAGTACAGCCCAAACCATTCTTTTGCTTCCCGGAGAACTTTTTTGGTTTCGGAACAGGCGATATATTGGCCGGGCGGAGCTTTTTTTACTTCGCCCCGCTGCCTGTACATCGTCACCATGGTAGCCAGATCAAGCTCCCGGAGGTTCGGGGGGTATTTGAATATAAAATCTGACGCTTTTTCCATTGTGATGGTCTGTTCCGTTTACGACGCCGGGTAATCCACTGGGCGGTTATTTTTTCCCTTTTTCATCAATCACACGGACGGCATCTGCCATGGTAACTTTTTCGGGGTCGGTGTCATTTGATAGCGACACATTCTTTTTTCCATACTTAAGATAGGGGCCATACCGGCCGTTCATTACCTTAATCGGCTGGTCCGTTTCAGGGTGCTTGCCCAGGTCCTGGATGGCTGCACTTCCGCGGCCTTTCCCTTTTTTCTCTTTCAGAAGCTCCACCGCCCTGTCGAGATCGATTTCCAGCACATGGTCACTCTTTTTCAGAGACTTGAAGGTTCCGTCATGAACCACAAACGGCCCGTACCGGCCAACCCCCGCTTTCACAACCTTGCCTGTTTCGGGATGTTTGCCAAGCGGGCGTGGCAGTTCCAGAAGTTTTAAGCCAAGCTCCAGGTCCACATCTTCAGGCTTCATTCCTTTAAGCAGGGAGACACGCTTCGGCTTTTTGTTGTCATCCGTAACTTCGCCAAGCTGCATGTACGGCCCGTACCGGCCATTCAGAACATAAATATTCTCGCCGGTTTCGGGATCTTTTCCGAGAGATTTCGGCCCCTCTTTTTCAGCTTTCAACAGCTCTTTAAGCTTTTCGGGGGAGATATCTGCCGGATCCATGTCGTTGGGCAGAGAGGTGGTAATCTCTTCGCCGTTCTCCTTGCTTTTAACATAAGGGCCGTACCGCCCGACAAATACGTTCATTCCGTTCAGGTTTTCAAGAGGCAGGTCCAGCATTCGCGCTTTGGCCCCGTCAATCTTATCCTCGCGGGCATCAACTTTATTTTTAAGGCCTTCGTCCCCGTGGTAGTAGTCGGTCAGGTATTTCACCGGATCATACTCGCCCCGGGCGATCAAGTCCAGCTTTTTCTCCAGCTCAGACGTAAAGTCACTATCCACAAGCTCAGGGAAGTGTTCCTCCAGCAGGCCGGTTACGGCAAACGCGGTAAACGTCGGTATGAGCGTTTTGCCGTCACTTTTGGCGTAGCCGCGGTCCTGAATGGTGCTGATAATGGAAGCGTAGGTGCTTGGACGTCCCACTCCCCGTTTTTCAAGCTCTTTAACCAGCGTAGCCTCCGTAAAGCGGGCCGGCGGTTTTGTTTCGTGACTGATCGACTCAAGATCGTGCATCTCAATCTCTTCCCCTTCTTTCATTTCAGGCAGGAAAATCTCCTGGTTCTCCAGTGCGGCTTCCGGGTCGTCGCTCCCCTCAACATACGCTCTGAAAAACCCGGGGAAAAGAATTTTTTTGCCGCTTGTTTTAAAGTCGGCGCGGGTGTCGCCATGACTGGCCGTAATCGTGACGTTTGTGAATTCCAGGCGGGCTTCAGCCATTTGCGTGGCAATTGTCCGTTTCCAAATCAAGTCGTACAGCTTGAATTCGCGTCCGCTCAGTTTCGCTTTTTCAGGCTTTACGAAACTTGAACCTGCCGGGCGTATGGCTTCGTGGGCTTCCTGGGCGCCCTTCGATTTTTTTCCGAAATTCCGTACACGTTCAAAGAGATACTCCTTGCCGTATTCTTTCTCAACGGCTGTACGCGCCGCGTTAATTGCCTGGCCCGAGAGGTTTGCCGAATCCGTTCTCATGTAGGTGATGAGCCCGCGTTCATAGAGTTTCTGTGCAATACTCATCGTATCGCGCGCAGAAAACCCAAGCTTCCGGTTCGCCTCCTGCTGCAGCGTAGACGTGATGAAAGCCGCAGATGGATTTCTTTTTTGCTGCTTCACATCTACATTGCTGACTTCCCACGCAGCCTCATGGAGCTTATCACGAAGGTTGGATGCTTTTTCTTCATCCAGCAGAACCACACTATCCGGCTTCTTCAGCTTGCCTGTATTTTCGTCAAAATCTTTGCCGCTGGCCAAGCGCTTATCATTGATGTGCGACAGGTCGGCGTTAAAACGGTTTTTCTGCTTCAGCTTTGAGAGTTCAGCTTTCAAATCGTAGTAAGTTCCGCTTTTGAAGCGCATCCGCTCTCTTTCGCGGTCTACCAGAAACTCCACGGCTACCGACTGCACGCGACCTGCTGAGAGGCCGGGCGATATCTTTTTCCAAAGAAGCGGAGAGATGGTGTAGCCGGCCAGCCGGTCAAGTATTCGGCGTGTTTCCTGGGCGTGCACCAGGTTCATATCGATATCGCGGAAGTTGCCGAGAGCGTTCTGGATCGCCTCCTGCGTAATTTCACGAAATACCATCCGTTTCACCGGTACTTTTGGTTTCAGCAGTTCAACGAGGTGCCAGCTAATGGCTTCCCCCTCGCGATCTTCATCTGTTGCCAAAATCAATTCGTCTGAATCTTTAAGGGCTTTCCTTAGGCGTGTTACAATTTTTTTCTTGCTCGACGGTGTAACATACAGCGGCTCAAACTCCTCATCCACGTTAATGCCCAGGTTCGACCACGGCTCCTTTTTATACTTTTTTGGAATCTCCTTGGCGGAAGAGGGGAGGTCGCGAATATGGCCCATCGACGAATCCACAGTATATCCCTTGGGCAGGTACTTCTTGATGGTTTTGGTTTTTGTTGGGGACTCTACAATCACTAAAGTTTTCATGATTCGTTCTGTTCTAAAGATTCAATTAGCTCTTTCAGTTCGTCGGCATGAGCTTTTGTATCTACTTTTTCGATAATTCCAAGAATGGTTGCGTCGGTGTCAATAACATAAGCCGAACGGGTAGGAGAATTAAATGTTTTTCCATACATCTTTTTTTCCACAATCGAGTCTGTGGCTTCAGCAAACGCAAACTCCGGGTCGGAGGCCAGTATATAATTGATCCCCAGCTTTTCCGCATAATTTTTATGCGAGCCACACGTATCTTTACTCAGGGCTATCAGGGTATACCCCTTTTTGTGAAACCACTCCGCATGATCGGCAAGACTTCGATTCTGCTTATCACAACCGCCGGTATTATTACGCATATAAACAGAAACAATGGCCGGGCGTGTCAACAAATCGCTGAAAGAGACCTCCTTCTCTTCGCCATCCTGCACAATAGCCAGGGTAAAATTTGGATCGATCTTATCTCCGACGTCAATCATAGGTTGTATTCATTTTTTTTCAATTGGGTTACTTCAACCCATATCCGGACTCATTTCGTTCTCTTTCCGGATCAGTTCTACAGTATAACCATTCTCTGAATTTTTGAGCAACTGATACTTTAGCTATTTAGATTGCGCAAGTTCAGGCCTCTTTAAAAACAATTTTGCAACTGCGGCAACAACAATGGAGTGATGAATGTCTCCTGTTTCCACAAGTTCCAGGAATCGGCGAATGGGTAACAGGTGTACACCAATGTCTTCATGTCCATCCGTGTGTTGGTTTAGCGTCTGTTCGCACTCTTCAGCGATATAGAGATGGGTGTAGTTGGTAAGAATGGCCGGGTTGGAACTCACCTTGCCAAGGGAGTTCCAGGTTGAGGAGCTAAATCCCGTCTCCTCGCTGAGTTCACGGCGGGCGGCATCGATCGGGCGTTCGCCGGGGTCGGTCATGCCACCGGGTATCTCAAGAGTGATTGTGTCAACGCCATGCCGATACTGCTCTACAAGCACAATCTCGTGTTTTTTTGTTATAGCAATGACATTGATCCACTCAGGGGCATTCAGCACGTAAAAATGGGCCGGTGTTGTACTGCCGGCCGGCATCATTTTTCTTTGATGAAGAGAAAAAATGGGAGTTTCATATACTTTCTTATCTTTGATCGTCTCCCAACCGGGCTTAGAAAATGTAAACATATCGAATCAGTGCCTTTAGCATGAAAAAAAGAATAGAATTTACGAAAGATGCATTCAGTAATGAAAAAGAACTCACAGAGCTTACCGAAACGGCTTGTGATATGATGGAGACGATTTATGATGACGGAGACTATCCGAAACTGACGGTAAAGCGGAGCTGGTCGGAGCATAACCCCCTGATTACGGGGGAGATTGCAATGCCAAGCGCCTATCGCTGGTACCTGACCCGCGAACTGAGAAAACTGGCGGAAAAAGGGGCTGAAATCAAAATTTTTCCTTCCCGGCCGCGATTAAAATCAACGGACCCGTCCATTTTTGATAATGCAGATGAAGATGACTGGGATATTACCCAGAAAAAGCTCTTCCTGTTTAGTCCCGAACGGATCGATATATCACTGGATCGCCTGAAGCACTACACCGGCAGCAATCCGAGTGAATTTCAGCGCTACATCCTGTTTACCAACTACGACATGCACGTTGAGGTATTTAAGGAGATGTATCCCGACTGCACCGAGCCCGATCAAAGTGTGCAGATGCCCGCCTACCACTTTAAACAGCCAAACAATAAAGGGATCACGCTGGTCAATATTGGAGTAGGCCCTTCAAATGCCAAAACCATATCCGATCACGTAGCGGTTTTACGGCCGGATGTCATGATCATGGTCGGCCATTGCGGCGGGCTTCGAAACCACCAGGATATCGGTGATTTTGTGCTTGCCACCGGTTTTATGCGCGATGATGGAGTGCTTGATGAGATCCTGCCGCTCAACATCCCGATCACCCCCAATCATCTGTTGAACGTCTACCTAAAAGAAGAACTCGACAAAAACAGCCGCAACTACAGGCTCGGGACAGTCTATACCACGGCGAACCGGAACTGGGAGTTTATCAAACGGCGAACCGTAGAACAGATCCATATTAGCCGCAGCGTAGCGATAGATATGGAGTCTGCAACGGTCGCCACCAACGGGTACCGGTACCGGGTGCCTTTCGCCACCCTCCTTTGCGTTAGCGACAAGCCGCTGCACGGCAAACCAAAACTCAGCGGCGAAGCGCAGACCTTCTATCAAAATTCAAAGCAAATGCACCTGAAGCTTGTGATAGATGCCGTAAATCAAAGCAAGAAGGCCTATCCCGAGGGATTGCCCAATGCGAGTATACGCGCGATAAATGAGCCGCTTATGGGGGGTGCCGAATAAGTACAACCGAATGAAGCGCAATAGTTTTTGGTCTTTACGAACCTCCGGGCCGGATTCGTAATCTGAGAGGTGGCAAGCGCAAATCAAAAAAATTTAACTTTTTCTGTAAGGGATTCTCCATTTTTTGCTCATACTATAAAAAGATTGACTGACTATGGAGAACGAGCACTTTAGTGCGGACCATTTTTTAAGCCGCAGTGTAAAGGAGATGAATCCCGACGAGCAGCCGCGTGAGAAACTGATGAAGTATGGGGCCGACAGCCTGTCAGATGCCGAGCTTCTGGCTATTTTATTGCGGACCGGCAGTAAAAAGCTGAATGTAATACAGACGGCCCATGCGCTGATTGATCACTTCCGTGGGCTCCGGAACCTCGCCAGGCAAGACTGGCAAACGGTGCGCGTTATACCGGGCATCGCAGATGTTAAAGCGGTAACACTTGAGGCCCTTTTTGAGCTCTCCCGGCGAATTGAAGTCTCCTCTCTCGGCGAACAGGTATCGATCTCTTCCCCTGCGGATGCCGCCGCTTATTTTATGCCGATGCTGCGTGATGTGGTTCATGAACAATTTTTTGTAGGATTTCTGAACAATTCAAAAGTCTTGACCGGCTACAAAAAAATTAGCTCGGGCGGCAGGACATCAACCATCGTGGAACCGTCTGAAGTTCTTCGGCAGGCGATTCTGAACCAGGCGAACAGCATTCTGCTGGTCCACAACCACCCCTCCGGAACGCTGAAAGAGTCGAGTGCGGATATTAATTTGACTCGCAGAATCTCAGAATCCGGAAAAAGCATGGGAATTCCCGTGGATGATCATATCATCATCGCCGGTGACAGCTATATCAGTTTTCGAAATAAAGGATTGCTATAGAACGCCGTAGCCAGGCGGCTCGTTGGTCGATAATATGAGATCTCTTTCATTCATAACCGTTGAAATCAAAAAATATGTGTGGTTTTGCTGTAAAATTATTGTAGAATAAAACGTGAACTCTCGGAAATATCTTTAGTATGGACTATTCAGGCTTAGTTACGTCAATTAGAGACGGTGATGACCTAACAGCGGCTAAGCTGTGTGCTGAAGCTACCCCTATTCTTAAAAAATATCTTTTAAAAAAGTTTGGAGCATCACCAGCTGATGCAGATGATGCCATTCAGAAGATGTATGAGTACATCATTGTTAAAATCAGAGAAGACGATATTGAGAACCCGAAAGGCTTGCTGGCCTATATGCTGAAGACGTGCAAACACAACTATCTGAAAGTCCTTCGGGAGAGAAATCCGAATTATCTCGAAAATATGGTGCACGATCCCTCTGAGGAGGAGCATCAGTTATGGGAGCTTGTAAATGAAGATGAACAGAGAATTCTTAAGCATTGCCTTGGGCAGTTACGGAAAGGGTACAGGGAGTTTATAAGCTTTTGGTTCACCTATCCGAATGCTTCTACCGAGGATGTAGCCGAATATTTCGACATCACTATTAATAACGCATGGATTCGTAAACACAGAGTTATCAATAAGTTATACGAATGTGTGGAGGAAAAAATTTAATTTTAAGAAATAAAAGTGTAAGGGATTGGCATAAATTGGACCATATAGATACAAAACATCCCTGATAATTTAAGAGAATGACAAACGAAGAGATTAGCCGACAAATAACAAGATATTTAAATGGTGAGCTTTCAGACGCTGAAGAGGATCAGCTCTGGATTGAATTTCTAAAAGATCAAGACCGGTTCCGGCAGTTTGAAACGGAGCTAAATCTGTACGATCTTTTCCATAATAAAGGGTTCAATCCGCAGGATGAGTTCACGGATTCCCCCGAAAACGATTCCAATAACCGGCATTGGGGCCCCTACTACGCTGCAGCCGCCATTGTACTTCTGATTTTTGGTTTTTACTCATACTTTTATGCCGTTCCCGAGGCCGAGGATTTAGCTGTGGCTGAAATTGAGCTCTCAAATATGCTCGGGGGTGATGTCTACAGGAGCGACGACTCAGAAACTGGTGCTTTGGGTCAGGAGATTAATCGTGCAATTGCCACCGCCCTGGATGGGGATTTTAGAACAGCCCAAGAGATACTTGATCGTTTAGACCGTTCAGAGTTAACGGACAGGCAGCAGTTACGAGTAAATTATAATATGGGTGTGCTCGCCTATAACATGGAAGAGTACCAAGAGGCTGCCGGCTATTTCTCACAACTTCATTCCGCGGATCAAACACCCGGATATATCCGGGAATCCGCCCGGTGGTACCAGGCGAATGCCTACCTGAAGCTGGGGCAACCCGAACGGGCGGTTCCTCTCCTTCAAACTCTGCTGGAAAGCAATGCCATTTACAGTGAACAGGCCCAAACGGTTTTAACCCGGCTGGAAACAGGGATACATCCATGAGGCAGGACGCCTACAAACCCTCCCCTCTGTCCACGATTTGATTTTTTCCATCAATAAAGCCTTCGAAACGGGCCAGCTGAATAATCGTTGTAGAGAGCAGCTGATCAAGATTAATAGCGGAGGCACGAAGCCACTTATGAGTGTCGCGATCCTCGGGATATTTATCAATACACTCGGAGGTATATTCTCTAAATTCCCGGACCTTTTGGAGGATTTCCATAAGCTTTGAGGGGCACTGACATTCAATCATGTCGGCATGTTTTTCCAGCTCTTTAATGGCCTCCTCACTGATCTGACTTCCGTCTTCTACTGTAATATTCATAGCTTAGTTATTTTCTGTTTGTTGGTAACAGCCAATAGCTTTGAACCATCTGCTCCTTCCCTTTCACTTTTTTGAGGGGCATTTTTTGAAACTTAAACTGCTCTTTTACTTTCATCCAGGACGCCTCGGAAACAAGAGCATCCACTGAAAAGTACTTTGTAAGGCCTTCAATGCGGGATGCTGTGTTAACCGTGTCTCCCAAAATAGTGGTTTGGGTAACGTTGCCGGTTGTAATCTGACCGATGGCAACTTCTCCGGTGTGCATGCCGATTCCCGTATTCACCACCAGCTCCATATTAAGATACCGGTTGGCATTAATTTCTGATAGTTTGTTCCGCATATCCAGAACCGATTGGCATGCAGCTTCCGAATGGTTCCCGGTTGCATTATGGACACCAAAATGAGCTAAAAATCCATCCCCGGTAAACCGGTCAACAGTTCCACCGTTCAACTCAACTTGATTTCCAAGTACCGCCAGCACTACATTTGCAAACTCTACGGCTTTGCAAGGATCTGCATTTTCAAACAGAACGGTAAAGTTCCGGATATCACAAAAAAGAACAGTTGCTTCACATGTAAAGCTCGTCATCTATTCTGTTTACACACCTGTTTTATATTTCAAAATGAAGTTAACTATTTTCATGTGTCGAAGGCAACCCGTTGCGGACAGATGAGATAGAGCGAGTTCCCGTTTTAACGGCCGCTTGTTTAGCTGCCGGACTTTGGGATGGGTTTCAGGCTGTTTTTGGCATGATTCATCAGGTGGCCGTGAGTTGAGACAGGATCCTCATCTTTTTTCTTTTTAACTCTCTTGTACTTGCCGTCGGGCTGCATTATCCAACGGAGCTGATTGTCCTTGAGATACAGGTTCAGCATGAACTTCAGGTATTTTCTCAAGCCTTTATCTTCGATCGGTGCCAGAACCTCCACACGTGCGTCCAGGTTGCGGTGCATCCAGTCCGCCGATCCGATCCAGTACGACTCATTGCCGGAATTGTTGAAATAGTAGCATCGGGAATGTTCCAGGAACCGCCCGATGATGGAGTGTATCCGAATGTTTTCACTTAGATTTTTCTTCCCCGGAATCAGACGGCAAACACCCCGCACGATCAGGTCGATTTCAACACCCGCTGCGGATGCCTTGTAGAGTGTTTCGATTGTCAGGGGATCTTCAAGGCTGTTCATCTTGGCAATAATTCTGCCTTTTTCTCCTTTTTTTGCAGCTTTAATCTCCCGCTCGATCATCTCAAGAATGGAGGTGCGCATATAGCGCGGGGCGACGAGCAGTTTTTTATAACTTTGATTGGGAGCATATCCCGTAAGCAAATTAAACACATCCGTCACATCGGCTGCAATCTCCGGGTTGCAGGTAAAGTACCCTAAATCTTCATAAAGTTGTGCTGTATGCGGGTGGTAGTTCCCGGTTCCAATGTGTACATACCGAATGAGTTCATTATTCTGCTCGCGGACAACCATCGTCATTTTCGAATGGATCTTAAGCCCTGCGATACCGTAGGAGACGTGCACACCCGCCTTTTCGAGTTTTTGCGCCCAGCTGATATTTCGCTCTTCATCAAAACGTGCTTTCAGCTCCACAAGCACCGCCACCTGTTTTCCTTCATCTGCTGCACGCATCAGTGCATGCATGAGGGGCGAATCGCTGGATGTTCTGTACATTGTCTGTTTAATCGCCAGTACATCGGGATCCGCGGCCGCTTCTTCAACAAACCGCTGAGTGGAAGACTCGAAGCTGTGGTATGGATGATGCACCATGAAGTCCCCTTTTTTGATGACATCAAATATATTTGGCATCTCTTCATCCATGCTGTGGCGGAACACGGTATGCATGGCAGGCACCCAGCTATCGTATCGCAAATGGTCAAGGCCACTCAGGTCATAGAGCTGCGTGCAGTCCGCAAGACCAATTGGACCGCTCATTTCAAAGACGTCTTTTTTACGGATATTAAGATTATCCATTATATATTTTTTGACGTCATCCGGGGCTGAACGGTCAATTTCCAGGCGAACGATCTCTGCAAACCGCCGCTCGCGGAGTTCATCCTCAATCAGTTCAAGAAGGTCGTCAGCTTCTTCATCCTGCCGCTCCACATCGGCGTTCCGGGTAACGCGAAACAGGTGGGCTGATTCGATCTTCATACCGGGGAAAAAACGCTCAATCTTTTCGGTAATTATATCGCTGATAGAGACGAGCACCTGCTTATTTTTAGCCTTCTTTAGGGTGATCCAGCGGGGCCGGTTGGATGGAATTTTAATTCGTGCAAAGTGGCTCTCATCCGCCCCCGGCTTTCTTAGCTTGACCGCCAGCGACCGGCTTTTGTTTGAAATGAAGGGAAAAGGATGGGCTTCATCAACAGCAAGTGGTGTAATGATTGGGTAGAGCTGCGACTCAAAATACTCTTTTGCCTCATCTTTAAGACTGCCGCTGAGTTCTTCGTATTTTGTAATGAAAACACCTTCCTGCTCCAGTTTTGGCAATAAATCATTAAAATAGCACTTCCGGTAGGCTCGGATCATTTGTAGAATGTCTTTGCGCAATTCTTTCAGCTGCCGTTCCGGCGTGCGTCCGTCGATGGAGAGTTTTTTCACCCCGGCATGAAGTTGTCGTTTTAGACCCCCGATACGTTTTTGAAAAAATTCGTCCAGGTTTGAGCAGACGATACCAATGAACTTCACCCGTTCCAGGAGCGGCACCGTATCGTCCTGTGCCTGGGCAAGAACCCGCCAGTTAAACTGGAGCCAGCTGAGCTCATAGTTTAAAAAGTAGTCCGGGCCGAAGAGCGAGGTGCCGAGGTGGCTGTACTCATTATCTGCAGATGAGGATTTTGTCTTCTTGCCGGATGACGCATCCACGCCCAACGAAGAGTCCATTTCGAAGCCGGAGGTATGATTTGTTTCGAAGTTGGATTTTTTTTCTGAATTCATAGATTGAGATTGGGCACAAATTTCTTTGTAAGTTAAGTAAATTACGTTAATTAAATATAAACCAAACAGATCGCCATTTCATTGTGTCAAATCCGCTGTTAGACCCAGAAGAAAAAGAGCCGGTTGTAGAGGAGACATTGCGCCCCTCCTCGCTGCAGGAGTTTGTTGGCCAGAAAAAAGTTATCCGAAACCTCCATGTATTTATAAAAGCTGCACGTAAACGTGGTGAAGCGCTCGATCACGTCATTCTTTCCGGGCCACCGGGTCTTGGAAAAACCACGCTGGCCTATATTATTGCAAAGGAGATGGGCGGCCAAATAAAGCCAACCACGGGACCGGTGCTGGAAAAGCCGGGCGACCTGGCCGGCATGCTCACCAACCTGGAAGAGGGAGATGTCCTTTTTATCGACGAAATTCACCGGCTGAATCCTGTCATCGAGGAGTATCTCTATTCCGCTATGGAAGATTATAAGCTTGATATTGTCATAGATTCAGGCCCCAACGCCCGGAGTGTTCAGATCGACCTGAACCGGTTTACGCTGGTTGGAGCAACCACGCGGAAAGGACTCCTGACAGCCCCCCTGAGGGCACGTTTTGGTATCGATATGCGGCTGGACTATTACGATGTGGAGCTGCTGCAGCGGATTGCCCTGCGAACCTCCCACATCCTGAACTTCGGCATTACCGAAAAGGGTGCACACGAAATTGCCCGCCGAAGTCGCGGCACACCGCGAATTGTAAACAAGCTTCTGCGCCGGACCCGCGATTTTGCACAGGTGGATGGCCTCGATACCATTGATGATGCCATTGCTGATAAAGCACTCAATGCCCTCGATGTGGATCAAAACGGCCTGGATGAGATGGATATCCGCATTTTGAAAGCCATTGTTGAAAACTACAGCGGCGGACCGGTAGGTCTGGGCACATTGGGCGTGGCCGTAGGCGAAGATAAGGGAACAATTGAGGAGGTCTACGAACCCTTTCTGATTAAAGAGGGATTTATGCAGCGCACGCCAAAAGGAAGGACAGCCACCCCAAAAGCGTACCAATACCTGGGCATAGCGCCGGGGGGCAGCGAATCGGATCTTTTTAACGATGAATCGTAATTGAACCTAAGGGTTGGTTCATTGGCAACGGGCCACGATAGCGGTTTTAAATAAGAACTTGGCCACGGGGTGCGGGATCTTACGGCCGTAATTTTTCGGCCGGTCGTGTGAATCAAAAGAATATTTTGTAGTTTTGGGCCGCTTAAAAAACCAATTAGTTTATTTCCATACATGAAAAATCTATTTACATCTGAATCCGTATCTGAAGGACACCCTGACAAAGTCTCCGACCAAATTTCTGATGCCATCCTGGATGCTATGCTCACCGGTGATCCCGACTCGCGCGTGGCTGTGGAAACTCTCGTAACCACTGGGCTTGCCGTGGTATCGGGCGAGGTGACAACCGATGCCTATGTGGACGTTCAGGAAATTGTCCGCGAGGTTATCCGTGATATTGGCTACACAAAGGCGAGCTACCGGTTCGATTCCGAATCATGCGGGGTGCTATCCACTATTCATCAGCAAAGCCCCGATATTGCACAGGGTGTAGATACACACGGTGAGAAAAAGCAGGGGGCCGGCGATCAGGGCATGATGTTTGGCTACGCCACAAATGAAACCGATGCCTACATGCCGATGACGCTGCAATTTTCGCATGAACTTCTGAAAACACTCGCCCACATTCGTAAAGAGACCGCCCTGATGCCGTACCTGGGCCCTGACAGCAAGAGCCAGGTGACGGTGGAGTACGATGATGATAACCGGCCAAAACGCGTAGACACAATCGTCGTCTCCACGCAACACGATGAAGGCGTAGACCAGGCCGAAATTAAGGCGGATATTAAGAAGCATCTTATCTCAGCCGTGATTCCGAAGAACCTGGTTGATGTAGACACGATTCTGCATGTAAACCCAACCGGCAAATTCGTTATCGGTGGACCTCATGGAGATACCGGCCTGACGGGCAGGAAGATTATTGTAGATACCTATGGCGGCCGCGGCGCCCACGGCGGCGGTGCATTTAGCGGCAAGGACGCATCCAAGGTCGACAGAAGTGCAGCCTATGCCACGCGCCATGTTGCGAAAAATATTCTGGCCGCAGAGCTGGCGGACGAGTGCCTGGTGCAGGTGGCCTACGCCATCGGGGTCAGCGATCCGGTCTCAATCAGTGTTAATACCTATGGCACCGGCAAAGTAAGCGACATCGAGCTGGCAAGAGCCGTAAGCAAAACTTTTGATTTAACGCCCTCTGGAATTATTGAGCGTCTTGACCTGAAAAAGCCGAATTTCCGGGAAACGGCAGCCTATGGCCATTTCGGACGAAATCAGTTTACGTGGGAAAAGCTGGATTACGTGGACGCCATTGCCAACGCCGTAAAGTAGTTTCTACATTATATAAGAACCGTGTGCTCGATTTGAAACCGTAGCAGCGACGGTCTGTTGCAGCGCGAACGGCCTGTATAAGCCTCACCTGGTTGACGCTGCAAGAGTGAGAATCCGCACGGCTTACGGCTTCTATTCTCTCGCATCTATTCAAAAGATTGTTTGGTCCATTTTTGTTGTTGAATAAATTGTAGTACAATTGAGCAATCCTTTGAATTAAACCAACAGACTTTATGCGATTATTACTCTCGTTACTGGCCGGAATGGCTATACTATGCGCCGCCGGAAATGGTATGGCCCAGGATCAGCCACTTGTTTTCCAGGGAGCGGAGATCATCCCGGTTTCCGGTGATGTCATCCCGGATGGGACCATGGTTGTTCAAGACGGCGCAATTTTAGCGGTCGGCCCCACCGCGTCCGTGTCTGTTCCTCGCGGTGCTGAGACCGTGGATGTGAGCGGCATGGTGGTTATGCCGGGCCTGGTAGACAGCCACTCACACATCGGGGAAGGAGACGGAGGCGACAGATCTGCCGCGCTGCATCCCGACGTGCGCATTCTCGACACCATAAACCCGAGAAGCGACTCGTTTAAGCGCGCTCTGGCCGGCGGCATCACCACGGTTAACATCATGCCGGGGTCCGGTCATCTGATGAGCGGACAAACCGTCTACCTAAAACTAAGGGAGGCCAACACCATTGAAGAGATGCTGGTCTACAGCGATGAGGAAAACGGCATCTATGGCGGCCTCAAAATGGCAAACGGAACCAATTCCATCCGGCCCGGAAGCGGAACCTTTCCGGGAACCCGCGCCCGCTCAGCCGCAATGGTGCGAAATCTCTACATCCAGGCGCAGGAGTATAAAGCCAAAGTGGACGCGGCCGGTGGCGATCCGGATGAGATGCCCTCCAGGGATTTGAAGATGGAAACCCTGCTGGAAGTGCTGGAGGGAAAGCGCATTGTTCACAACCATACCCATCGCCACGATGATATTTTAACGGCGATGAGGCTGGCCGATGAATTCGGATACCGCATGGTGCTCCACCACGTAAGCGAGGGCGGCCAGGTAGCCGAAGAGATTGCCGCCTCGGGCTACCCGGCATCCATCATTGTATTAGACTCCCCCGGCGGAAAACATGAGGCGGTACACCTTGACTATGAAATAGGCAGAAAACTTGAGGAGGCCGGCGCTGACTTTGCCTATCACACCGACGACCCGATTACCGATTCTCGATTGTTCCTGCGAAGCGGTGCGTTTGGCATCCGGGCGGGGTTGAGCCGGCAAAAAGCACTGGAGGCTCTCACGATTGCCAATGCCCGTATGCTCGACCTGGACGACAAAATCGGGTCACTCGAAGAAGGAAAAGATGCCGACTTCATCATCCTGGATGGCGATCCGTTCAGCGTCTACACCAAGGTTCAGCAGACCTGGATTGACGGTAAAAAAGAGTGGGACCGCGAGGATCCCGAGGATCGAAAATATTGGACCGGCGGCGAGAATGTTTTTGACGATACGGTAATTCACCATCATCGCGGAGGACAATAAGATGAAATCATCCACTTTAGAAACTACGACATCTATGAAAACTATACGCCGCACCTTTTCCGCGATTTGCACGTCTGCTCTGCTGCTTACATTGGTTGTATCGACGGCAGCTCAGCAGGTTGCCGTGAAAGGGGAAACCGTTCACACGTCTGCGGGAGAACCGATTACCAACGGCGTGGTGCTGATCAGCGACGGGGTGATTGAGCAGGTGGGCCCGGAATCTGATGTACAAATTCCTTCGGGATACGAAGTGCATGAAGCCGCAGTTGTAACGCCGGGATTTATTGACGCACACTCTGTTGTGGGGCTGGCCGGCATCTACAACGTAGACGCCGACCAGGATCAGCTTGAGAAATCGAGTGCCATTCAGCCCGATTTGCGCGCTATCGATGCCTACAACGCCCGCGAGGAGCTGGTGGGCGTGCTCCGAGACCGCGGCATCACAACAGTTCATACCGGCCATGGGCCGGGGGCTGTGATCAGCGGGCAAACCATGATTGCCAAAACCACGGGCACTACGGTAGACGAGGCGCTGGTCGATTCCACCACCGCCCTGGCGATGACCGTCGGATCGGTGATCCGCAATAATTTCGACACCCCCGCCACCCGCTCAAAGGCAATCGCCATGCTGCGCCAGGAGCTGATTGATGCAAGGGAATATATGGAAGCAGAAGAGGATCAGCCCCGGGTTCTAAAAAAAGAGGCGCTGGCACGCATGCTAAAGGGTGAGATTTATGCGCTGATTACCGCACACACCGCGAGGGATATTCTTACGGCTCTCAGGCTGCAGCGCGAGTTTGGGTTCGAGTTGCTGTTAGACGGAGCGGCCGAAGCGTACCTGGTGATGGATGAGATTAAAGAGGCCGGCGTACCCGTCATCATCCACCCCACAATGATGCGCCTGGGCGGCGACGGCGAAAACGCCTCCTTTGAAACGGCGGGCAAACTGGCGGATGCCGGCATTACCGTTCTGTTTCAAAGCGGGTATGAAGGATACGTGCCCAAAACCCGGGTGGCCCATTTTGAGGCCGCCATCGCCGTGGCCAACGGAATGGGGTATGACCAGGCGATGAATGCGCTGACGATAGATGCGGCCCGAATCCTGGGCATTGATGATCGCGTAGGGTCGATTGAAGTAGGTAAAGAGGCTGATCTTGCCCTGTTCAACGGCGATCCGTTTGAGTATACCACAACCGCTGATGGTGTATTCATCAACGGACAGCTGGTAAGCCGTGGAGAACTAAAATAAGCCGGGTGCGGGATCATACCATGGCGACAAATTACCCAGCCTTTTTGGTGCAATGAGATATATACTTCGTTATCTTTGCATGGCTGCCGACATTCATGCCGACATCATGTGAATTACAGCGCAGATTGGGCGCCTCTTGAATGTTCTCGTTAGGTTACCAGCCGTTCTATTAAAATAATTGAGTTCAGGTTTATGTACTACAATCGATCATTCATCATACTGTTTAGCACTCTCGTTACTTTTTTTCTGCTGAACACCTCGCTGCAAGCACAAACGCAGAATGATGATTCCAATGACTCCCAGCCGCGCACATTTCAAACCGTGACTGGATCCAATCAGGTCTATTTTGTGGATCAACTTGGGCTTGGGCTTTTGCAATTTCAGCTGCCTGCCCGTGAGTATATTCAGCATGAGCACTTCAGAATAGGGCCACAGGATGTCCTCTCAATCGATGTTTCAGGTCCTGTCCCAATTACGGCCCGGGGCCTGGCCGTCAACTCCCAGGGAACGATTTATATTCCGATGGCCGGAAATGTAGATATTAACAACATGACGCTTGAAGAGGCAAAAGACGCTATTCGGCAGGCTCTCTCTGAGGAGCTGAATGAGTTTGAACTCAGTATCACGATCGATCGGCCCCGCAGAGTTGAGGTAAATATCCATGGTGATATCCCCTTCCCGGGCCGGTATATCGTGCCCGCCGGTACCCGCCTTGATGCCGTGGCGTATGCCGGGCTGATTGACGGGCAAGTGGATACCCTGCAATCAGGAACGAAAGATGTTGAACGCGCCCTGCTGTCGTCTCGCAGCCATTCCCTTCGTAATATCAGCATTACCCGGAGTACCGAAAGCAATGAAGAAATTAAAGGAGACCTGGTTCGATATTTCCGAAACGGGGACCGAGAGGCCAACCCGTATCTTTTTAACGGCGATCAAATCAAAATCGAAAGAATATCAGAAACATCACCGGTTATATCAATATCAGGTGCGGTGCACTCTTCGCAAGAGCTGGAGTATCAGTCGACCGACCATCTCGACAGGCTGCTGGAGCTGGCAGGCGGATATCTTGAGGAAGCGGACACAAGCCGCGTGTTGATCCACCGAACCGAGAACAGACAGCTCAGCCGGATTGAGCTGGAGCTTACCGACGAAAACAGAAATAGTTTTAAACTACGCCCGAATGACCGTGTTGTGATTCCATACAGCGAAGAGGAGGCCCGAAGCTACTCGGCATGGGTCAGGGGAGAGGCAATCATGCCGGGAAATTACCCCATTGAAAATGAGCAGACGTCGCTTAAAGATCTCCTCGAAAAGGCGGGTGGAATAACGGGGGACGCGCTGGAAAAGAGTGCCTATATCGTACGAGGCACCGTTAGCACGCGGAACGTCCGCCCCTCGACCTCGTTTAACCTGGGAGAGCTGCAGCGATCATCCGATCAGCTTTTGCAGGGGTTTGAATATCTACAGAACGAGGAAGAGCTGAATACCGAAAATCGTGTTCACATCGATCTTACAAATGAAGACGAGCTTGCGGAAACAGTTGTGAATGACGGTGATATGCTGTTTATACCCAAAGATTATCAATCCGTCATACTCTATGGACAGGTGAACAGCCCGGGTAATTATACTTTTAGCGAATCAATGAACGTGCGTGATTATATACAAAAAGCCGGCGGAATGACGATTGCTGCTGATAATGATCGGGTATTTGTGATAAAAGCGGGGAGCCGGGCCTGGAAACATCCGGGAGAGACGACAATTCAGTCCGGAGATATTATCTTTGTGGACAGAGTGCCGTATGATGAGCTACAAGCCGCACGAAATTATGATATTCAGCTTAGAAACCTTAAGCGCAGTAACCTGCAGCTTGTTTTAACAACGGTTTCTACGATTACGGCTGTAATCACCACGGTTGTGGCCATCAGACGATAACGCAATATTTTGAAAAATATACTTTACCTGTCGCAATATTATCCGCCTGAAATCGGGGCCGGTGCCGTTCGAAGCGAAGTGATTACGAACTACCTGGCTGATGATGGATGGAGTGTGGATGTTGTGTGTGAAATCCCGAACTATCCCACCGGCAACGTTCCAAAATCGTATCGAAACCGGTGGGTATACCGGGAGAGCGTGAACGACAGCCTGACCATTAACCGGGTGTGGGTAAAAGCAAATCAGCGCCGGAATTTTTGGCAGCAGATCACCTTCTTTCTCTCCTTTATGGTGAGCAGTTTCCTGTTTATGGTGACTCATCCTAAATCCTATGATGTGGTTTACGTAACTTCACCGCCTATATTTGCGGCTATCTCCGGCTGTATCATTGCAAAACTATTTGGTGCCAAATTTGTTTTTGAAATCCGCGATATCTGGCCCGATTCGGTTGTAAACGAAGATGAGCTCAAAAAGAACACACTGTTTGTCAGGCTGGGAAAATCGATCGAGCGATGGCTCTACAGGAAAGCCGATCTGCTGATACCCGTTACCGATGCATCCAGGGATATTATTACAGAGAGGTCATCAGATACCCCCTGCCATGTTATTCCGAACGGGGTAGACCTGACGCTTTTTAATCATAAACAAAACCCGGCGTCAGGTATTGATGAGTCGTATGATCCGGAGAAGTTTCGAATAGGATATGTAGGTTCACTGGGGTTTATCCATGATCTTGAGACGCTCATACGGGCGGCCAAGCTTTGTGAGTCCGATAGCTCCATGGAATTTATTATTGTGGGTGACAGCGGCCGGAACAACCGCCTGCAGTACCTGCTGGATGAGTACAACCCGGCAAATGTAACATGGGTCGGGCTAAAAGAGCATCGCCAAATACCGTATTATATCTCCTCATTTGATATTGCCGTGAACCCGGTCAACAACCGTTTTGCGCTGGAATCGATCGTGACAGTGAAATTTTACGAGTACCTTGCCTGCGAAGTACCTGTCATTACATCAGCAAGAGGAGCCCTGCAGGCTATCGGAGAAGAGAGCGGCAGCGCCATCACGGTATCTCCCGGTGATCCAGACCTCCTGGCAGATGCAATTCGAAAATTGAAGGGGAATAAAAAGGCAAGAGCACGGCTTGCTAAACATTCGTACAAATTTGTAGAAGAGAACTATGACCGCAAAAAAAATGCGGCTGAGCTTTCTGATATTCTAAAAAATCTGGGGTGATTTCTTACCAGGCAACCTGGGATTCTTTTCGCCGTTAAGATACTGTTATTTCAAAATTTTATGGGCTTTTTTGGGCAATACCGGCTTTCTCATCTCTCACCGGGGCCGTCAGATGGTAATGATGTATAATTATTAGGGCTATGTTCACATAAAGAGTGTTGTTTGTTAGAAATCTTGGGATGAACTGGTGGAAAACGAGATAACCGATAAGTGAGGCTAAAAGAGTTGTTGCAATGACCGTCTCCCAGTCGTTATTCCGACTATAGGTTAAATTTTGATGGGCCATACGTAAAAGGAAGAATAACAGCAGTCCAAATAAAAGGAGCCCAACCAGCCCAAGTTCAGCTAAAATCATATAGGTGATGTTGTGCGGTTCATTTACATCGAGCATTCCGTAGGCGGTATTTCTCTTCTCAAATTCAATGGGAAATGATCGGAATCCAACTCCCAATAATGGATTGTCAATAAACATTCGAATAGCAACCTGGCCCAGCACAAGCCGCATTTTGGATGAGGCATCAACGTTACCGGAAAAAATATCAAGAATCCGATCAAAAACGCTGCCAAGCATCAAACGGATTTCCGGCACTGCTACCAGCAGAAGTAGAAACAGCCCACCTAAAGCCAAAAGAATTTTTGCGTTTCTGTAATGGTACATTATGAAAAACCCAATAAACACGATGGCTACCCAGGCACTCCTTGAATAGGTTGAAAGTGCTCCGCCTATCAGAACGATTAAGGTTAAAAAGGCCAGAATCCAAACCGATTTACGCGCATCTGAGTGCAGTATTGCTGTTGTGAAGGCTACAGGTATAAAAAAGAGAGTAGCAAAAAAATTTGGATCGGCATCACCTACGGCTCCGCGGCTTGCGATTCCGCGTCCCTCCAGCAAATAGTTCATGGCCGCAATTTCCGGATTCAACAGGCTCGTAACAGCAGAAGCGGCGGCAAGAAGAGTTCCAAAAACGGTTATTATAATCAACAAAACCGTAATCTGATGTGAGGTAAAGAGAAAGTTTATTAATAATAGGATAAAAAGGAAGAGCGCTGACATTCGGAATATTTCAAAAATGCCGGAGACGGGATTGGATGAATAGATAAGCGAAAAGAATAATAAGCCGATAAAGGCAGCCAACAGCATTTCGAAGCCGGTTAGCCTCATGTCAAAATCGTCCCTGATGAGCATATTCACACCGAATAGAAAAAGACCAAGCAGTAGCAGAACCTGGAAGGGCGTAATAGGGATTCCGGACTCAAATGATGAGGACAGAACCCCGCCAACATAAATTGAGGAAACCAGTAAAATGGCGTAAAAGTATTGGTTCGTACTCGCTTTCCAAAATGCCAAAATTGCAAGGAGACTCAATGCCAGAACAACCAAAAAACGTTCATCCAGCCCTAAAAACGAAAGTACAAAGATTATGAAGAGGTATCCGGCCGCCCCCAGCAGAACTGCCATCCAGGCCGATTCTTCCAAAAAATGATTCCCCAGATTCACATCTACTCTTTATTAAATGAAAGCTCTTTTTTGAGGGCTTGATACTTTTGATAGCTTTTAGAATTGTTATTCCTGCCCTTTCTCGTAAATTCAGCAAAACTTACATAAAAGAACGCCACAATAATGCTGAATAGAAATCCTGCTATTGTTATTAGCGCCCTGCTCGGACTGTCTTTGTATGTTGGCCGTACAGGATCATCAATAATTTGCAGGCCTGAACTGGCTTCCTGGAGCATGATGCGCTGTTGTTCGTATTGTGGGTAGACAAGCTCATAAATTTTTTCCTGTACTTTAACCTCCCTGAATAAACGCAGGTATTGCAACCCAAGATCCGGCAGATCCATCAGAGGAGGAAAAATATCATCAACTCCCCCGTTCTCTTCCCGGAAAATTTGGCCATCGGTTGCCTCAGCATCCGTTTTCCGGATCAAATTTTGATATACCTCTTCAAGTTCATCTCGCTTGCTTTGAAGTTCACGCACGCGCGAGGCATCGTTATTCATTCCAGCTCGTGCAACGTTCAGCTGTACGTCGAGGGCTACCATATTGGCTTTAACTTCACCGATTGTTTCGATCATAGACCTCAGTTGAGATTCCAACTCCAGAATTCCATACTTGTTTTGGAACTCCAATAATTCATTTTCCGCTGCCTGCATATCTTCTAAATTTTCGCGATACCGTCGTTCAAACATCTCAAATGATTTTTCGGTATTCGATTTGTTAATCTCCACCATGATCTCCTCGAGTTGATCTATATAGAACTGGGCTATCTCTTGAGCTCGCTCCGGATCTTTATCCAAATAGGACAGATCGATCGACACGATCGGGCTAAATCCAATTCCTCCCTCCCGGTTTTCAGTTATAATTGTATTTTCTGAGACTTTATCACGTAAATATTCGCGGATAGAGAGATCGTAAACCTCTTCAAGATTGAATTCCTCAATGACCCGATCGATCATTGTTCTGCTTTGTAAGATGATCAGAGCTTGTTCAGATGATACACGATCTGAGAAATTAGGCATCTGGACAAAATCTCCAATCAAGCTGCTAAGCCCCCCGCCGGCGGAAACGTCATACTGGGTAAACTTTACAGAAGATTTATAGGTATGAGGCCAAAGCAGACTCACAATAAGTGCAACAAGGGTAATTGAAACAATGATAAGAGTAATTTTACCTTTGTACTGAGCCGCAGTAAGTGTGAAGTCCAGCAAATTCACCGATTGTGAATTTTGTGTTTTTTGTTCCGGCATGAATAAAATTTATCAGGTGACAAATTCGATGTCTAAATGAGGTTCTTAATATAATTGATTTCATACAGAAAGTTTCAATTTCAATACGGTTTCGTCGTATCAATTTTGTGATACAAACCGGGATATGATTATACTATCTCGAATCGTAGGCTGACAACGTTGAAGGCATCAATTTTGAGTATTTGGAATCAAATTATTAGGAGTACCTTTGTTCGTCAGGTATTGAGCCTTGGGTCGGGTGTAATTGTTGCTCATGCTATTACATTGGCTGTAAGCCCTCTCATTACCCGGATTTATACACCTGAAGAATTTGGCTTGTTTTCGCTTTTTAATTCACTGGTAGTCGTATTAACACTCATTGCCACAGGAACGTATGAATATTCGATTGTGCTGCCCAAAGAAGATCGTGTCGCCGTCAGTCTTTTTAAAGTTTCCATCTGTTCCACACTTTTATTTACAGCCGGATGCTACCTTTTACTGTTCCCGGCCGCGCCCTATGTATCGGATCTTACGGCTCTTTCAATTCCGTTTTTGATGCTCGTTCCGCTTGGGGTTTTATTTCACTCGGCTATGGGAAGCTTTACCTACTGGTTCAATCGTAATGAGTATTTCGATGAATTTGCAAGGGCCAAAATTTCCATGGCAGGGGGCACGGGTCTTATTCAGCTTGGAATTGGCTTTGCCGGGGCTACGTCTGTGGGTCTGCTGATCGGGCTGATCGCCGGCCGGATATTTTCGGTGGGAACAATGGCAATTCAGAAAACAAATCAAATAAAACAATTATTTTGCCAATGGTCGAAAACGGACATGGTTAACGCCGCGTCAAAATACAGCGATCACCCGAAATTTGTGCTACTTTCAAGCCTTCTGAGCTCAGTGGCAATCGAGATACCGGTATTTTTAATAACATCCCTATTTGGCAGCCAGGAGCTTGGATTTTACGGGCTGGCAATCCGGGTTCTGATGGCGCCGGTTACGTTGGTGAGTATGTCAGTAGGACACGTATATTTTCAAAAATTTGCAGCTCGGAAACATCAGGGAATGGAACTCGCCCCTTATATTCTCAAGCTGTGGAGCGTTCTTTTTTTGGTTGGAATTGTTCCCTTTTCGCTGCTTTTTCTATTTAGCGAACAAGCCTTTTCTTTTATCTTTGGTGAAAGCTGGGTCGCTTCAGGAACAGTTGCTGCTATCTTATCGCCGATGCTATTTTTTATGTTTTTAACAAACCCAACAAGTAAATCACTTCTTGTGTTAGACAAGCAAAGGGTTATGCCTCTTTTCTCGGCCTCATTCCTGATCGTCAGGTTGGGGACACTGCTAACCGGATATTACTATTTTGATTTTTTCACTGCACTTGTGATGATGGTTATCGGGCAGGTAGTTGTGTATGTCCTACAGGGTATTTATATCCTAATAACCGCAAGGAAAAGGGATTTAGGTACTTCAAACAGACCCCTATGATGATGAAAATATGGATCGTAACGCATACCTATCCTACTGTTGAGCAGCCTTATTTACAACCATTCATTCGCGATCAGGTTAACGTTATATCGGCTATGGACAGCTATGAGGCTCGTGTCTTGGTAGCATCGCCACTACTTGTACCATTTACCGGGCGGTGGAGAAGAAAGAGAAGCCGTCTGCTGGACTCTGAAATAGCGAGGAGATTTAGTTACCTATCCATCCCCAAGCGATTTTTGCCGGCCTTCACGGGTAGAAATCTGACCCATAAGCTTCTTCAAGAGCTTCCCGCTAAAAACAGCTTGGTTCATATACATTGGCTTTATCCAAATGCCCTTGCCGTACCTCAGTTGAAACAGGCCGGATACAGGACAATCATAAACGTTCATGGAACGGATTGGCACTCAACAAAGAATGATCCGAGATTTTCATCGCTTTTGAAGGATGTACTTACAAACAGTGATCTGATTATTGTTAGCGGCAACGAAATAAAAAATGAAATTTTAGAACGGTACCCGGAGCTTACCATCCACGTTAGCTATAATTATGTAGATACCACCCTTTTTCGATTTCCAGATGAATCCAGGAGAATCGAAGCGAAAAAGCAGTTGGGGTTTGATCCAGAAAAGCGGAACATCTTAACGATTGCAAATGTGCGTCCCGAAAAAGGGATCGATATCTACCTGGATGCAATCGCAAAAATCAATCGATCAGATATTTGCTTCCATCTTGTAGGTCAGCCGGCCAAAGGGTCCTATGCAGAATTGATCAAAGATAAATTAAAGGCGATTCCTTCCGGCATGGTGAAAATCCACTCACCATTACCACGAAATCAAATCCCGGCCTATTATTACGCAGCAGATGCGTATCTTTTGCCGAGTCGGTCAGAAGGATTTAATGTGTCGCTTCTTGAAGCGTTGGCAACGGGTCTACCCGTGGCGGCCACAGATACGGGAGGTGCGTCGCATGTATTACAAAACGAGAGGGGACGGCTGATGAAAGCCGGGAGCATACCGTCTGTCGTGGCTACAATTGAGAGGCTTATTGAAGAACCGTTGCCAGAACGGTCCATCAAATCGCGGAAATATATTATTGATAACTACAGCATGCAGAACTATTCAGATTTTCTGAGTAGTCTCTATTCCGAGTTCATGCATGGGTCATAAAAAAGTTGACCTCCACACTGTCATAATTTTTTTTTGAAAATATATGAGTACAATTACACTGCAAATCAGTACTGCGCCAACGGATGTGCAGTTCCTTAAACGGATGTTGAGGCATCAGCTGAAAACGGTGGGTGACCAGGTGGATCAGGTGGCCATAACCGCTGATATCAGGCCAAGTAAAAAAGGGCGTTTTTCATTTGATGAGAACCAGATAGCTCTATTCAAACAAATTCTGAAAGAGTTTTCTGCACAACATAACAGCATACAAGTTCATTACGTGGATTACGACAAGGAGACCGTTGGCCGCGTGGCGGAAGAGGTATGGAGCAGTGGTGATCTCCCGGTGAAAGACTATCGCGGCGGGCCGTTTTACAGCTACATTTATGGTTTGTACAGGGTAAAAACCGACTACGTTTTTCATCTCGATTCCGACATATTCCTGGGTGGTGGATCTCCTGCCTGGTGCGATGAGGCCATTGAACTGCTGACAAATGATCCAAAGCTCGCTATTGTCAAACCACTCTCAGGCCCGCCAAAAAATGACGTGTCGGCACCTTTTCAGTCGGGAGAGCCGCTGAAACCATATCGCGACCACTCATCAGCGTATTACTCTGATAACTTTACCACCCGCATTTTTTTCACGGAAAAATCACGATTGACTCAGATTTTTAAGAATACATCTATAGAGAAGCCGGATATTCTGCGCTCTCTGATTGGGAAATGGCAGGGCAACCCGGCGGTGAGGGCACCGGAGCAGCTGCTGAGCAGGTATCTTTCCGGGACAGAATTTTGCCGGCTGGACTATCTCGGGACTGAACCGGGCCTTTGGGCCCTGCATCCGCCATTCCGATCAGAGGAGTTTTACAGTAAACTGGATGAGATCATTGAAGCTGTGGAAAAGAATAAAGTACCTGATGCGCAGCGGGGGCATTATGATATCAACCATGCATTTGTTGACTGGACCAGCGCGATCGATAATTTGCCGGTCTACAGGCGGAAGAAAGCCCGCCGGCGCTTTCAGTGACCGGCAACAACTAAAGGGATGACGGGCAGGCTTGCGCCCGCTTCGGGGCTTACGATTTCTCCTTCGATCCGGTACTCACGGGGCGCTGCCCCGTGCTGATGCTTCTGCCCCGTTGGGGCTGGGAATGGTTCCTTGCAACTATCATCATAAGAATACAGAGCAGACTTTTTTCCGGAAATGTTGTGGGCAGTTCAAAACGATTCGGACCCAAAAAAGGATTGACGATTAAAAAATGTAAGGGACTACCACATTTTGGCTCATTAAAGATTCAGGATAAACCATGTCCATATGCCCGCCCTGAAAGGGCCTTAGCAACAGCACAGGGCACCGCCCTGTGAACAAGCGTAACGCCGTGCAAAAGAAAGCCCGGAACGGGCGAGAGCCTTCCACTGAGCTCTGCAAATCAAACCGGGCTCAATCCCTGATTGTACACCTGTACGCTTTCTCGCCAAACCACTTGCCGATTAAAAAACGGCAAACCAGGCCGTAGAGCTTTACCCTCATCCTCATTTTAAAAAAAAATCCGACCTCCATGTATCGTTCATTATGCTTCTTAAAAAGATGGGTTGCCCCACTAATCTTCTTATCAAAATTCAGGCTGATCTGGTTTTCTGATCGGTTTTTCCGGGTCAATACCTGATCTACATAGTCGATTGCACAAACCTCTGCGGCCCGGATAAACAGGTCGTATTCCTGGCTCGATTCCAGGGCTTCATCAAACCCGTCTATTTCATCAAAAACTGATTTTTTGAACAACATGGCTTCCGTCCCGGCTACGGCAAATCCGGAAAGCATTTTTTTATAAATATTGCCCTGAACCTTGTTCTGCACCAATTTTTCTTTTCCCGACCGGCGATCCAGCAGATGGCAGGTGACCATACCAAGATTGGGGTCGTCTGATTCAAGAAACTTTTCAACCTGCAGCTTGATCTTGTTGGGATAAAGTTCATCATCATCATCCAGGAAATTGATGTACTCCCCGTTGGATGCTTTCAATCCCCGGTTCCGGGAATAGCAGGGCCCCCGGTTTGTCTTGTTTTTTAAAAACCGGACGGAAGGATATGTCTTTTCGAAAAGTTTGAGGTTTAATTCCGACCCATCATCCACTACAATAATTTCGAGGTTTTCATACGTCTGCCGAAGTGCAGACTCCAGGGCTCTCTCCAGGTGCTCTGGCCTGTTGTACGTGGGAATGACAATACTGACGAGTGGTGGGTTCAACTCTTTTAGATTGTTTGGTTTAAGCTGAATGATTCTTAGCCGTGGTTTTTAATTCCACAACGGTAATCCAGGCATACTTCTTCAGGAAAGGTAAGGATTTGAAAAGAACCGAATCCAGTCCGTTCAGTGGTCCGGCGAGTGCAGATTGTGCCGAAGCAACCGGGATGAAGGACGCAGCAATCGATGTGAGATGAAAATAATGCGGGTTCACTTCATCAAAGTAGGTCCCGGCCAGTTCAAAATCCTCATTCAGCAGCGGGTGTTCGTCATCCGTCCGCAGATCAGGCGTCATTTTCCGGTAGAGGTTGATAACCGGGTTGTAGCCCATCGGCTCAAAAAAGATGCCCGAGCCGCCCGGTTTCAGCACACGCCGAAGCTCTTTGTAGCAGCGATCCAGGTCGAGATGATGCAGAATTCCGCTGCCGCACACACGGTCGAAGCTGTGGTCATCAAACGAAAGGTCCTCGGCATCCATCACGAAACATTCCATCTCAAGACCCTGTTTCTCGGCCTCCGCTTTCGTCTGTTCAATTGCCACTTCGGATATGTCGATCGCCGTTACCTTTGCACCGGCCGTTGCGAGAGAAAACGCCTGGCTGCCAGGACCACAACCATACTCCAGGACCGATTTGCCGGCAACATCTTTATGAATTTTATCCCGATAGAAATTTTTGCTCCGGTCGGTGGTTTTGTAATACTTCTTCACCTTTTTGCGCTTACCGGTGGCAAACGCCTCGTTGTGAAACTCTTTTTCGCGGTCGAGCCGGTCTTTGTTTTTCATAGATGGAGATAGATTCATGAATCTGCAATCTACCCCTGATCGGCTGCCATTTCCAAACGTTTTTTGATACCTGCAGAGAGTGCCCGTCACTATAAAACCAGGGGAGCAGCGGAAGAAAAACAAGGATATCACTCGGCCCGGAACCTCATTCTTTCAGAGCAATAGATTTGTGTCAAATAGAATCTGTTCCGCTCAATGGAAGAGTGATTCGTAGGGTGATGTTCTTAACACTCTTTCCAAAAATATTACACACAAAACTCAATCGATAGTTACGGCCAAATCGCTCTGAATCGTTACGTTACACTCATAAACACATCAGATAAAAATCTGACTTAAAACTAAGATAACCGCTGAACAAAGAGGTACAGATTATGAGACATATAACATTCATATTATTCACAATTCTCCTGGCTTCATTTTTCGTCCAGTGCGATCGCGACCGTCAGATGGGAGATCAACAGATGGGAATGGGGAATCAGCAGATGGAACAGATGATGCAGAAACCGGAGATGCGCCGGGCCATGATGCAGCGAATGGCAGAGAATCCCCAGATGCGGCGAGAGATGATGAACCAAATGAGAGCTGGTATGGGGCAGATGGACCAGGACGCGATGCTGGACCATATGCAATCCATGATGGAAGATCCGGAACAGAGACAGCAAATGCTCTCTCACGTTCAAAAAATGCAGGAGATACTTGAAAATGAGGAGTTTGACCGGGAACAGATGCGCCAGATGATGCAAAGCGCTCCGGTGATGGGCATGCATATGCGCTGCATGCAAATGATGCAGGGGCCGGGTTTTGAACAGACTCAAGATTAAAAAGTAATTTACCTGTACAAATCTTAGAGTAAGCTTGATGAAGAACCCAAACCACTATCATGAAAAAGCGGATCACAACCAGGAGATGAATCACGATGATCATGGCAATCACGATCATAAAGACACTCCCACCACGAATACTACAAGCAGATGGTACAGGATTTAAAATTCCGGTGTTGGTGGGTGCTGGCCTTAAGGATTCCGATTCTCGCACTCTCGCCGCCGGCATCCTGTTTGCATGGGGTAGGGTAATTGTATTTCGTCCTGCGGAGAGATTTAGAGGTTTTCTATAGAATCTGATGAACACTCCTCCCGGCTTCTCCGTACTATCCTCAAGGTGAAATTTTCCCGTGCGACCACCTTACTGTTTTAGAGGTATCGCCACCGGCATCACCGTATACTCTTGTACTGTTCAGGACAATCACATTTTAGATCGTCTATTCAAAAACGGCAATTAGTCTAACCCATCACCATGTGCCCTAAAAAAACCGTAGAGCGCCCTCAAGAAAATGATCTTCTGAACGGCCTGTTTGCTCTCTTTCTGCTGATCGCTGTTCTCGCGGCGTCGTTTTGGGTTGTGGCTGACATGAGGGAAGGAAGCGTAAGTATTTATCATGTATTTGTCGCTGCTTTCATTACAGCTGCAGCGACCGGTTTTGGAGCTATACCGTTTTTAATCATCAAAGAGTTCGAAAACAGGTGGCTGGGTATCGGGAATTCGATCGCGGCGGGGCTCATGCTTGGCGCAAGTATCGGGTTGATCTATGAGGGAGTGACAATCGCGGGAGTAGATCACACAATTCTAAAGACCGTTGGCGGTCTTATCACGGGCGGCTTTTTGGTGATGCTTGCCCGAACCATTCTCAACAGCACCGGCACAGACTATTCGATTGGCCAGGTGACAGGGGCAAGTGCCATAAAGATGCTGATGATTGTGGGTATTATGACGGTCCACTCATTTGCTGAAGGGATCGGTGTTGGAGTCTCTTTTGGAGAGAGTTCATCATTCGGGTCGTTTATTTCCATTGCCATCGCTATCCATAACATTCCCGAAGGCCTCGCCATTAGCCTTATTCTGATTCCGCGCGGCACAACGGTTCGGAATGCCGCCCTCTGGAGTATTTTCAGCAGCCTTCCGCAACCCATAATGGCTGTTCCCGCATTTTTGTTTGTTCTTGCGTTTAAAACGTACCTCCCGATCGGGCTTGGAATTGCAGCGGGGGCTATGTTCTGGATGGTGTTTAAAGAGCTCCTGCCCGATGCACGCGAAGAGCTGAAAGACAACTACGTATATCCATTCATGATCATTACAGCTTTGGGGATGATTCTTTTCCAGTTCGCTGTTGGTGTCTGAGACTCCATTTACTACCTCATGGTATGGCACATTATGACAAATATACGCACCGGAGTCACGATCACCCTGGTGAAACAATTCCAAAGCTTTGGCTTACACTATGATTGCATCTTGGGATACGTATTCCGCAAATAATCGGTGGATTGATCTAAAACAGCTTGGCCCTGATATCGGATGCGGTTCATCACCCGTGTCGTCCTGCTCTCCTGAAGCTGTCCAAACTGAATGCGCTTCGAGTATATCTTCTCAAGACTGTGCCTTATGTTCTACACAATTACGGATACACCGCCGCGCCTGCCATCACCGGCGCCCTTCACCCCGCGGGGACCGGTCGAAACCGAATGAGCTCCACCAAAATAGAGTGCTTTTTCTTTCCAGATTTTATGCCTGGAACAGCTCTCTTTAATTTTATTCAAGTGGGCCGACTCAAACCCGCCCTCCACGTTGAGCTCTGCCTGTTCATAATGAATCCTGGGGGCGTTCACGGCCTCCTCAAGCGGCAATTGAAATTCCATGAGGTTTAGCAGCACTTGCAGGATGGCTGTTCGAATACGGTTTGATCCGCCGGAACCAAAAACAACGCGTTGTCCATCGGCCATCCGAAGAAGTCCGGGAGCCATCATGGACGTCAGCCGTTTATCCGGCTGCCAGGAGTGGAATCCAGCCGGATTCAGATCCTGCTCACCCAGCATATTGTTCAACATGACGCCTGTGCCGGGAATCATCACACCGCTTCCCTCCCCATTGCTGGAGGTGAGGCTCGCCAGGTTTCCATCACGATCTGCAATACTGATTTGTGTAGTGCCTTTAAATGATGCGTATCTCCCCAAAATCTCTTTTTTGTATGCTTCCAGGAAAAACGGGTCCAGAATACCTTGTCGGGAGCCGCCTGATCCGGCAACCCCATCCATGCGCGCTTTATTGGTCAGCTTTTGCAGCTCCACAAGTGTGGCCAGGTAGAGCTCAGATCCAAACGGCAGGTCGTCTGCATCGATCGATTTCATCAGCTCCAGGGCAAACCCGGTCAATATTCCGCCTGTGGAGGGGGGCGGATTGATCGCGATGGAGTGGTTTTTAAAGTTTATCATGAGCGGCTTGCGCAGCACGACATTGTAGTTTTGCAGATCCTCCCGTGTGATATGGCCGCCATCCATGCTGCAAATCCGCGTTATCGCGCGGGCTATCTCTCCATCATAAAAACAGGCCTCACCCTGCTGAACAAGTTTCTCGAGAAAATTTGCCAGTTCCGGTTGTTTCAGAATTTCACCGGGCCGGACAATATCGTGATTCAATTGACTGCTTTTAAAAATACGAAGAGCCTCAAGAGAAGATGTGTAGATCGGGCGCACAATCTCGAAGAGGCGGGCCTGGAATCTATTTACTTCCATGCCTTCTCTTGCCCGTTCAATTGCCGGTGAGGCCAGCCGTTTCAGTGGCAGCGTGCAAAGATCGCGGTGCACCCTGAACAACCCCTTCACCATGCCGGGAACAGCTATCGACCCCGGCCCCACGTGATACTCCTGGCGGGCCTCCCCAAAATCGGCTGAAATCGGGAAAAAGGAGAGATCGGATGCCTTCTTTTTCCGCCCCGGGGTCTGGACAAAAAAATCGTACAGCGTCTGCTTTCCGCCTGCGGTTTCAGCCATCAAAAAACCGCCGCCGCCGGGCGACGTCAGGACCGGCTCGGCAACAAAAGCCATGCATTGGGCTGCAATGACCGCATCAAAGGCGTTGCCGCCATCGCGCAGGACCTGGGCCGCCACCTCGGCGGTGGCAGGGTGACCGGCAGCGATAACTCCTTTGGGTAGCGGCATCACCGTATACATTTATTCATTCACAAATATAAGCTTCACCACGGTACGCAACCCGGTATCAGAAAAGAGAGTAACAAGAATGGCAGGCTGCTTAAAAGCCCCAGTTCATCTAAACACCGTTAGCTGTGGTGCGTTTTTGAAAGCGGATTTCCCGGGTGAATTTCGTGGTATTTTTTGGGGCCTGAATCTGCATTATCCGTTGAGTCACTTTCGGCCGGCATAATTTTTTTATGAAACACAAGCATCGTAAGAATCGCGGTGGTGATTGCAATATCCGCAACATTAAAAATGTACGGGAAGACCGGGGTATCGCCAATGGTTAAATTAAAATGGATAAAATCAACGACATGTCCATCCAGTATCCCTCCGTAGCCACCGACAATCCCCATAAAAATCCGGTCCGCAATATTTCCAAGGGCTCCGCCTAAAATCAAGCCCATACAGAGCAGGTAGGCGAGGTTCGCCTCTTTCATCGCCGTGAAGATGTAAATAAAAATGCCGATGGTGGCCAGGATAGCCACAATACTGATGGACTGGGTGGATAAAAAGTCCATTCCCATGGCCATTCCGGGGTTCTTGGTGAAATTAAAGGCAAGCCAGCCATCAATTACATCCACACGGTGCAGCCCCGGGTTGGTTCGCACCAGCTGCTTTGTAATCTGATCCAGGATCAAAACCAGAAAAACCGGTAGAAAAAGAGCCAGCAACTTTTTTTTACGTTCTGACAAAGGCGTTCGGATTATCGTCGTTTAAGTTTTGCATCGATACTTAATTGTGTATGCGGAACAGCTTCAAGCCGTCCCTTGGCAATTTTTTTGCCTGTAACTTTACAGACCCCGTAGGTTTTATTCTCAATTCTTACCAGTGCATCATCGAGATAACGTATAAACTTTTTGGTTCTGTTAAACAGCATATAGGTTTTCTCGCGTTCCTGTGCATCCGTTCCGGCATCCGCCATATGAAAAGAGTACGCAGATTCATCGGATGAATTCTCCATACTTTCGCGAAGCGATGCCTGGAGTGCATTTAGTTCGTTTTCAGCTTCATCCCGTTTTTTGATAATAATCTGCTTGAAATACTCCAGCTCTTCATCGCTGTATGGGGAGATCCGTTCACTCGATTTGGTATCTTTTGAAGACGCCATAAGCCTAAAATTTTATGTTAATTAATTATTTTTGGTTCGTTGTATGGAAATTTCACAATCCTCACCCTCTATTTCCCAGGATTTTGTAAAATCCGGTTCATTGAGACGTTTGTTATTGATCTGTTCTGCAAGAGTTTCGTTTTTAATGGTATCCATTTTTTTATGCAGCGCCGATTCAAGAAATTCCGATCCGCTGTAGCCGATATTTATTCTGTCGGTTACGTCGTAGTCAGCTTCTTTCCTCATGTTTTGAACCCGGTTCATAAATTCCCGGGTTACGCCCTCTTCGAGCAGTTCTTTCGAAATTTCAGTATCAAGAGCTACGGTAATTCCGTCCTGTGTTTCTACCGACCACCCCTCCAGGCCTGTCCGCTGAATTTCAAGCTCATCACTGTTGATCACAATCTCAGATTGATCGTCCATCACAAGCGTTAATGAGCCTTTTTTCTCGAAGGTACTGATATCTTCGTTCGAGAGATCATTCACTTTGGCTGCTACGGCTTTCATTCGTTTCCCTAACCGTTTGCCCAGTTTGGGAAAGTTGGGTTTGGCCGATTTACCAACGATACCGGAATCATCGTCTACAAACCTAATATCCTTAACGTTTACCTCGTCCAATATTATATCTTTAACCGCTTCTACCATGGCGCGATGCTCCTCATCCATGGGTAAAATGATCTTGGAAAGCGGCTGACGGACATTAATATCGATCTGATTTCTGAGCCTGAGAACGACGGACGTTACGGTTCTGGCCACCTCCATCCGTTTCTCCAGCTGTTTATCGATGGCGGTCTCCTCTACGGTTGGGTAGAACGAAAGGTGCACTGATTTTTCATCCTTCCCGGTAACATCGTTCAGCTTCTGGAACAGCCACTCTCCCATAAACGGGGCCGTTGGGCTAATAATTTTAGCCAGGCTTTTCAGGCACTCATACAGCGTTTGGTATGCCGCTGTCTTGTTGATGCTTTTGCCCTCTTTCCAAAATCGGCGCCGGCTCCTGCGCACATACCAGTTGCTTAACTCTTCGACAAATTGCTCAATTTCGCGTGCGGCACGTGTTGGCTCGTAATCGTCCAGGTGCTCATCTACCTGTTTGACTGTGGTGTTCAGCCGCGACACGATCCACCGGTCCATCTCCGTTCGTTCGGATTTGGGCAGCGGAGAGCCTGAATAGGTAAACCCATCGATGTTAGCGTACATTGCAAAAAAGGAGTAGATATTTACGATGGTGTTGAAAAATTTTCGCTGCGTCTCCTGCAGGCCGGATTCCCCGAATTTCAGGTTTTCCCAGGGAGATGAGTTACTCATCATATACCAGCGAACGGTATCGGCACCGTACGTTTGCAGCATTTCGAAGGGATCCACGGTGTTCCCTTTCGACTTGCTCATTTTTTCGCCGTTCTCATCAAGCACCAGCCCGTTCGAGACCACGTTGTTGTACGCGGGTTTGTCAAATAGCATTGTTCCGAGAGCGTGCAGCGTATAGAACCAGCCGCGCGTTTGATCCACACCCTCGGCAATAAAGTCGGCCGGGAAGTTATCCTTGAATTTGTCTTTGTTTTCGAACGGGTAGTGCCATTGCGCCCAGGGCATGGCTCCGGAGTCGAACCAGACGTCCATCAGGTCCGGAACGCGAACCATTGTCCCGCCATTGGGGCCGCTCCAGGTCAGCTCGTCAATATACGGCCGGTGCAGGTCGATCTCTGCGTCATCGGGCAGGCCGGCTTTCTTCTTCAGCTCCTGGACACTGCCAATACACTCAATATAGTCCGGGTTTTTGTCGCTCATCCAGATAGGCAGCGGCGATCCCCAGTAGCGTTGACGCGATACCGCCCAGTCCACATTATTTTCCAGCCAGGTGCCAAAGCGGCCGGTCCCGGTGCTTTCCGGTTTCCAGTTGATCTTATTGTTATAGTCTACCATTTTCTGCTTGACGTCGGTGGTTTTGATAAACCACGACTCCACCGGGTACGACATTAGCGGCGTTCCCTTTCGCCAATCAAACGGGTAGTTGTGGAGATAGGTCTCATGCTTATACATTTTGCCTTTCTCTTTAATCGCCCGGCTAATTTCTTTATCCGCATCTTTAAACCACTGACCCGCGAACTCTTCAATGGTTTCTTCAAACCGCCCTTCCGCAGTAATGGGATTGAACATCGGGATGTTCTCTTTCTGGGCGGTAGTGTAGTCATCCGCGCCAAACGCCGGGGCTGTATGAACAACGCCGGTACCGTCGTCTGTCGTCACATAATCGGCCAAAACAACCCGCCAGGCCTCTTTCTTATCAAACTCTTTTGAGGCATAATCAAAAATGGGCTTGTAAATCCACCCTTCCAGGTCGCTGCCTTTGTATCGATCTACAATTTCGTACTCTTCGTCGATCGCCTCATCGAGGCATTTCTCGGCAAGGATATAAAACTCCTCGGTGTCATCAACAACCACCTTAATTTTCACATAGTCGAGCTTTTTATTCACGGCAAGCGCCATGTTGGAGATGATAGTCCACGGAGTGGTTGTCCACGCCAGGAAATAGACATTTTCATCGGCATCCAGCGGGAATTTCACGTAGATCGACGGGTCCTGAGTCTCTTTGTAGCCAAGACTCACTTCATGGGAAGAGAGAACCGTTCCGCTGCCGGGCGAGTACCATTGAATTTTATATCCTTTGTAGATGAGATCTTTTTCGTACAGCTGCTTAAATGCCCACCACACAGATTCGATGTAGTCATTTTCAAACGTAACGTACGGGTTTTCAAGATCTACCCAATACCCCATCCGGTTCGTTAAATCATTCCACAGATGTTTGTATTTGAGCACACTCTCGCGGCATTTTTCGTTGTATTTGGCAATACCATACTCTTGCACCTGCTCCCGGCCATCAAGCCCAAGCTCTTTTTCTACTTCAATTTCCACCGGCAGGCCGTGTGTATCCCACCCGGCTTTTCGATCTACCCGGAATCCCTTGAGCGTTTTGTAGCGGCAGAACAGATCCTTGACGGTCCGGGCCATGACATGATGGATTCCCGGTTTACCATTCGCCGTGGGCGGACCTTCAAAAAAAGTAAACGGGATTCCGTCCTCCCGCGACTTCAAACTTTTTTCGAAAATTTCGTTCTGCTTCCACCAGTTCAGTATTTCTACTTCTGCCTTGGGATACGCAAGGTGTTTTACTTCATCAAATTTTTTACTCATATAGAACGAGTTCGTTCTTTAAAATGGATCTATAAAGAAGTCCCTAATATACGAAATCCATGGCAATGAATATAACTGTGGTCGCATAGATTTTTCCTTCAAGACGGTGATGGTACGGCCAACACCATGGCATTCATTACATTACAACCCCTGATTTTTGGACCATCGAATTCCATTTGAGACGTGTAAGGTATTGGAATAGCTTGTGTTATGAGTACTCCCAATACAGTTCAAATCCTGCACCCATGCCCCCGCTGCAGAGTGTAGCGCACCCGATTCAATTCCATCAGCCCGAATGCTTTTCGTCTTATCTATTCATGCGTTTCGAGAGTTTTACCACGCATCGAGTATGCATGCCTCTAATAAAAAACGGTGTGCACTCCCCGGGATGGATCGGTAACAAGGCGCCGGGTACCGCTTCTGCTTCAATATTTTTAACTTCCATATATGATTTTTTAGAGAACAATTACAAAAGAGAACCCCTGCAAAATTTGTTTTGTCTGTTTTGCGAATATCTGCCGCAGCCCGATCGCGGAGGGGATTTTCAGATCCCTTGTGGAGGAGAGAGGGCTCAGCGACTATTTCGTTATAGACTCAGCGGGGATTTCGGCCAAATCGGCCGGTGAAGAGGCGGATCAGAACAGCCGGAGGATTGCCCGTGAACACGGCATTGAGCTCCGCTCTGTTTCCAGGCAGATTCAACCATCCGACCTGGACAAATTTGACCTGATTCTTGCCATGGATCACAAAAATTTCGATGCGCTCCAGGAGATGGACCTTAAAGAGCTCTACTCCGGAAAGATCTACCTGGTGCGTGAATTCGACCCTGAGCCCGGCACAATAGCCGTGCCCGATCCGGATATCAGTCACGCGGACGTATTGCAGGATGCATTTATTATCCTTCAGCGCAGCTGCAGGTAGCTGCTTGACAGGCTGGAGGAGCAGATAAAACAATCCCCACATCCGCCCGGCTAATCAAAAAAATCCCCCGCACAGCGATCAAACCATACGGGGTTGCAAATGTACAATCATGAACAAACAAACCTACTTCTCTTCTATTTGATTCTGCTCATCAAACCTGTTCCACCTTTTTATATTACGCGACAACGTCCCTGACGGGAGCATGTGCCGCGACCTTTCTGTCCTAAAGCGTTGCCTCTCCGTGGCCCCTGTTGATGGTTTATCCCACTTGTTTTCTCATCTTGAATTATTTCTCCCATTTCAGCATAAGCTATCTCCGTAAAAATGGCACCTCCTGTCGTTTTTCTGCAGCCTGTTTTATTCTCTGCTTGAGTTTATCTGTTGAATGACACTGGTTGTGATTTCATACACAGCCAAGAAAGGGAGAATCGAGTATTGTTCATAATTAGGAAACTTTTAGAGAAGAGCGTGTAAACGTCTTTTAATATTTATAACCTATTGAAAGGCAATACTTTAAAAATATTAAAAGACATAAAAATGACCCGGCGGCCATGCCGCGTTAGCCTTTTATAATGAGATTGGAAAAAAGATTGAATGCCTTTTTTATACAAAGGCAATTGTGGTTTATCAAGATTATGTCCTGATAGACTGTGAGAATATAGATCCCAAAATAAATTGACACGAATAAATGAAAGGTCTCTGTCATTTTCATCGCGCCCCCCTTTTTTAACCCACCCCTGTCCTCCGTATCAGCCGGTTGGCTGAGAAGGCAGACCCACTCCAAAAGCGCTAACTTTAATGTACTACCTCGGGGCAGAGCTCGCGAGGTATCAATTTAGAATCCATAATTTTTTGGTCAATACATAGCTTATTTGGTTCTACCGGAAACCTTGTGGATAAACAAACAACGTCATTAGAACATTATCCCCCTTTCACCCTGAAATAGTAGACGGCAGGTCCACTCGTAACTCCGGATTCTCTACATCGTTCATTGTTCATCGTTCTCCAACTCAAAAAAGTCTCCTAACTTTTGCAATGGATTTGAAACCGTTTGCGATTTCCGAATTTACCAGCCTTGGAATTGGGAGCGAGGCGGTCAGGTTCTGCGGAGCGTATGGGATTGCTTGTAAATAGCCTACCGGATCGATCGTTGATTACACGCAATGAGAGATATGGACCATTGCTATTTACATCCCATAGCGAAGCATAACCTCCGAGCGAGCAATTCCACAGCCTGGCGATTTTTGGATACTTTTTGACGCCAAAAAGTATCAGGAGAGAAAATAGTTGAGGTACACTAACTATATTATACCCACAACGTTTCCTGTAGTTCCGCTTATTTTCAAAGTGTCCATCTTTCCCCAGCGGGATCCCTTATGGGAGAAGGGGGCAATGGGAAGTCACCCCTCGAGTACTCCGCCGGCTGGCGGAGGGAGGGGTGTTATTTGTTAAGCTTCTGAACCAAGTAATTGACGAGCATTGTATAATCAAACTGTCCAAAAAGAGTGCAACCCCACATTTGATGCAGTATCTCCATCCTTTGATAAGGTCGGGAGATCCCGGATCGTGGTCCGGGATGACGTAATGATTAACTTTTCTGCATACCACGCTCTTTTTGGACAGTACCAGACATTTTGAAATAATAATTAATGTTTTCATGATTTTAAGTTAGCGCTTTTGCCCCAACCCCTTCCGTCGGTAGCCGGACAGATTCCTGTCTCGCCCTGACGGGACTCGGCAAGCAAGGGCACTACATAAAACCTACTGACCTTAAACGGTTAACGGTGTCGGAATTTTTTATCGAATGTTCTCACCCCTCCTGAGTGCAGAATCCCCCGAAGACAACAGGCGGTCAGTTTCCCCTTGCAAGATCCTCGACCGCTTTGGCCACAGCGGGCGCAACATTTGAATCAAAGGCACTGGGGATTACCTTCTCTTCGGTCGGGGTTTCTACCTGGTCGGCTATAGCGCGGGCTGCCGCACAGTACATTGCGGTGGTTATCTCAGACGACCGCGCATTTAAGAGTCCGCGGAAAATGCCGGGAAATGCCAGCACATTGTTAATTTGGTTGGGGAAGTCGGAACGACCTGTGGCCACGACACGTGCCCCGGCTTTCTTTGCATCGTCCGGCATAATTTCAGGGACGGGGTTCGACATTGCAAAGATAATCGGGTCGTTATTCATCGACCGGACCATCTGCTGAGTAAGAACGTTAGGCGCAGATACCCCGATAAACACATCGCATCGCGCAACCGCATCCGCAAGGCCACCCTCGGTATTTTTTTTATTGGTAAGGGATGCAATCTCTTGCTTTATCGGCGACAGGTCCGTGCGATTTTTATGAATCGTGCCTCTGCTGTCGCAGACCACAATGTAATCCACCCCCATATGCTTCAGCAGGTAGATGATGGCAACACCCGCGGAACCAGCTCCGTTAATCATAACCTTCAAATCCTTGAATGATTTTCCCGTCACCTTCACCGCGTTCATCAACCCCGCAAGGGTCACGACTGCCGTTCCGTGCTGGTCGTCGTGCATTACAGGGATGGACAGCTCCTTCTTCAGCCGCCGTTCCACCTCAAAGCACCGGGGTGCTGAAATATCCTCCAGGTTAATACCGCCGTAGGTCGGCGCGATCATTTTTACAGCCTGGATGATCTCTTCGGTATCCTGCGAGTCGAGAACAACCGGTACCGCATCAATATCAGCAAACTTTTTGAACAGGACGGCTTTTCCTTCCATAACCGGGAGGGACGCCTCCGGACCGATATTTCCGAGGCCAAGCACCGCAGATCCATCACTTACAACGGCCACGGAGTTCTTTTTCCACGTGTAATCGTATGCAAGCGCCACATTTTCCGAAATTTCCATACAGGGCTGAGCGACCCCGGGCGTATAGGCCAGGCTTAAATCTTCCGTTGTTTCCAGCGGCATTTTAGATGTAATCGCCACCTTCCCACCATATCTTTTATGAGCTTCAGAAGATCGCTTGTTATAGTCGTGCGTTGTATCGGCCATTGGTTTACGGGACATCCCTTTTATTTAAACTTTGGGCCAAAGCTACGGGGAATTTCGCTTAGTTGCGGAACGGGTTTCAGGAAAATGTATAACATTTTCCGGAGCAGACGCCGGGAGTGATCATGAACCGCCTGCTGCTGAACGTTTTATCTCATCCCATGGCCAGCGAAGCTGCAAAAACCCACGCGTTTTGGTGTGAACATTTTCACTGCCACAGCTTCGAAAAAAATGCCCGGGGATGCATCATAGCCGGCCCACCGGGCTGGAAAAGGTGAAAAAAAGGATCGGTTGATACAGCTTCGGATTGTACTACATTACTCTTCCGCTTCGCCTGTCCAAGTGTTGTTATCTCGATTTACATCGGCCATTCGGCGGGTTGGATCGATCTCAATGCGTGCTATCTCATCCACCGGGACCTCAATTTGAAGGTCATATTCCGGGAACACCCATCGCCAGTCGTCTGCTACGGTCCTGTTGATGTCCGGGTTTTCATTCTCTTTCTGTCCCCACATTATTCGCAGTGGGATGTAGTAGTGATGGACCGTGCCGTCGTTCAGCTCAACCTCAAGATCAACAGGCATGGGCATTAAACCGGCTCGTTCAAGTGTGATATCCGTGGCACTCTCTTCGCCACCCTGCACGGCGGTAATTCCGTAATCGATGGTTTTGGTCGTCTCAATCCAGTATTCGTAGTACCAGTCGAGTACCATGTCCGATTCCCGCTCCATGATCCGCAGGAATTCTCTGCCATCGGGGTGCTTGAACTGCCACTCATCATAAAACCGGTTGAGCCCGCGCTTGAGCACATCATCCCCAATGACGTATCCAAGCTGGTGTAAAAACATGGCTCCCTTGGTATAGGACGCCAGACCGTAGGCTGCGTTTCTTTCGTAATGATCGGCATGAATATGCATCGGCTCCTCCATGCCGGCGTCAACCATTCGGAAGTACCCCTGGTGGCGCCCAACCATCGGGTCTCCCTGACCGTCATTGAAAAGCTCATTCATGGTCAGCGAGGAGAGGTACACCGTAAATCCTTCATCGATCCACTGATCTTTTGTTTCGTTGTTGGCAACCACGCCTTCGTACCACGCGTGGATCAGCTCATGAACCGTGACACCCACCAGGCTCCCAAAGCTCCGGTTCCCCGTAATCAGGGTTCCCATCGTGTACTCCATTCCGCCATCACCGCCCTGGATGACAGCATATTCATCATAGGGATACGCGCCGTAGTTGCCGTTCATAAATTCAAAGGCATTAGAGGTCACTTCCGGCAGTCGTTCCCAGTTGTCCAGCAGCTGCTCCTGGTTCTCATCCTCAGCATTTTCAGCAACCGGATCGGTCTGGTAAAAGAACCGTAGCAGCGGCCCATCCGGCACCTGGTAGGTTGTGTGGGTGTAGTCCGGGTCGGCCGCCCACATCACGTCATGAACATCGGAGGCGGTGAAGTGCCACGTCAATTTATCACCATCCGGACGCTCTACCTCGGTGCCGGGCTCTTCATATCCATATCCCACTTCCTGGGGATTTTGCAGGTAGGCACCGGCTCCCAGCACGTAGTTGCGATCAATGTGAATCGTGATATCAAAATCTCCGAACGGGGCGTAAAATTCACGGCCAACATACGGGTTCGGGTGCCAGCCATCCTCGTCGTACGCGGCAATTTTTGGATACCACTGCGACATAGAATAGCGAACGCCCTCCGCATTGTCACGGCCGGAGCGGCGGGTCTGCAGCGGAACCTGCGCTTCGTACTCCATCTCAAACTCTACCTCTTCGCCGGGTGCGATCGGTTCAGCCAGGTGGACTTCCATGATGGTGCCGTCGATCGTAAAATCGACCTCCGTCCCGTTCTGTTTAAGCCACGCAATTTTTTGATACCCGATCTCGGTTTCGTCGTACCCAGCAATCTTATCTCCTATCCTCGGGTCCGGATCTGCGATGGTCCGCGACCGCTTGTCCATCATACTGTTCGGCTGAAAGGCGTTGAAAAAGAGGTGGTAGAATACCCGGTGGAGCGTATCCGGCGAGTTGTTGGTGTAGGTAAGCACCTGGTGCCCCTGGTACCGGTTCGTTTCAACATTCATGTCGATCTCCATTTGGTAGTCTACCGCCTGCTGCCAATACCCCGGGCCTGGCTGGGCAAGACTACCATCGTGAATGGAGAGTAAAAATAAGAGAGTAAGCAAACAGGGAAACAGTCGGACAAACGTGTGCATAGAGCCAGATGGTTTTCTAAATGGTTAAACGTGTGGTTTCAAAACAATGTAAGCAAAATGGGGGACTTGGGTAAATCAGGAATCCCCCGGAGATTTCAAACCCGTTGAGTCAATTTGTGGTGCCCGGTTTGAGCGCCATTTTGCCTGTTTCCCGGCGATTCGGTATGGCATGGTAGTGTTGTGTCATCGATAGAGTGGCGGAGTCGTCGGATGAGAACCTTCACCGGATGAATTCCCTTCATCCAGTGAATCTCCCGAACAAGACACCCGGCAGCTCGAGATCTGTCATAAAGATTCGGACCTGCGCCACTCATCCGATGACGTGAAGTCGTTGGATGAGAATAGAACCTTCACCGGATGAATTCCCTTCATCCGGTGAATCGCCCGAACAAGAAACTACATTGTTTCAATCAAAAGCTCGACCGGCTGGCAAACGCCCTGCTCAGGGTGGCTTCATCAATAAATTCCAGCTCGGTACCCATCGGGATACCGTATGCGATGCGGGTGACGCTGATATCGTAGGAGAGCAGCAGCTTGTTGATGTAGTAGGAGGTGGCTTCGCCTTCGGCGTCAGGGTTCAGGGCAAGAATCACCTCTTCAATCTGTTCATCACCGCTCCCGATACGCTCCAGGAGCTGCTTGATGCGGATGTCGTCCGGGCCGATGTTTTCCAGCGGGGAGATGACTCCGCCCAGCACGTGGTAGCGGCCGCGAAATTCATTCGTTTTTTCGATGATGTAGACATCCTGGAACTCCTCTACCACGCAAACCACGCCGTTCTGGCGTTTCGGGTTGCTGCAGACAGCGCAGGGATCGTTGTCGGTAATGGTGCCGCAGACAGAGCAGCGCTGTACAGATTTTTTGAGCTGAACCAGTGCATCCGCAAGAGACAACACCCGCTCATCGCTCTGCTTTAAAAGATGGATGGCCATGCGCTGTGCAGATTTCCTGCCTGTGCCCGGCAGTTTTGCCAGCTCTTCAATGGCGCGTTCAAGCGCTTCAGATGTGATTTGCATCTATACCTTTCTTTGAAGATGAACAACAACGGATGAGTTGACGATCAATCACCATTATTGAAGAAACGTTTTTTAGAGTCCCAGCTTCCCCAGGTCCATACCGCCGGGCATGCCGCCGCCGGGCATCATTCCTTTGTAGACATCCTGCATTCTTTCTTTTGCGGCATCCTCGGCTTTGTCGAGCGCTTTATTGACGCCGGCCACCACCAGGTCTTCCATCATCTCCTTATCCTCCGGGTCGATCACGTCATCATCCAGGTCGATGGACACAATTTTCCGGTTGCCGTTGGCTTTTACCTTTACCATGCCGCCGCCGGCTTCAGCCTCCACAATCAGATCATCAAGTTCATCCTGAACCTCTTTCATTTTCTGCTGCATATCCTGAAACTTGCCGAACATATCGGCCATATTAAAATCACTCATCTGCTTTTCCTTTTGTTAAATTGTAATTTATGATTCTTAGATAAATTCCGGGGCATCCTGCTTAATAATCAAGTTCAGCGCCGAATAGTTCTACAACGGACTTCAGGTGCGGATCTTTCTTCTGCAATTCCTTAAAACGTTCGTAGGGACTCTTCGTTTCCTTTTTCTTTTCGGAGCGCTCCACGATGCAGTTAATCCGGATCCGAACCCCGAGTACCCGTTTCATAATATCTGAGAGCAGCTCCTGGTTTTCATCAAACATATTGGTGGCAAACTCACTGTCGGCCGATACCGTTAGTTTTACTCCTTCCAGATCTTTTAGCTGAACCCTGAGTAACTGGTAATAGAGCATGTGAGGGGCGCTTTTCTTGACCTCTTCTTTAATGACATCCCAGTGCTTCTCTACATCTTCAACGCCTGAAAGCTCCACCGGCTCGGATTCCGGCTCATGCTCTTCGGTCAGCGTATCCACCGCCCCTTCCTCTTTACGGACGCCACGAGTTGAGCTGATGCCCTCTGCAAACCCAAGGGCCGGCTTGACCATCATGAAATCATCCATTTCGCTATCATCGGAGTGCTCAGCTCCGTTTTTCGCACCACCCGCAGAACCTGAAGTGTGGGATTTTGAAGATTCAGGGTCATTCTTTACCTCGTTTTCAGCCCGGATATCCGGTGACCCTTCCGCTTCAGCCTCGTCGCCGGTTTCTTTGCCATCACCACGTGTGGAGTGCTCCGCCTCTTCAAGACGGTCAGCACCGGGATCTTCGCGTACAGCCGGAGCGTCATCCATGCTGCTGTTCTCGTCCCGGCTGTCTCCTGCGTCGCTTGCAGGTTCTGCATCGACAGGTGATTCTTCATCCTGATCCTGATGATCACGATCTTCCGGGGATGTGTCAGCTACCTGGATCCTGCCGTTTTTTTTTACGTGATGGAGCTCCTCAATCAGCGCGTTGAGTTCCTTCGAGCGGTTCATATGAATCAGTTTCAGCATCAGGATTTCAAAATGAACCCTGGGCTGCTGCACATCACGGATCTTCATCTGCGATTCGCTCACCATGTGGAGCATTCTCATCAGGTCTTCCTCGCTGAACGCTTTTGCCGACTCCGCGTATCGCTGTTTGGTATCGGCAGTGGCATCCACCAGGTACATGCGGCTGGAGTTGAGCGCCACGTACAGATTCCGAAGGTGTTCCGTCAGCGCTGATAAAAATTCCTGGATGTCGACCCCGGCCCGCATCAGCTCATCCACGAGTTTGAGGCCTGCATCCGCGTCTTTGTTCTCCACCGCGGCAAGAAACCGGAAGAGCTGCTCGCCCCCTACAACATTGAGTGCTTTGATCAGCTCGTTGTACTGAATCTCCTCGCCGCAAAATGCAATTGCCTGATCCATCAGCCCGAGTGCATCCCGAAGAGCCCCATCCGCCTTTTTGGCAATGACGTGGAGCGACTCCTCATCCATCATAATTCCCTCTTTTTTACAGATCGCCTGGAGACGCGACACAATTTCATCTACGCTGATCCGCTTAAAATCAAACCGCTGCACGCGCGACAGGATCGTCGGCAGTACTTTGTGCGGCTCCGTGGTGGCAAAAATAAAAATGGCGTGGGCGGGCGGCTCTTCCAGGGTCTTAAGCAACGCGTTGAATGCCGCCTTACTCAGCATGTGGACCTCATCTACAATAAACACCTTGTACCGGCCATTTTGCGGCGGTATGCGAATGCTTTCGCGAAGGTGATGGATATCGTCCACTTTGTTATTGGATGCCGCATCAATTTCAACAACATTCAGCGTCTGGTTCAGCGACTCTCCGTCCACCTCTGTGTCAATGGAGTTGATGGTTCGGGCCAAAACACGCGCCATCGTCGTTTTCCCCACTCCCCGGGGCCCGCAAAACATGTAGGCGTGGGAGAGGCGGTCCTGCTTGATGGCGTTCTTCAGCGTATTGCTGACATGCTCCTGCGAGACGATGTCTTCAAAACTCTGAGGTCGATATGTGCGGGTTAGGGCTCTGTAGTTTTGGGGCATAAAATTCTGAATGTTTATAAGCTTTAATGTACTAAAAATTGCAGTTCATTTTGAGCCGATTTCTGTAAAAAGCTGAATAGATTCTCTCTTGGACTGTCTGTTTTAACTGGAAGATTGTATTTTGACGTAACCTTTAAAGGCTGACACATTTGCCGTGGTACTCAACTCCATGAAACTATACATTATACTGATTGCCTGCTGCCTGCTGTACGGCCCGCTAACCGCGAATGCCCAGCCACAGTCTCCTTACGAGCGGGGGCTTGAACAGCTCTACCGCGGTCACGTTGAAGACGCACTGCACATATGGGAGAGCAGCTACGACGAATCTGAACGGGTGGATTCCCGAACAGGCATTGAATATATCCGTGTAGTATCAAAGCAGGACCTTGAAAAGTACTTCGAAACCGCCACCGAGATGTACTACGCGGCAATCCTTCGCGGAAGCGGGGTCAACAGCCGAATTGCGCTTCGCCAGGAAATTGAGCGATTAAAACCGCTCATTGGAGACGGCATGTACCGGCAGTGGACTCGCTGGTGGGAGGAGGAGCATGATGATCTGCATCCCGACATGCGAGGCTACTGGATCCAGGTGGATCCTTCTCCATCACGCACGGTAAATGAGCGGTTAGTAGAGCATTGGCAGCGCATTGCTGAGGCGCAAAATCGGTTCACAAAAAACAGGTCTACCATATACGGAACCGATGAGCGGGCGCTCGTTTTTATCCGCTATGGCGAGCCGGACCGCGTCGCCACCGGAATATTGACCCTGCAGGAGATGAACGTCAGGCGATGGCTTGAACGCCAGGTCCTTCCCGGCAGCGATAGCCCGCGAGAGGAGCGTGAAATGAACCAGATGAACCCGGACCGGAGCTCCTCGGCCGACCTTTCTGCAGCCCAGGCGGAAGCTTTGGAGTTTGCAGTGTACGATTTCCACCAGTACCCGGAATATGAAATTTGGTTTTACGACGATCTTGCGATCAGCAACGGCACCTCCATCCCATTCATTTTTGGCACCGATATCAGGGACAACCAGTTTAAGCTGCAAGAGACGGTGGATGACTTTATTCCGCCGCAAGCCTTCAATGTTGATGCGTTCGAGAAGCGGGACCTTGTCCGGTTTACGCGGGCCGGAATTACGCCGGCCCTGATGCTGCAGATGCTCTACTATGAACAGCTCAGCGAGATCGACCCATTGTTCACCAACCGGCTAAACAACCTTCGTGACCGGCTGCTTGAACAGAACCGCGACGTCTACTCGGGCCTGGACCTTCAATTTAAATCGGAGAACAGCGAATTAATCCAAAAAAGAACACTGCAGGCGCCACGCCAGCTCTCCACAATCGAAACCAAGATTCCCCAAATCCCCGTTAACGTCTACCAGTACCGCTTCCTGGATGATGAGAACACCCCATATCTTGTTACGTTCTTAGAGAGCAACCCCCACGAAGCGTTTATGATCGACTTCTCCAGGAACCGTCCGGCGGATGTTACACTTGAACAGCTGCGATCGGTTGATTCGGTGCCCGGCCTGCTCACGAATTACAGCCTTGAGCATAGCCTGCAACAGTACGACAAAAACTGGAATATCATCCGCCGGGATAGGGACGAACCCGGATTCTCCCTGGAGCGTAACGGCGGAAAACCGGGAGCGGTATCGATTTTCACATCCGGGCACACCGGCCGCGCTCAAAAATCGGTCTCTGCCGAACTTATTAACCAGGATCCGCAGTCCCTGCACACGGCTGCGGACACCCCGTACCCGCAACACACCCGGGGGCTGGGCAGTGTTCATTACCGGGAACCGGCACCGCTCCGGACCCACCCCGATTCACTGCAGCTTGCCGACCTGGTGCTCGGGTACCAGGACAGCCTGGCCAGCAGCAACCAGATGTTTCCGTTTGTTGTAGCCAATAACCAAACCGTCCCATTCCAGGAGACGCTGGTCCTTCATTTTGAAGTCTATAACCTCGCGGTTCAACCGAACGGATTTTCCCGGTTCGAACTGACCTACCGCATCTTACCGGTGGATGAAAATGGTGACATCCTCACCGACCAGGCTGAATTTATCCTGACGCTGAATTTCACAAGTGAACAGCCCCGGCTGATTGAAGATCTCGAAATTGAAACCGCGGACCTAAACCCCGGTCTTTACCAGTTGCGCGTACAGATTACCGATGTAAACACCTCACAGACCAAGAATCGAAGTACACGTTTTGAGGTGCTTGAGTGATGAGCCGTTGTAGTTATCAGCAATCTGAGAGCACCAATTTAGATAAGAAAATATCCATTCTCGGGATCTCCATTATTTCTATCCGATAATTATCCGTATATTTGAGGCTTATTGATTTACAGCCGCACGTTTAGCGGCTCTTCCCACAGATGATTATTGCTCGTATCGTTCCCCTTCCTTTCAGTTAAGAGTAAGAGAGTACAGTTCCGGCAACCATGATGAGGGAGACGATCGAGTCCCGAAAAGCGGGCGATCCGGCCGGATCAACGTACCGGCATTGAATGATTTAATTCTTATATACCGTGAATACAACTCCATTTGCTGATCTTGGCATCAGTGCATCCATCCTGAAAGCTATCGAAGAGATGGGTTTCGAAACGTCAACGAAAATCCAGGCCGCCGCCATCCCCGCCATTATGCAGGGAAAAGATGTGGCCGGACAGGCTCAAACCGGCACCGGTAAAACCGCCGCGTTTGCCATTCCTGTCCTCGAACAGATCGACCCGCAATCGGGCAGCGTACAGGCCATCGTGATGTGCCCCACCCGCGAACTGGCCGTGCAGGTAACCGGCGAGTTTATCAAGCTGGCAAAATTTATCAAAGGCGTACATGTCACGCCGGTGTACGGAGGTCAGCCGATCTCCCGGCAGATCAAGCAGATTAAATCAGGCACCCAGATTGTCGTGGGTACCCCCGGGCGCGTGATTGATCACCTGAAGCGCGGCACCCTGAAGCTGGACGCCCTGAAGATGGTGATCCTGGATGAGGCCGACGAAATGCTGAACATGGGGTTCCGGGATGATATCGAAACGATCCTCGGGTTTTCCAACGATGATGAAAGCCGGCAGACGATCATGTTTTCTGCCACCATGTCGAAAGACATCAAGCGCATAATGAAACGCTATTTCGCCGACCCGGAGATGATCAAAGTGGAGGGCAAAGCCCCGGCCGCCGATGGCATCGAGCAGTACATTGTGGAAGCGCGCGATTCGATGCGCACGGAAGGCATCTGCCGCCTGCTGGATATCAATGATTATAAACTGGCACTGATTTTCTGCAACACCAAGCGGAAATGCGATTCGCTTGTGGGTGAAATGCAGTCTCGTGGATACTCGAGCGATGCGCTGCACGGCGATATGAGCCAGAATGTGCGCGACAAAGTGATGAACAAATTCAGAACCGGCAGGGTGGATGTATTGATTGCAACGGATGTGGCCGCCCGCGGACTGGATGTGGACGATATTGACGTGGTGTTTAACTACGATGTGCCGCAGGACCCGGAATATTACGTTCACAGGATCGGCCGAACCGGACGTGCGGGACGTAAGGGAGTTGCCTATACATTTTCATCCGGACGGAAAAATAAAAACCTCCGGTATATTGAGCGGAATCTGAAAATTGAACTCCAGACGATCCCCCTGCCATCCGACCAGGATGTGAAGGCATCGAAAATGGATGCCCTGCATCAAAAAATCAGCCAAACGCTGGAAGCAGGCGGATTGCGTCCGTTTATCGAACAGGTGGAGGGCCTGGCATCCGACAAGTTTACCCCGATCGAGGTGGCCGCCGCCATCCTGAAACTGCAGCAGGGAGACAGACTTCCTGAATTTACATCCAATGGTTCCTCTGCCTCTTCCCGGAAGCAACCCCGGGCGACCTCTCAGGATTCCCGGAACGGGTCATCAGACAGGCGCCCGAAAAAACGGAAATCCCGCGAAAAAAATCGCGAAGATGAGCCGTTTTACAAGCCGTTTACCGGCGGTAAAACCAAGAAGAAAAAATTTAAGAGCCGTAAATAACTGGCGCTTTTTCTCCCTGAATTTTTAACTATACAACCCCCCGGTTCGCCGGGGTTTTTTGTTTTGAACGCATGTGGTTTAAGTCCCCAATTCTCTTGGTCGGTAAACAAGAAAAACTTCCTCCATTGGCTGACAGTGGAACACCCCTCAATAGACTACAACAAGTAAACGCGGAAATCTCCAATTAATCATTACAAATAAAAAAGTGTACCTGAGTCTGTAGAATGACTACCTTTCTAATTCTTTAAAAATTACGACCCGTTCTCTTTTTCACTATGAAAGCTATCGTATCATTACTGCTCCTGATCATTTTAAGCGCAGCTGCCTGCAGCCATTCCGAACCGGAAACAGGCCCCGCTCCCGTTCCTGAAAATTACGAACAGGAACTCAGTTCATGGCAGGAGGACCGAATCGAAACTCTGAAAGAGCCCACCGGCTGGCTTCGCCTTGCCGGCATGCACATTCTGGATGAAGGGGAAAACAGCTTTGGAAGCGGCAGCAGCCGTGATGTACAATTCCCTGATGGTACAATTCCCGAATACGCGGGAACATTTACCCTCGAAAATGGAGATGTAGTGATGGAAGCGGCTGATGGTGTGGATCTGATTCACAACGGGGAGCCGGTCCATAAAATGACAATTTTTAACGGTACCGATGCACCTGAAATTGAGCACGGCCCGCTTGTATGGTTTGTCATTCAGCGCCAGGACCTGATTGCGATACGGCTGTACAATAAAGACAATGAAAAAGCCGACCGGTTCGACGGATTCCCGCGTTTTCCTGTTGATCCCGAATGGCACCTGAACGCCCGGTTTGAACCGCATCCCGACAGCGCAACGATCCCGATTGCCAACGTTCTCGGCCAGACCGACCAAGTGGTTAGTCCCGGCACACTCCGGTTTGAGGTGAACGGTGCCGACTATACGCTGGACGTCCTGGAAAGCAGCACGGATCAATTTTTTGTAATTGTTGGTGATGAAACCAATCAAACCGACAGCTACCCCGCTGGCCGCTATATGTATGTGGATCCGCCGAAGGAAGATGGCCGTACCATCATCGACTTTAACAAGCTCTACAATCCGCCGTGTGCCTACACCGTTTATTCTACATGTCAGTTGCCACCACGGCAAAACCGCCTCGACCTGGCCATCTCAGCCGGCGAAAAGCGGCCCGAGGAATGGAAGGGACTTTGTTTTATCCATACCTTCGTTAACGATTCAACTCTCAAAACTTGGAATTCATGCGTTATCCCATCCTCTTTGTTTTACTTTTTTCCTTTTTAATGATCGGATGTAATGCCGAGTATGATCTCGGTCCTGAACCTCTCCCTGAAAACTACGAACAATCCATCCGGGAGTGGCAGGAATACAGGATTGGGGTCCTCACCGATACAACGGGCTGGCTGCGGCTGCAGAATTTAATTTGGTTTGAAGAGGGTGAAAACACGTTTGGAAGCAGTGGGGATGTGGATGTTCGTTTCCCGGAGGGATCGATTCCTGAACGCGCCGGAACTTTTACCCTGCAAGACGGGGAGGTTACCATGAGGGTGGCCGATGGCGTTGAGATCCGGCACAACGGAGAGCCGGTTCGGCAGCTACAGATGAACGGGGATGAGATTGAGGAGCGGATCCACGCCCGGCACGGCGATCTCACCTGGTTTATTGATGAGCGTGGCGATCAGCGGGGGGTAAAAATTTTCAGCATGAACACGCCGAAAGCGGACAATTTTGACGGTTTTCCGCGATATCCTCTGAAGCCGGAGTGGCACCTGAACGCACGGTTTGTCCATCATCCGGAAGAAAAGAATATTGAAATTGTAAATGTTCAGGGGGAGGTGGTCGACCGCTACTCACCGGGACGCGTGGAGTTCCGTATTGATGAAGACCTCCACTCGCTGGATGCGTTTGAATCCTCCAGCGGCCTGTTCCTGATGTTTGCCGATTCCACCAACCGCACCGAAACCTACCAGGCCGGCCGCTACATGATTGTTGATTTTCCAAATGATGACGGCTATCTGACCCTCGATTTTAATAAAGCGTACAACATGCCGTGTGCCTTCAATCCGTTTACAACATGCCAGCTTCCGCCTCCGCAGAACCGGCTTGATCTGGCCATCCCCGCCGGCGAAAAGCGCCCTGTTAAGTTTGAGGGAATCTAATTGACCGTTACCTGAATGGTTTTATCATCCGTAACGCCATCCACGTTTACCGTTAGCGTATGTTCGGCTACCGTCGTCAGCGTGACGGGCACACTGGCCGATCCGCTGGTGAAGGTCACCGCCGCGTCATGGACGTCACCGTCTTGATCGCTGTTTACCGTTACGTTGACTGAGCCGTCCAGCGCGTTACCGGCAATGTCCTGTGCTCCGGTAATCTCTACATTAAATTCCACGCCGGATGTTTGCGTGCCGGGATCTGTAAGGCTAAAATCTGAGTTATCCTCAAAACTACCCAGTGCTGAATCGCTGTTACTGTTCACCTGCTCGGTAAAGGTAAAGTCTACGTTCGGCTGAGCCGTGGTTGAAGTGGCATTAAATGTGGCCTGCCCGGAACCATCGGTCGAAACAGATGTACCACTTGGGTACGAAATGTCGCTGCCGTTATTTGTTGCGTCAACAGATACGCCCGATACCGGGTTGCTGTTGGCGTCTTCTACGGTCACGGTGAACTGAAGCTGATCGCTTCCGTCGGCCAGCGCCGTGCCGTTATCAACCTGAGCTGAAACGCTGGCGGGACTGCCTGCAACCACGTCAAACGGGTCCGAGTCAACGTTATCCACACCGGCGGCATCGGCATCAAAGGCCAGTGTGTAGCCGGTTCCCGCCGTCTCGGTTACCAGGTTTGTAAATTCCGCAATGCCGCTTGTGTTCGTCGAAACCTCGTCAGTACTGCCTGCGGTCAGGGCCGCCCCGTTCAGCGACGCTGTAACCGCTACTCCATTCACGGGGTTTGTTCCCGAATCCGTTACAAGCACAGATGGGGGACCTGAAATCGCCTGGCCTGCCGTACTCTGCAGCGGCTGCGTGTCGACCGTCATTTCGGAAGCAGCGCCGGTCACAAAATCTACCGTTACCGTTCCAATTGGGCTGCCATCCACGGTTCCCTCTACTGTTGCCGTCTCTACAGTGGTAGAGGACTGCAGATCCTGGCTGTATGTCCCGTCTCCGTTATCCGTGATTGAGCTCAGCAGCGTTCCGGCATCAGTGGTCAGGCCTACGTTATCTCCGCCTGCCGTGAGCTCATTGCCGTTGGCATCTTTCAGCGTCATGCGGATCGTTGTCGTTGAGGAGCCGTCAGCAGGAATCGAGGCGTCATCGGCCGTGATTTCACTCTGCCCGGCATCCGCATCGCCGGGAACAAAGTCCACACTTACAGATCCAACCGCACTACCTGATGCATTCGTGCCCAGGTACCCGGTCGTTTCCACGGTATTGGCATTCGTGGAGGTCAGTGTTGCCGTTGCCTGCCCGTTCGTATCTGTCGTCCAGGGCCCGCTGCTCAGTGACCCGGTGCCGCCCGTGATATCAAAAAAGACATCCTCGCCACTCAGTTCATTATTCGATGCATCCCGGACTGTTATTGTAAGGGTGGATGCATCCGTGCCGTCTGCCGTCACGTTGCTCGTCCGATCGGCCACGATAGACGATGTGCCCGCATCGGCCGAACCGGCGCTGACGGTCAGCGTAACGGTCTCGGTGTCACTCACGTCCACGTTGGAATCGCTGTTATCTATAGAGGCGGTAATAACCACGTTTCCGGCCTCGTTGTTGGCTCCCGTAACCTGCGCTGTTGCTTTTCCATTGGTATCGGTTGTTGAAGACGCCTCCACGGTGGCCCTCGTGGGTTCATCGCTGCTAAAGCTTACGGTTACGCCTTGCACGGGATTGCTGTTGCCATCCAAAACCGTTGCCGTCACACTCGTGCTGCCATCCAGAGAAATTTCATTGCTGGCGATCGTAAACGCTGAAATTTGCTCGGCATTACCGGGCGTAAACGTAATGTCTACGTCGCCTACGGTGGTACCATCTATGCTCGCGCTCACGTTCACCGTTTCAGCTGTCGTATTGCTGATTTGGGCCTGGTAATTTCCAGTGGATCCGTCTTCGGTCACTGGACCTGTTGTGGCATCTCCTCCTGGATTGATAACAATATCGCCGGCGCGACTACTTATAGGGTTATTGCTGCCGTCTCGCAGCTCAATTGTCAGCGTAGAGCTTGTTCCCGCATCAAGTGTCGTAGGAGATGCAGACACGCTTGAGTTGACAGCACTTACGCTGCCTGATTCCACATCAAACGTGTTGGACGTTCCGGTGATTGATCCATCTTCCGCGGTGATTGTTTGATCCGTTCCCGTCTCACTAACGTCAACACTAAGCGATACCTCTCCACTGTTAAAATTTGCCGTAGCGGGTGTGATAGACCCGGCCGTAGTCGATAGGTTCGCAGTACTGTTATAACCCGTTGCCGTATTCCCTGCACCATCGAGCGCAGTGATGGATATGGCAAATGGCTGACCTGCCGTTTTTGGTGAACTAATATTGTCAAAACTGAACGAGGAGGCCGCACCGGCGGATGCCTCCGCGCTGAAGGTGACTGACCCCGCTCCCGTCACGGACGCATCCACGGTGTAGGTGCCCGGCGTGTCGCCCAGCGTCAGGCGTGTGGACGCCAGGCCCGAACCGTCCGTATTGTCAGACGTAGCACTCAGCGAGGCTCCGTCTGATCCCGATGGCGTACCCGAGATTGAAAAACTGACGGTTTCTCCTGATACTTCATTACCAAAGGTGTCGGTTACGTTCACCACAAAATCACTGGACAGTTGCTCGCTGACGCTGGCAGACTGATTGTTCCCCGATTCGATGGCCACGCTGTTGGCATCCGCCGCCGTAACATCAAACGAGGTCGACGTCTGAGACGGTACGCCGGTTGCAAGAACATCAAACTCCAGGCTGTAGCTACCCGCAGCGTTAATGACAAGATCCGAAAAGCTGGCGATCCCGGAACTGTTTGTAGTTTGAGTAGTTGTCCCGGAATTGAAACTGCCGCCTTGCAGGCTCACGGTCACGCCGATACCCTCTACCGGGTTGTCGGCGTCATCGGTTACCTCTATGGACGGGGCCGGGCTGATGGCGCTGCCCGCTGTGGTGTTCGACGGTTGCGTGGTGATCGCTGACTGCGAGGCCGATCCGGTCTGCGCCTCCGCGCTGAAGGTGACCGATCCCGCTCCCGTCACGGATGCATCCACGGTGTAGGTGCCCGGCGTGTCGCCCAGCGTCAGGCGTGTGGACGCCAGGCCCGAACCGTCCGTATTGTCAGAGGCAGCACTCAGCGAGGCTCCGTCTGATCCCGATGGCGTACCCGAGATCGAAAAACTGACGGTTTCTCCTGATACTTCATTACCAAAGGTGTCGGTTACGTTCACCACAAAATCACTGGACAGTTGCTCGCTGACGCTACCGGTTTGGTTGTTGCCCGATTCGATGGTCACATTATCAGCGCCTGCGGCAGTAACGGCAAATGTATTCGACGTTTCATTTGATACCCCCGAGGTAGCCGCGTTAAAGGTCAGCGAGTAGCCGGTATTGGCCGTTTCGATAACCAGGCCTGAAAAGGTTGCTACACCTGAGCTGTTTGTCGATTGCGTGGTGGTGCCCGCATTAAAGCTTCCCCCTCCCAGGCTTACTGTAACGCTTATACCCTCTACCGGATTTCCGAAATCATCGGTCACCTCAACTTCCGGTGCGGGACTGATCGCATCTCCGGCCGTGGTATTCGAAGGCTGTGTGGTGATCGACATTTGAGAGGCGGAACCGGTCTGTGCCGTTGCCGTAAAGTCCACCGATCCTCCGCCGTTAACTGATGCCGTTACGGCATACTCACCCGGGGCATCGCCCAGTGTATATGTTGTAGATGCCAACCCGTTGGAATCGGTCTGATCCTGAGTGTTGCTCAGGCTTCCGTCAGATCCACCCGCGTTATTCGTTACGGAAAAAAAAACCGTTTCTCCCGAAATCTCATTACCAAACGCATCGGTCACCTTCACCACAAAATCACCAGGAAGCGGCTCATTCACGCTGCCAGTCTGGTCGTCCCCGGATTCTTTATTTACGTTTTCTGCCTCGCCAGGCGTAAACGTGATTGAAACCGTGCCAATTTCCACTCCGAGGGCGGATACGGTTATGGTCACTTGTTCAGCCGTGTTGTTGCTGATGGTTGTTGAGTAATTGCCGGTTGAACCTGATTCGGTTACAGTGCCCGCTGTTGCGTTACCGGTTGGTTCAATCGTAAAATCTGAATCAGATAATCCGCTTATTACGTTATCGTTTCCGTCGCGCAGTTGAATGCTCAGGGTTGATGAGTTTCCAACCTGTAGTGTTGTTGGGGAAGCATTTACATCTGAGTTGAGCGGAACAATACTACCGCTTTCCACATCAAAGGCGTTGGATGTTCCGGTGATGGAGCCGTCTTCCGCTGTAGTACGCTGATCATCCCTTGCTTCATCCAGTGTCACATCTTCCGAGGCAGAGCCATTCGTAAAACTGATGCTGTTTGGACTGATAGAGCCTGATTCAACACTTAAGGTTGCGGAACCCTGGTACCCGGTGGCCCTGTTGCCTTCGCTGTCGAGTGCTGTAATTGAAATATTGAACGGTTCCCCGGCCGTCTGCGGCGACGAGATATTGTCGAAGTCAAAAGATTCGGCAGCACCTGCATTGGCAGTTGCGCCAAAGATTACAGTTCCCACACCACTAACAGAGGCTTCCACCGAGTAGTTGCCCGGCGTGTCACCCAGCGTAAGTGTACTGCTGGCTTCGCCCGATCCGTTTGTATTCACCGATGTACTGCTCAGCGACTGTCCGCTCGCTCCTGCAGGCTGGCCGGTAATCGAAAAACTGACGGCTTCTCCTGATACAGGATTGCCAAATCGATCTGTTACGCTCACTACAAATGGATCGTTCAGGGCTTCCGTTACGGTTCCACTCTGGTTGTTTCCGGATTCAATGACCAGGTCATCCGCGGCTGCGGCAGCTACATTAAAGGAGCCCGATTCTATGTTGTCGCTCACGCCGATGGCGTTGAACTCAATAGTGTAGCTTCCGGCCGCTTGAAGCACAAGATTGCTAAATACCGCAATTCCATTCGTTCCGGTAGTCACAGTTGTCGTGCTGTTCACAAATGAGCCGGGACCCTGCGCGGTTGCAACCACTTCTATACCACTTACCGGGTTATCCAGATCATCCGTAACCAGCACGGATGGTGGCCCGGTAACAGTGGCACCTGCCGTTGTGTTGCCGGGCTGTACTTCAATGAGCACAATCGCGGCTTCACTGGTGGTCACTTCGCTTGTGAAAGGGCTGCCCTCTATTGCGGTTCCGTTCAGCTCAATTGTGATCTGATCGGTGCCGTTTGATGTGGGCGTGTACCCCGTAGTGTAAACACCATTACCATCATCGCTGATATTCTCAACGGAAGCGCCTGAATTTGCCCCGCTAACGCTTACGGAGAGATCGCCTGCAGCACCTTCCACCCGGTTTCCAAACGCATCCCTCACGGTAATCGTGATTGCGGTTCGGTCGCCCGCGGCACCATTGGGTACATCTGCCGTGGTTACAGAGGCGTTGCCATCGGCAGGGTTCACATTAAAGGCATTCGATGTTGCCGTGAGAGATCCGGCCGTAAATACGAGATTATATCTGCCTGCATCGTTAATAACCAGATCATCAAACACTGCGCGGCCGTTACTGTTTGTGGTGAGCGTCTGCGCACCTGAGGCAAACTCCTGGCCGCCCTGCTCCTCGACGGAGACCTGGAGACCCGGAATATTATTGCCGAATTCGTCCGTTATCCTCACCGTTGGGGAGTTGGTGACCGGTTGGCCGGCAATAGATGTTCCGGGCTGTGATCCTGCCGGTATCGCAAGAAGGTCCGGGGCGCCGGGAGTAAATGTAATTTGGGGAGTGTCGTCCAGCGCTACGCCATCAGCACGGACCTCTGCGGTAACCTGTTCCGCAATTTTATTGGTGACGCTGAACTGGTAGTTGCCGGAGGTTGAGGTTTCGCTAACGGCTCCCTCTTCTCCGCTGCCACTAATATCCACATCGAAATCGGAGTTCGACAGACCGCTAATGGCATTACCCACAGCATCCCGAAGCTCGATTGTCACCGTGGAGTTGTTGTCTACCACCAGCTCAACCGGTTCTGCAGAAACGGATGATTCACTGCTGCTGATATCGCTGGTTGTTACACTGCTGGTAAATGGACTTCCTGAAATATTGGACCCGTTTACCATAATCGTGATCGCATCATCACCGGAGTTGAGTGGTGTGTAGGAGGTGGTATAGACTCCGGCTTCAGGGGCGGAAGTTACCGACAGCGTTTCACTATTTGCACCGCTCACCTCAACCGTCAGTGCGTCTGACGCACCATCCACAAGGTTGGAGAATGAATCGCGCAGCGTGATGGAGATCGTCGTTGTTTCACCGGCCACTCCATCCGGCACATCAGCTTCGGACAGAGAGGGATCCGGGGCTGCCGGAACCACGTCAAACAGATCAGAGCTGATGCTTGAGATGTCCTGGTTATCCGTATTGAAGACGATGCGATTCTCTTCAGAAGCTTCTTCTATCACAAGGTTATCAAAACGGGCAATCCCACGATCATCCGTGACTGACTCGACTGTGGATGACGATGTAAATTCAGTATTGTTGAGTGTAGCTGTTACGGTTACTCCCTCAATAGGTATCTCCAGGTCGTTCAGAATCTGAAGTGTTGGAGCAGGCGAAATGGCCTCGCCGGCCGTTGTTTCCGACGGCTGCTGCACAATGTTTACGATGGGTGCGCCAATTTGAGAAAAAATGGCTGTAACACTTTTATCGCCGTCCATAACCAGGGTTTGCGGGTTTTCAGCCCCTTCAAGATCGCCCTGCCACTCCGAGAATCTCCAGTCTTCGTCAGGTACGGCAGTAAGCGTGACCGGTTGATTTTCATCATAAAGCTCCCGGTCCGGATCGGCCTCAATTACTCCCTGGCCCTGTGCATTCAGCTCCAGCGAGTGGATCATCGCACCAACCTCGCGGAATACAGCCGTGATATTTGTCTCCTTATTAACCACAAGCGTGTCCGGATTTTGATTTCCGGTCAGGTCTCCTTCCCATCGCTCAAAAAGCCACCCGTCGTTCGGCTCTGCTGTCAGTTCTACGGTGGCTGTATCCACAGCTGCAGATTCCAGGCTTTGGCGAGGGGCGCTATATTTCATCTGGCCCGGCTGCCCGCCTGACATATGATCTCCCGTCATATCGGGGCGCAGCTGATCCCGGCCCTCACCATTTCCTTCAATTTCACCGTCCGACTGAATATTTATGCTGCCCGTACTGTCCGGGCCGGCCGGGGAAAGAGTGTCCTGAGCCGCCGACTCGCCAGAGGAGTGCCCGGAGGTGGCCACCTCTTTAAATACCTGGCTTAAGATCCGCTGATTGACAGTTCCCTGCCCCGTAACCACTATGGAAAGAGGGATGTCGGCTTCAGCAAAAACAGCCGTTACAGACCGGTTCTCACTCATCCGTAGAAAGGTGGGATTTTGGCTCCCGCTCAGGTCGCCTCCCCACTCCTGGAAAACAAACCCAAGCTCCGGCTCCGCCGTTAACTCAAGTGTGGATCCCCTGACATACTCGCCGGCAGACGGGCTCACGCTGCCGGCCTCCTCGGGTGTAATGGTGATTTCAAGATCAAAGACATCGGGAACGGATTCATCAAACTCGGGTGATGTCGTGTCGCAGCTGAATGTGAAAACAGCAATTACGGAGGCCAGAATAAAGAGTAATCTTCTCATAAATACCTATAATCTAAAGAACCTGCTGTATAGCTCTCTTTGTTGAAATTTTTAAATACAATTTGTTCTACACTACAATAATGTAAGATTAGTTCACTAAAGAAGCAGATGCATGCCATTAAATATTTCTCATGTTCATTTTAAAAAATTTTGTACACTTAAATGGTTATAAAACATGTATATGAAATAGGTTAATTAAACAATCTATTGTTTGCATTTACAAGTCTGAACCTGTGAACTGCGCGAAACGTTTTAATTTTTTCTCAACTCCTGAACCCATTCGATATTCTCATGCCTGAAATTACGGAACTTCATGTATACCCGGTCAAATCAATGCAGGGCATCTCATTACAGTCAGCCATGGTAACGGAGCGCGGCCTCCAGTACGACCGCAACTGGATGATCGTTGAAGAGGAGGGCGGTTTTCTAACGCAGAGAAGAATCCCGCTTCTTGCACAATTCCGTGTTGACCTGACAGAAACAGAGCTCCGGATAAGCCGTGGAGCAGAAACATCCATAGCCGTGCCCACAGAGTCAAGAAAAGATCGTGAGGTGTGGGTGGAGGTTTGGGGCGATCGTTGCCGGGCGTTTGATAAAGGGGACCGGGCCGGCAGCTGGCTCACGGAACAGCTGGCCGGGGATAGCGGCCGGCACTACCGGCTGGTTCAGTTTAACCGCTCATTTCAACGGAGGGTTGACCCGGCCGACCTTGACGGCGAAGAGGCGCACACAGCGTTTGCCGATGGGTTCCCGTTTCTGATCACTTCTGAAGAGTCGCTGCAATGCCTGAACGAAAATTTGACAACAGCCGGCTCACGCACGGTGCCCATGGACCGGTTCAGGCCCAATATTGTCATCAAGGGGATTGAGCCGTTTGAGGAAAACCGTATGCGCCGGCTAACCACCCGCGACGGCAGGTACAGCCTTGGAATTCGAAAGCCGTGCAAGCGGTGTAAAGTAACAACCGTAGATCAGGCAACGGGAGATATCACTGAACCGAAAGAGCCGCTTCGTACACTTGCCCATATGAATACGGTCCCACATCAGCGCGGGGCTTATTTCGGCCAGAACAGCATCCTGTTGGCCGGCGCCGGCAAGAGGTTACAGGTCGGGGATACTCTTATACCCGATAACTGAACGAATAGAAAAGGCAGCACAACCGGCAAACGGCACGATATAGTCTCTTTACTTCAAGTGCTCTTCAAAGAAATGAAAGATCCGTGAGTACTCATCATACCAGGCGTTGGGGTTGGTGAAGCTGTGGCGCTCAGACGGATAGATCATCATCTCAAACTCTTTATGTTGATTCTGGATGAGCTCCTCAGCATACTGAAAAGCGTCCTGTGCACCCACGTTATCGTCTATCAGTCCGTGCAGCAAAATTACGGGATGCTGCAGTTCATCGGCATATGTCAGCGGTGAACTTCGGTCGTAGTGCTCGGGTACCGCTACGGGATCGCCCAGGCGCGGGAGTGTGTACCAGGGATTTGCATAATAGTAATTGCGCCAGTTGGTTACCTTCCGCAGTGCAGCCCCGGCGTGAAAGCGATTGGGGGCAGCCGTCAGCGTGTACAGTGCCATAAAGCCGCCGTAGCTGCCGCCATAAATACCCACGTTCCCGAGGTCAAGAGTCCCCCCTGTTTCTTCCTGCACCCAGTCGAGGCCGTCCACGATATCCATCGTTTCATACCGGCCCATCCAGTTGGTGACGTCCTCGCGGAAATCACGCCCATAGCCGGTGCTGTGCCTGAAGTCGACATCAATCACAAAATAGCCGTTACGTGTGAGCAGCTGGTTGAACATATATTCGCGCCAGTAGTTGTTCGACCAGCCTTTATAGACATTTTGCAGCGATCCGGCACCGTGAGCAAACACAACCACCGGGTACGTCTGATTCTCATCGTAGTTTTCGGGATAGAGTACCGACATGGAGATCTCTGTTTCACCATCCCGCCCGGTAAATCGCACGTACTCTTCCCGCTGCCAGTCGATGTCGTAAAAGGAGTCGGGGACGGAGTTCGTAAGCTGAATCTCTTCCCCTGGATTTTCCAGGTCGATCATAAACAGTTCATACGGTTCATTGAAGAATGTTTTCGCGTAGATCAGCTTCGATTTGTCGGGGCTCAAATTAAACTGGTAGCGATAGGCCGCCTCAGTAGTCAGGCGTTTGGTCTCACCTGATTCAACATTCAAAATAAAAATGTGGCGCTCGCCGTAATCAGCTTCATTATTGGCGTAGATGATTTCGTTATCGCTTAGCCATTCCGCCCATGTAATTTCGTACTCGCCTTCGGTCAGCTGCTCCACATCTCCGGTTAATGCATCGGCCAGGTAGAGATGGTTCCATCCCGTTTGCTCAGAGAGGAAAAACATTTTTTCTGATCCGGGAGCAAATTCCAACTCGCGGTCATACAGCCAGCCATCCGTCGAATCGGTGAATAGGATGCTTTTTGTGCCCCGATGCATATCGTGCAGGATGATGTCCCGGTCTTTTAACGCTGCTCCCGATGAGTCGATGGCCACGAACCGGCCGGAGTATGATGCTTCAATAGACGATCGATGGAGGCCGCTCATCACGGTATCGATGGACCCTGATCCAACGTCAGCGTGGTAAAGTGTAACCGCCGGAATACCCCGGGTTGAACCGCCGGGTTCTACAAATCCATCTACATATTCGGGGAAATAGATTGTTCGTGCATCTGTGAAGTCAGACTGACTGAGGATAAGCGCATTATTACCAGCCCATCCATTTAGATTGAAAGAGGTCTCACCGTCACTTCTTCTGGTAACTTGGTGAATACTCGGCCGTGCAATATCCACGGTCCAGATCTCTCCTTCATGTGCAAATGCTATCTGCCGGCTGTTCGGCGACCATGTTATGCTGTACACTGGAAACAAAGCCTTGAAGAGTCTTCTTTCTCCGCTGCCACCTGTTCGTGAAACATACAAATCGCCATCTTTGGTGTAGGCAATGTGCTGATTATTGGGCGAATGCACCGGCCTGTTGACACTATCTACCGGAACCGGTTCGCTTCCGGAAAGCTCCATTTCATACAGGCCCGTATCGTAGTAGGATGAGTCGTTCCATGAAAAGTAAATGGCGTTCTGATCTGCTGAAAAGGAGTACAGCGAGGGCCGAATGCCCGGAATCACAGGCTCCAGGAAAATAGTCTCAAGTGTTAATTCTGTTTTTTCGTCTGAGCCCGACTGAGCCCGGAGGTCTGCGGCCTGAAAAAAGGAGACACAAAGCAGAGCTGATAAAAGAAATCGTAAAACCATGGATCAAATGTATCGTTGCGATTTTAATCTGTCCGCCGGCCGCTGTCAGTCGAGCGCAAGGTACCGGCATCAAACGGAGGTCGATCGGCGGACCATCGGCCTATCGCTCCTTTCAGTCCGTACCGTTCTACGCGGTTACGCGTTCTTCCAGGTTCTTTAACGCAAGGGACTTGATCGATTCAAACGCATTCAGCGTCTTGTCGATATGTTCCGCGGTATGGCCGGCTGTTGGAATAAGACGTATCAGAACCATACCGCGGGGAACAACCGGATAGGCCACACCACTTACGAATACGGCGTAATCTTCGCGTAGTGTGCGCATAATCGTTGTGCAGAGCTCCGTGCTTCCTTTCGTAAGTACAGGCGTCACCGGACTTTCCGACGGAAGCACGTTGTACCCGATATCTATCAGCCCTTCGCGCAGAGCGAGCGTATTTTTCCACAGCTGTTCCCGCCATTCGGGATGCTGACGAATCAGTTTAAGCCGTTCACGTGCCGATACAACAACAGGCATCGGAAGTGATTTGGCAAAGATCTGGCTGCGCGTATTTGCTTTTAAAAACTCCACGACCCGCGGTTCCGAGGCAATAAACGCCCCAATTAAAGCAAACGATTTCGCAAAGGTGCCAAAATAGATATCTACGCCGTCCTGCACGCCAAGCTGGGTGCCGGTGCCGGACCCGTCCGCCCCGAGAGTCCCCAGGCCGTGGGCATCATCGACAAGAAGCCGGAAATCGTACGTCTCTTTCAGATCGATGATCTCTTTCAGTTTCCCAAGATCACCGGTCATGCCAAAGACACCCTCTGTAACAACAAGGATCGACGAGTCCGGCGTACGGTTTCGCTCCGCACGGGCCAGCTGTTTCTCCAGGCTTTGGATGTCATTATGCTTGAATACCGACTTTTCAGCCATCGACAGCTGTTTTCCATCAACAATACATGCGTGGCTCAACTCATCATAAATTAGATAATCATTCCGGTCCACCAGCGCGTGGATCACGCTCATAATGCCCTGGTATCCATAGTTGAGCAGAAGAGCTTCCTCTTTATGGACGAAGTCTGCAAGCTCTTTTTCCAGCTCTTCATGCTGGGTTGAATTGCCGGTCATCAAACGCGCACCCATCGGTACACTTAAGCCATACTCGGCCGCGGCTTTTGCATCTGCTTGCCGGACTTCGGGATGATTCCCGATTCCCAGGTAGTCATTCACACTCCAGACAACAACGTCTTTTCCATTAAATTTCATTACAGGACCAAGCGGCCCTTCAAGTCTCGGGAATGTATAGTACCCATATCCATCAGACGTAAATTCCCCTAATGGACCGGGGCGTCCCTCCAGCTTATCAAAAAGATCCATAAACAATGATTCGGTTAATCAGTAATCGTACTACGTATTGTTCGCACTTTGTTCCCTGTTCAAGCCCAAAAATGTACGGAAATTGAGCCCAAGGTCAAAAAAGCGATAACAGGCTATTTAAATTAATTTAAGGTACAGGATGTCCCTGAGAGGCTACCAGCAGCGTAAACCAATCCTGCCGATCGAGTTCAATCGCCACTGCTCCGGCCGCTTCCCTGATGCGATCCGTTTTCCCGGTGCCAATGACCGGCTGCGGCTTACACGGAAGAGCCAGCAGCCAGGCCAATGCAATTTGACCGGCAGTGGCGCTATATTTCTCTTTTAATGGCATTATGGCCTCCTTTACTCGCCGGCTGCGCTCGCCGGTTCCTGCAAACAAACGGCCGCCTGCAAAAGGGGACCAGACCATCGGCCGGCTTCGGATCTCCTGCGCCTGGTCGAATGTGCCGTCAAATAACGGCTCTGTGTGCAGAAGGGAGCACTCCACCTGGTTGGTGACCAGGGGCGTGTCCAGCCGGCTTTGCAACAGGCTCACCTGCGATGGGGTAAAGTTTGATACGCCAATGTGCTTGATTTTTCCTTCTGTTTGTAGCTCTGCCAGCACGCCCGCCGTGTGATCCGCATTCATGAGCGGATCGGGCCTGTGAAGCAGAAGCAAATCCAGGTGGTCGGTCGACAGGTTCCGAAGAGAGCGCTCCACTGATTGTCTGATATACTCAGGCGAGGTATTATAGTGATTGATATGGTTCTCCGGCCGGTTTTCGCAGGTGATGCAGACATCACACTTGCTGACAAGTTCAATTTTTTGCCGCAGTGACGGAGATAGTTTCAACGCCTGCCCAAACCGGGATTCTGTGGTATATTGCCCGTAAACATCGGCGTGATCAAACGTTGTAATTCCCGCTTCCAGGCAGGTCTCAATCCATTCAATGGTGTCCCGGGGCGAGTGATCCCACTCTTCCATCCGCCAAACTCCCGAGGCAACAGGTGAGCATTCAGGACCACTGGGGTGAAGTGTAATTCGTTTCAAGTGTTGACCGCTTTAATCGTTAGAACGTAGTATTTGTACGATGATAAGTAACAAAATATATACGAGAATCTCTCCGGAATACCCGGTTCCCCAAAAAAAGTCGCATTGCATGTGCCGATAGCGCGAAGAGGTTGTGCTGAAATAACGGTCAGCCCTCTACCGGTCAACCCGAAGCACAAACAGGCCGTTGTCGATATCACTTACAATTACTTTATCCCCGTTAAAGAATGGATAAACAGACCATATTCCGGCAAAAACGGCTCGATTGTCGTCCGGAGTAGTATCGAAAAACCCCACCGGCAAGAGTCCCCCGGGCTCCGGGTTTGAGATGTCGATGACCCGAAGACCAGAGGTGTAATTTGCCTGGTACATTGTGGAGCCGCTGACATAGAGATTATGATCCACAGATAGGGTGGAGTGCTCAAAAAACCCGAGCCATTCCGGCTGTTCCAGGTCCGTCATATCCCAAACATACGTCCGGGTTCTGTTTCCCGTATCCAGCTCATCGGCTTCATCATTCATGAAAAAATATTGGCGGTCATCCGTCAGCCATCCCTGGTGAGAGTACTGAACACCGGGGTAGGCTGTATTAGAAATTGTTGCCGGGTTCTCTTTATCTGTGACGTTCGAAATCAGAAACGACTGTTCGGCTGAACTAAAGCAGATCTCCTCGCCTGCATATCGCTGATCGGGGCCGGTATAGGTTATACACTGCGTATCATGAACATAACCATCACGAATCACGCCACCGGCTTCAGGCTCCACATGACAGCCCGCAAACGAAGGTTCCAGCGGGTTGTCCCCAAGATTGACCATATGCAGTCCACCCTGCTGAGCACAGATTTCGCCGGTGGTTGAACCGACCACATATGCAAAGCCGCTCTCTTCATTGATGGCAATATTGTGCGCATTGCCAAATCGGGAGTAGAGCACATCCTCCCTGAACTCTTCCGGCGGATTCTGAACGCTGCGCAGCCTTGTAAGGTCAAATACCTGCAGCCCGTGCTCCCCCTGCTCACTCACAACATACATCGTGTTCTCAAACACCTTCAGGTCGCGCCAGGCAGACTCCTCTTTGAAGCCATGTTCATCATCATGATTGGCTATTAACGGACTCTGCGCCGAGGCATCCTGCGATGTACTCTCCAGGAGCTTCCCGACGACCAGCGGCTCTGCCGGATTTGTGATATCAACAAATGAGACACCGTCCGTAAGCCCAACAAGCGCATATTCACGACCTGATTGGGGATCCGTCCATCCCCATATATCGTTCAGGCGTTCACCATTCAGCTCCTGCGGTGTCAAGTGCGAATAGTAATCCACCCCCTCGCAGGGAAAGCCTTCAACCGTACCGTTTTCGCAAGGTGAAAAATTTCTATCGTTTGTATCTGTTGACGTGCTGCAGCCCATGAACAGAAGGGTAATGAGAAGGGAGAGAGTTAGATAGCGGAACATTTTTGGCCAATTAATTGTTATAATTGTAGTTTAGTTTATTGTAGTAACTTATTTTTTCTCAATATAGTATCATTTTTGGAATCTTAATTGTTCAGATAACAGTAAATCCATGGAAGAAGAAAAGGACATAGAGAAGTATGAAGAGATGATTGAAAATCCTACAAAGCACCAGCTGAAAGCTATTCATAGTGCTCGTGAACGCGCCTGTATTGATGCGATGAAATCGTCCACCTCAAAAAACCCTCACAATAAGGGGTCTGATTTGGCCGGGCTCTGGAATTATGTATACGAAGAGTATTACCAGATACAGTAGTGTTCTGTCTACACTGAAATGTCGTAAGGGAAACTTCCGAAGTCTGCGTGCTTTTTGTAAAAGTGAGAATTGTAAAAGAGACTCAGCGTTCATACAGCCAGAAAAGACTTCGGAAGTCTTTGAGTACCTGATACGTTATCGTAGACATTACAGTAGTTTAGTTTCAATATTCAAGTGACTGATAAACCGGCGTTCATCAACAGGAGATGTTTGCATTTCGATAGCGCCTCCCCGGCTTGGCTGTTGCTGAGGATCAATCGCAGGCTACCGACTCTCATCAAGCGGAGGGTGCCATGATGCGTATTTTTTTTCTGTAGATCTCCAGCATCAACTGTTCAACTTTTTTTCCGGGATATTCGCCATCTACGTGCAGATGTACCGGCCGGTTCAGGGCCAACGCAACTTTTTTACAGGATGATAGCTCCACCGCATCCAGGTATTCAGGAACCCGAAAAAAGAATTGAGGAAATGTTAACATCATGGAGGCCCTGCTCATCGTTTTAATTTTCAGGAGATTCATCTGGCCGCTAACAGCACCTTTTTTTCGGGCTATGATGAACTGCCCGCCCTCTCTGCAACCGGTGGAAGCTGTCAGCATCATCAGGGGTGCCGATTCTTTTCCCGCATCGTCCGTTTCGACAACAGCCGTGAACGGCTCTGCCGAGACGATTGCTTTCAACCCGGCCGCCAGGTAGCCGGCACGGCCCAGAGTTTTTTTTAGCGCTTGGGTGTGGGTATTGGCAAGACCGTCAAATCCCACCCCCACAGAATTCAGGCACCAGCAGGTAACATCACCGCTGCAGTGAATAAGGTCAATCTCCCTACGGATGTTTCCGGCAAGTATCTCAAATGCCGCCGGTATGGATGGCGGTATTCCATGCATCAAGGCAAAATCATTCCCGCTCCCGATGGGGATAACCCCAAGTGTGCACTCTTGATCTGCCGCTATATTTCCCACACGGTGAACCGTTCCGTCTCCTCCGCAGGCCACAAGAAGGTCGATCTCGGCCGCGCGCAGCCACAGGTCATCCCAAAACGAATTGTTGCCGGTGGTCTCTATCCATCGGCAGCCCGGCCATC